>DATJYJ010000539.1:0-66255 GCA_035578025.1 Verrucomicrobiia bacterium
CGGTAACCGCGGCCGAGACCAGCGCGTTATTGATATCGATCACCGGAGGCAGCGCATTGAAGGGTCTCTTGGTGAGCGCCCCTTCGCTGCCGAATCCCGTCGTCGAGGGCGATTTGCCGGTCAGGCTGCAAATGAAGTCCATCAGCAGCTCCGGCAATTCCAGATAGTGAATCGGGCCGTAGACGGCCAGCGGCGGTATTCCCAGCGAGCGGTCGGCAGGGCTGCCCCGCCTTCCCGGCAGCACCGCGTCCACCGGGAAGAGCAGCGGCCGCCCGGCTGGAGTCTTCCTCCCCAGCCGCACCGCAACCGCAGCCAGGTGCGCTGCCCGCGGATTGGCCATATCGGGCCGCTTTTGCAGATAGCGGGGATTCTTCGAAGGCTGGCCGTTGACCAGCCGCGGATGCGCCGACGACACCACCCATTTCGGGCCGGCCTCGGAAACTGCGCCCTCGATCACGTGCTTCATGGGCTCGGTATACTGATCGAACTCCACTACGTGATCGGCCAGCGCCTGTGCCTGGGCCAGGCTCAGTGGTTCGAAATTCGACAGGAAAACATCCGGTCCGGAAAGGTCGGCTTCGGCCTCTTTGTCGAAGCCGCGGTGTATGGCTTCGTCCGGCCGCTGAAAAAGCATCCTCTCGCAGTTGGCAACCAGCTTGACGCTCGGCCCGGAGCCGGCTTGGCCATTGCCCGGCATCTCGCGCGGCACCACCACCGATGCTGTAATATCGTCCTCCACCTGCACCTTCTCCGCCGGGTTGAAGTCGGGCCGCAACTTGAAAATCCGCCACGCGCCCCCGGCCTCGAAGCCCACGCGCAGGTAGTTCCCCACCAGTCTCTCATTGTCGAGCTTCAGCTCGTGCCCCGGTACACCGTTGATCCGGTCCACAGTGAAATGTTCGCGCCAGCTGTCGCCCCATTCCGGACGGTAATGCCTCTTGACCACGCAGACAAGCTGCCGCATCGACTGCGGAAGCTCTCGCAGCTTCGCGTTGTATTCTGGCGTGTAGTCGGGCGAAGGCGTCAGCAGCTTGATCACCGAACCGAGCGAGCGTTCCGGGCTGAGTAACGGCCTGCCGGCGCGATCGTCTGCCGCGGGACGGCTGTAGATCTGCCGGAAGTCCATGCGCAGCACCTGCTCCAGCCAGTCCATGTCCCTCTGGTAGTCGCCGATAAAGACCGGGCCCTTCAGAATCGCGTTGGAAATCGATTTCGAGATCTCCGATTTTCCGCCGCCCGACACCGTACAGGGTTTGTGGCACAACGTGCCGTCGGAGCGCGTTCCCACCAGCCGCCAGTAAGTCCCGCCGGGCTGTTTCTCCAGCCGGACCCGGTAACCCGAGGGAAGCACGTAGACGCAGTCCGGCCGCAGCGTGAGCGAGCGTTTCTGTCCCTCGCAACGCCAGCGGACCTCGCCTTCCCGCACGCTGAACTCCGCGTCGCCGGGCACGTAAAGAATGTCCGCCCAGCCCCGGTCTACCGCGTAGCCTTCCGGCTTGCGCTCCACCGCGTCGCCCAACCGGTGCATTGCCTCGTCGAAATCGGGTTCGTGCTGGTGGATCGTCCGTCCCGCGTAAAAGTCCTGCCCCAGAAGATACGATGGGAACGCGATTGCGCCGCCGGCATGCTCTTCTTCGCAGCGCCCGTAAAGGTTGGCGGCGAAGCTGATCTGCGTCTTCACTTCCTTTTTGCAGTAGCCGAAGTAGTTGTCGGTGATGATCGTGACGATCGCGCCGCTCCGGCTGCGGCAGGTGACCTTGAAGGGGCGGCCCTCGTTGTAGGGCTCGTCGTCGTCGCGCCAGCACATCCCGTCGCGGCGTTGCCGCTCGTTTGCTTCGTCGAAATGCGGCAGGCCGAGGTCCTTCTTCCGAACCCCGGTCAGGTGAGGCGCCAGGATGACGCAGCCGGTATGGCCCGTCCAGTGCATCGCGTCCAGGGCCGCATCGTTCTCCGGCAGATACGGATCGCCTGCGTTGCCGAATACCGACTCCACAAAATCCAGGTTGGCGGCCAGACCGCCCGGCGCGAAGAAGCGGATCTCCATGGTCTTCTCCGGCTCCGTGCCGGTAGCCGGGCACACCAGCGGACGAAGCAGTAGCGACACGAAAAGCCGCGCCTGTTCCTCCTGGTCCGAAGTGAAAGGCAGGTGGAGCAGGCTGTCCGGCGGTTGCAGCGCCGCCGCCAGGATTGCGCCAAAGACCCGTTTCGGAACCGCGGCTTTGTCCGCCGGCACGGGGATGTCTCCCTCGGCGATATGGAACAATCCCTGCGTGGTCCGGCGATCGCGGCTGGGATTGTGCAGCACGCCTTGCGCCACCCGAAACGATCGCACGTATGCGGATTCGAACGAATCGCTCCTGGCTGGAAGCGAGATCACTCGCGCCAGTCCGGGGCGGTCGAGCGTGAACGTATCGGAGGGAAGACGGATTGCCCCCGCGGAGCTAACCCCCGATAGGTACTCCTCCAGGAACCGCTGAATCCGGCTATCGACCGGGCAAAGCCGGCCAGCCAGAAGTCTGTCCTTTTGGTGGAAATTGCGCAACAACGGATCGGCAAGTTCCAGGAAGTAGGGATCTGCCACTTCCCGATGCGGAGGCTGCCCCAGCGCAACCAGTTTCAGGTTGGCGTAGCGCCGCAGGTCGTCGTTTGTGGCGCGCGGGGCAGCATATGGACTGTAGAAGACGCTCTTCGGGTTCTGCATGACCGTATGCCTCGGGACCCGCCGGCAGCGAGGTCCGCAACAAAATGATGATGCAGACCCGTACCCCGAGGTTTTTTGTATTTTTCTTTGTAGGGTAGGCCTCCTGGCCTGCCCAGCGCCGCAGGCGCTTTCCGGCGCTCGGGTCGGACAGCTTCCAGAGCGTCAGCCCGCTTGGCTTGTCCTCAAGCCGCAGAACAGCAAGTGCGAGGCGCCACAGGCACCCCCTCCCGGTTCTTGCAGCCCAGCTCGATTGGACAAGAAAACCCTCTGCCTGTCGCATCAACCCATCGACTTGATCGAGGCCAATATTGTGAATACTGTCGAGCGATACACCGAGAGTTTCACGGGCTCCAATTGTAGTGAAATCAGCGAGCTTTCCCTGCTTCGCGCGCAGTACGGAGCAACCCTTTTTCATTTCACGGCCGCTTCCCTCTATTTTTCGCAGATTCCGCTCCACTTATCCGATTCCCAACCCATCCTCCCGCCGCCCCCATGCTACCTTCCCCTCAGGAGGACCCTGTGCGCGCGACCCTTCATCACTTTATTGGCCACCGTCGCCCGATCGCCGCCTCGCCGGGCCGCCGCACGTGTCGGATGCCAAACGAACCCAATCTCTGCTTGAAAACAAACGATCGCCGGATTTCCACAACCTACGGGACCCCGCCACGCCGGAATTCCAGACCCGCGCGTCGGATATCCCGGCACGAAACACGCCTTCCATACCTGCAACTCCTTTATTATCAGCATGGCCCCCAGCCTGCATTCCCCCATGCGAAGGAGAAGTCTCTCGCATGAGCGATCCATCCACTTACTGGCTGACCGTGACCAACGTCGTCTTGGGCATCGTCACCCTCCTCTGCTGCGCTGCCGTCGGCGTCGGCATCTTCCAGGAAGTCGTGGCGCGCCGCCGCAAGGCCGCCGCTGCCTCCCAAATCGATCGCGAGCTCGCCGGCCTGGTCTCATCCATGGGCGACGGCCACGCGTTCCACGTCCCCACCCTTGGCGTCACCATGGCCGATGGCGGCGAGGAAGCGGGGAAGAAAGAAACGAAGTAAGCACCATGACCTGCCCGTTCCTCAGAGAAGCCCAGGTCAAATACTGCCAGACCGCGTCGCTGCGTAAGTTCATCCCCATCGCGCACGCCGTCCACGCCAACGAAAAGTGCAGCTCCGCGCAGCACCTCTCCTGCTCGGTCTATCGCACGCAATCCGCCGAGCCGCCCGCCGACGGCCCATGCCCCTACCTCCGCGAGTCGCTCATGCAGTACTGCGCCGCCGCTCCCGTCGCCAAGCTCGTCCCCTACAGCGAGTCGCTGCTCTCCCGCTGCGGCAACGACGCCTTCCGTTACTGCGAGCTCTACTCCGCCATGGCCCATCCCGGGCTGCGCGCCGAAGAGGTCGACGGCACCCCCATGCCCGGCTGGCTCCGCTACTCCGCCAACCACATGTGGCTCGACGTCACCGAGGACGGCGCCTGCCACGCCGGCATCGACGCCTTCCTCGGTCGTGTGCTCGGCAAAGTCGATCGCATCGCCTACGTCTGGCTCAAGGGCGAACACCGCCCCGCGGCCGTCCTCACCGCCGGCGGCGCCGACTACGAGGTCGTCTTCCCTAATTCGTTCCTGCTCACCAACTGCAACCTCTACCTGCGCGCCGATCCCGCACGCCTCACCGCCGAGCCCTACACCTCCGGCTGGCTCTTCGAAGGCGTGCCCGCCGAAGGTACGTCGCGCAACCTGCTCCAGGGCGAGCCCGCCCGGCATTGGATGGAGCAGGAGCACCGCCGCATCAACCAGTTCCTCCAGCAGGGGGCCTTCGCGGCCGATGGCGGCCAGTTCGTCCCCGGGCTCGCCGCAGTGCTCGATCGCGACCGCATGCGGCTCTTATTCCATGAGTTTTTCTCGAGGGAATCGTGAAACTACGCGGAACCATCCTCTTTCTCGCGGGAGCCCTGGCCGCCCTGGGCGCGGGCTGGCTGGGCTTCCCGCGCGTCATCTACCGGACCCAGGCGCAGCCCGTCGATTTCAGCCACAAGATCCACGCCGAAAAAGCCGGCTCCAAGTGCGACGACTGCCACGCCTTTCGCGCCGACGGCAGCTTCGCCGGGGTCCCCACGCTCGATAAGTGCTCCAGTTGCCACGCCGCGGCCATGGGCGATACCGCCGCCGAAAAGCGGTTCATCGAACAATACGTGACCCCGCAGCGCGAGCCCGCCTGGCTGGTCTACGCGCGCCAGCCCGAGAATGTCTACTTCTCGCACGCCACTCACGTCAAGCGCGCCAACCTCAAGTGCGAACGCTGCCACGGCGATCAGGGCTCGGCTGCCGCCCCGCGCATCCTCGTCGAAAACCGCATCAGCGGCTACTCGCTCGACCTCCTCTCCATGGACGCCTGCATCGCCTGCCACCGCGAGCAGCACAAGGAAAACAGTTGTCTGGACTGCCACAAATGAAAAACACACGTCGCGATATCTTCAAATTCGCCGGCGGCGCCGCGGCAGGCGCGCTGCTCACCCCGGTCCCCTGGCGGCTGATCAAGGATAGCTCGCTGTGGAGCGAAAACTGGCCCGGCATCCCCCGGCCCGCACGCGGCGAAATTCGCTCCAAAACCACCAATTGCGCCCTCTGTCCCGCCGGATGCCCTCTCCGCGCGCGCTGCGTCGGCGATCAGCCCGTCGCGCTCTCCGGCGCCGGCTGCGCCTTCGGTGTCGCCGCCCACCATCTCCCCTACCACCCGGCCCGTCTGCGCCAGGGTCCCGTCGAGCAAGCCAAAGCGACGCTCTCCAAACGCGCCCCCTCCGATCCCATCGCCATCCTCGATCTCAATCCCGGCCGCACCGCCTCCTGGACCTTCCGCCGCGCCATGGCGGCCCTCAACGGAACCTACATCTCGCCCGACCCCAACCCCGTCGCCTACGATCTCCACTCCGTGCGCACCGTGCTCAGCGTCGGCGCGCCGCTGCTCGAAGGTTGGGGAACTCCCGCCAACGTGTTTGCCGCCCGCGAAAAGTTCTATCTCATCCATGCCGGCGCCGTCGAAACCCCCACCGCCATGCTCGCCGACGAGTGGATCCGTGCCGAAGGCCTGCCCGATCCCCTCCCGCAGCGCCTCCTCGAAAACGGCCCGTCCCTGGCGATCGGCGATGCCCCTGGTGTTGCCGAACTGAACCGCCGGCTTGGCGCCCCGGTATACGCGCGCCCCGAAGCCCCGGTCCCCGATGCCTGGAAGAAGCAGGCCGCCCCGGTCACCGGCCTCGACGCCGTCCCCGATCGCAGTCTCCATTTCCTCCTGATCGACGAGTCCTCCGCCGTGACCTACATCCCCTGGCACCGTATCGAACCGAAGCTGGCCGCTGGCGCCGTCGTCATCACCTTCGCCGTTTCCCGTGGCGGATACGCCCGCCACGCCACCTACGCCCTCCCCGCCCCGGTCTTCCCCGAAATCACCGAGGACATCCCGGCCGCCATCGACCAAACTCAACAACTCTTCCGCCTCGCAGCCCCGCTGATCCCACCTCCCGCAGCGCTGGTAAACGCCCCCGAGTTTGTCGCCGCCCTGGCCGATGTACCCGCCGCCAATGCACTCCGCGAGCGCGCGGACTTCATCCACAAGCAGTCCCCTGCCCACCCCACTCCTGACGCCTTCTGGCAAGCATTACTCGATGGTCACATCTGGCGCGGCTCGTCCTCTCTCCCCGCCCAGGGCTCTCCAACTCAGCCGCACCCTTCGCACGACCTTCCCCTCACCGCGGTCCCAGCCCCCTGGACCCCCGCGCTGCTCTCCCCGCTCATGACCAAGCTCTACGAAGAATCCAACCTCCGCCTCCCGCCCAATGCCGTCGCGCTGAATCCCCGGGACGCCGCCGCCCTCCCATCCCGCGCCGTTCTCCAGACGCTTCACGGCAAATGCACCGTCCGCGTAGTCCCGGACGCGTCGGTGCCGCCCGGCGTTGTCCTCACCGGATCCTCCCCCGGCATCCGCGACATCTGCGCCCACGGCGACGGAGCAAAGGTGGTGCTCGCATGACCCGCTACGGCATGACCATCGACGTCGATCGCTGCACCGGCTGCGGTGCCTGCATGGTCGCCTGCGCCGTCGAGAACAACATCCCGCCCGCCCACGAAGGCGCCACCGACCGCACCGGCCTCACCTGGATCCGCGTCTTCAAAGTCGGTCAGGCCTTCGTCCCCATGCTCTGCCAGCAGTGCGGCGAAGAGACCCCATGCGTCAGCGTCTGCCCGCAAAAAGCGGTTGATATCGATCCCGCCACCGGCATCGTCGGCCAGATGCCCGAGCGCTGCCTCGGATGCCGCTACTGCATGGCCGCCTGCCCCTACCACGCCCGCTACTTCAACTGGCACGACCCCGCCTGGCCCCCGGGCATGGAGAAGACGCTCAACCCCGATGTCGCGCCCCGCATGCGCGGCGTGGTCGAAAAGTGCAACTTCTGTCACGGCCGCTGGCACGCCGCCAAGCAGCAGGCCGTCGCCGAAGGCCGCGATCCCGCGCACGTCGAGTACACCCCGGCCTGCGTGGAAGCGTGTCCCACCAAGGCCATCCGCTTCGGCGACCTCGCCACTCTGCCCAAACCGCCGGGCAGCGTCCGCCTGCTCGAATCGCTCGGCACCGAGCCCAAGATCTACTACCGCTCCAGCAAGGTCGACCTCCGGGCCGGAAAGGAGCCTTCCCGTGGATAAGCGCCTCATCTCCCGCGGCCTCGACCGCTGCTCCACCCCGCGATTCCTGCTCTGGGTCGCCCCCTGGTTCGCCATGCTCGCTATCGGCATCTACGCCGCCGGCCTCTGCCTCGTCAAAGGCCTGAACCAGACCAACATGGACAACCGCTTCGCCTTCGGCCTCTGGATCTTCCTCGACCTCACCGTGATCGCCCTCGGCGCCGGCGCGTTCTTCACCGGCTTCCTGCTCTACATCCTCAAGCTCAAGGAACTCCGCGCCGTCATCAACAGCGCCGTCGTCATCGGACTGGTGTGCTACAGCGGCGCCGTCGCCGCCCTCATGGTGGATGTCGGCCAACCCCTCCGGGCCTGGTTCACCTTCTGGTATCCCAACGTGCACTCCATGCTCACCGAGGTCACCTTCTGCATCACCTGCTACCTCACCGTGCTGGCCATCGAATACCTGCCCATTCTTCTGAAGAACCGCAAGCTCCGCGAGGTCCCGGGCTTCCTGGTCTTCGAATTCGAGCTGCATAAGCTGGTCTACGTCTTCGCCGGCGTGGGTACCTTCCTCTCGTTCTTCCACCAGGGCTCGCTCGGCGGCCTCTACGGCGTGCTTCGCGGCCGCCCGTTCGCCTTCCGCGAAGGCTTCCTGGTCTGGCCCTCCACCTTCTTCCTCTTCATCATTTCCGCCGCCGCCGTGGGCCCGAGCTTCATCGTCCTCACCACCTGGCTGGTCGAAAAGATCACCAGGAAATCGCTGGTCCGCCCGCAGGTGTTCCATCTGCTGGGCCGCATCTCCGGCCTGCTGCTCTCCGTCTACGTGCTCGCCAAAACCGTCGACACCCTGATCTGGATCAACCGCACCTCGCCCGGCCGCGGATTCGCCGCTTCGCAATACTACGAGTGGAAGCCCTTCGGCACCTGGATCCTGTTCGCCGAAATCGTGGTCTTCGGCCTCGTGCCCGCGTTGATCCTGCTCGCGCCCCGCTTCCGCGCCCGCCGCGCGTGGCTGGTCTCGGCCGCCGCGCTGGCCTGCGCCGGCGTGGCCCTCAATCGCTTCGTTCAGACCGTCCAGACGCTCGCCCTGCCCACCCTCAGCTTCGACAAGTTCCTCTCCTACACCCCGAGCTGGCAGGAGGTCGGGACCTTCCTCGGCGTCGTCGCATACGGCGTTCTGGTCTACTCATTCTCGTTCCGCTACCTGGTGCTCTTCCCCGAGGAGCGTGAACTCAAGCGCGAAGTGCGGGTCGAAGAACCCGAACCCGTGCTCGCAGGGAGATTCTAAATGGCGAAACTGATTTTTCTCGGAGCCTTCTACACCGTCCTCGTGGTCGTAGCCACCACGCTGCTCAACGCCCTCTGGCGCTCCATCCGCGACCTTCGCCGCGGCAAGACCGAGCACATCCGCTGGCACTCCGATTTCCATGACCTTCCCGCCGCCGACCGCGCCTGCCGCCACGTCCTCACCGGCGAGTTCCAGCACCGCGAGTGCCCCAACGCCTTCGATTGCCGCTTGTGTCAGACGCACCAGCACTGGGTCGCCGAACATCCGCCGCGCGAAGTTCCGGAGCCCGAAGAGGAGATCTTCGGCATGAGCTTCCCGCTCAACCGCTTCTATCACCGCGGCCACACCTGGGCCCACCCCGAAGCCGACGGCACCCTCACCATCGGCCTCGATGACCTCGGCCGCCGCCTCCTCGGCACACCCGATTCCATCGACCTGCCCCAGCCCGGCGACCGCATCGAAGCCAACGGCACCGCCTTCCGCGTCCGCAAGCGCGAAGCCGATGTGCGCGTGCTGTCCCCGGTCGATGGCGAAGTCGTCGAGACCGGCGCCCCGGACCGCGACTACCTCCTGCGCGTCAAGCCCATCGGCGGCCGCTTCGATCTCCGCCACCTGCTCTCCGGCTGGGAAGTCCGCCCCTGGCTCCTGCGCGAGATGGAGCGCCTCCAGCTTGCCCTCTCCATGGAAGGCGCCGGCGCCACCCTCGCAGACGGAGGCGTGCCGGTCTCAGACATTTCCGCCAGCTATCCTAAGGCGGATTGGGACGCCGTCTGCGGCGAAATATTCCTTCAGCCTTAGGATCGATCGGGCGTACCCTGGAATCAGAAAGAGTTGGTCTCAAATGTCGTCCAGGGACTCCATCGAGAATTTTTTGGACCAGAAGCGCTTCGCCTTCGTCGGCGTTTCCCGCCGGCCCGGGGACTTCTCGCGCGTCGTCTTCCGCGAGTTTCGCGCCAAAGGTTGGGACCCCGTTCCGGTCCATCCGGAGGCCACCGAAATCGATGGTGAGCCCTGCTACGCTCACGTCACAGACATTCAGCCGCCCGTAGACAGCGCTCTGCTCATGACGTCGTCCGCCGTGACGCCGGCGGTAGCCGCCGAGTGCGTCGCGGCCGGCATGAAGCGCGTCTGGTTCTTTCGCGCGTCTGACCGGCAGGCCGTGGATGCCTGCCTGTCCAGCGGCCTCAAAGTGATCGCGGGCGAATGCCCACTGATGTTCCTGCCGCGGCCGGTGTGGATCCACCGCTGCCACGCGTTCATCAAAAAGATCCGGGGAACGTACCCTATCTGGGAATCTCGTACTTCTTGATCTTCTCGTAGAGCGTCGAGCGGTCGATCCCGAGAATCGCCGCCGATTCCTTGATGTTGCCGTTGGTGCGCTGGAGAGTGGCGGTGATCACTGCCTTCTCCATGTCCTGAAGGCTCGCCCCCGTCGGCACAGCCCACGCCTTGGCAGCCGGGGCCGCCCGCGCCAGGAAGCCGAAGTGCTCCTCGGTCAGCTCGTGCCCGCGGCAGGTGACCACCGCGCGCTCCACCGCGTTCTCCAGCTCGCGCACGTTGCCCGGCCAGTTGTAGTCCATCAGCACGCCGAGCGCAGCCTCGGTGATCTCGCTCACGTCGCGCCCCAACTCGCGCGCGATCCGCTCCAGAAAGTGGCTCGCCAGCAGCGGGATGTCCTCGCGCCGCTCGCGCAGCGGAGGCAGCCGGATCTCGATCACGTTCAGCCGGTAGAACAGGTCCTCCCGGAAGCGCCCCTCGGCCACCGCCTGCTGCAGGTTCACGTGCGTCGCCGCCACCACCCGCGCGTCCACCCGCACCTCCTCGGTCCCGCCGACGCGGTAGAACGTCCGGTCCTGCAGCACGCGCAGCAGGTCCACCTGCAGCTTCGGCGAGATGTCGCCGATCTCGTCCAGGAAGATGGTGCCGCCGTCGGCGAGCTCGAACTTGCCGCGCTTCTGCGCCGCGGCTCCCGTGAACGCGCCCTTCTCGTGCCCGAACAGCTCGCTCTCCAGCAGGGTCTCGGCGAGCGCCGCGCACGACACCGCCACGAACGGCTTCGACGCCCTCTCGCCCGCGTTGTGGATCGCGCGCGCGATCAGTTCCTTCCCCGTGCCGCTCTCGCCCTGGATCAGCACCGTGCTCGGCAGGCTCGCCACTTCTTTGGCCAGTTGCAGGATCTCGTGCATCTTCGCGTTCTTGCTGATCACGTCGTGCACGCTGTACTGCCGGGTGAGCTTCTTGCGCAGGATCGTGTTCTCCCGCTGCAGGTTCTTCACCTTGATGATGCGGCTCACCAGCAGCGAGATCTCCTCCGGATTGCACGGCTTGACGATATACTCCTGCGCGCCCTCCTTCATCGCCGTGATCGCCGTGTCCACGGTCGCGTAGGCCGTGATGATGATGATCGACGCCTCCGCGTGCAGCTTGCGGATCTGCATCATGGTCTCGATGCCGTCCATGCCGCCGGGCATCTTCAGATCGACGAAGTAAATCGCGTAGTCCCGCTGGTGTGCCTTCTCGACCGCTTCGCGGCCGCTGGCGGCCGTATCCACGATGTAGCCGTCTTCGCGCAGCCACGCCGCCAGCGATTCGCACATCACCTCTTCGTCGTCCACTACCAGAATCTGCCAATGGGTCTTCATACCTGTTCCCCGATCTGTTTCCGCAGCCGCGCCGCGCATTGCGGGCAAAATGCGTTGTCTTTGACATCGATCTGCCGAATGTTGGTGGCCAGCGACATCGCGCACCTCCGCTCCGCGCAGTGGACCAGCCCGAACATGTGGCCGGTCTCGTGAAGCGCTTCCTTGTCGGCGCGCTCCAGCAGGACCTCGCGATCCGGCGCGAGGCCATAAAACTCCTGTTCTAGGCGCGCCAGCGAAATCACGCCCACCTTGCCGCCCAACTGCGCGTGCCCGAACACAAACGTCAGCACGGGAATGAAGAGGTCCCGTCCGGTAACGGCGAGCAGCTTGCGCGCATCCTCCGGGCATCGCCGGAGCAGCATCTCCAGCACCGGAATCGAAGCATACTGGCCGCGCGCCGCGTCGTGGGCGAACTCCACGCTCCCCAGCTCCAACTCGCGCACCGGCCCGCCAAACGCGGCCTCCACGCGCGCCGCCACTCTCCGTGCGGCGCCGCGATCCACCTCGTCCGTCATTCCCACGTAAAGGTACTTCACTCGCGGTGGGTCAAGACCGCGACCGGCGGCTCGGCGGGCGGCTCGCGCTGCTCCAGCGGCAGCGACACGGTAAACGTCGTGCCCGCACCCACCGTGCTCCTGACTTCGATATCGCCCCCGTGGGCCTCGATGATTCCGTACGACACCGCCAGTCCAAGCCCGACGCCTTTGCCTTCGCTCTTGGTCGTGAAGAACGGGTCGAAGATTTTGGCGAGGTTTTCCGGCGGGATCCCTTCGCCGTTGTCGGCTATGTACAGCAGGACCGCGTCGGCGCCCTTCGCCGTGGTCACGTTCACCCGGCGCTCGGCCTTGCCCTGCGTGGCTTCCGCCGCGTTCAACAGCAGGTTCAGAACCACCTGCTGGATCTGTGACGGATCGCAGGGCACGCTGGGCAAGTCCTCGCAGTAGACGGCTTCCAGCGCCACGTTGCTGAGCTTCATCTTGTGCTCTACCAGCGAGAGCGTGGTGCGCACGATCCGGTTCAGGTCGGCCTGCGCGCGCTGCGGCTTGCTGCGCCGCGAAAACGCCAGCAGGTCGCTCACGATCCGGCCCACGCGCGCGGTTTCGATAGTTACCTGGCCCAGATACTTGCGGAACTCGGCGATCCGGTTCGGCGGGACGCCGTCGTCCTTCAGCATGCGCTGCATCAGCATGGAGAGATTGAGCACGCCCGAAACCGGATTGTTGATCTCGTGGGCGACGCTCGCCGAAAGCTGCCCGAGCGAGGCCAGCCGGTCGCTCTGCAAGAGCTTCTTCTGTGCGGCTTTGAGCTGCTGGGTGCGCTCCTCGACCTTGGTTTCCAGGTTCTGCGTGAACTGGTTGATCTCCCCGACCGCCGACCGCAGACGATCGCGCATGACATCGAAGGAACGCGCCAGCTCGTCCAGCTCCTGGCTGCTGCCGTTGATATTGAGCGGCTGATCGAGCTCCATGTGGCTCACCGCCTTGGTGCCTTCGATCAGTTTCTCGATCGGCCGGCTCAGGAAATGGCGCGTGAACAGAGCGATGAAGAGGCCGATCAGGGTCACCTCGATCGCGGTCACCACCATCACGCGGACCTTCATGTACTTGACTTCGTTATCCACCCGTTCCAGGTCGAGCCGCAGGTCGAGGGCGCCGAGCACCTTCATCTCCGCCGGATGCGCGTGGCACTCGGCCTGGCTGCACGAGGGCTCGTTGAAGATCGGCGTGGTCATGGCCAGCAGGCGGCCGCCCTTGGGATTGCGGAAAATGCGTACCCGCGAAGGAAGGTCGACGTGCGGGTTCTCGGCCGGCGGTTCCACCGAGCTCTGCCGGTCCTCCGGGTTCGTCGAGAACATCACTTGCCCGGCACGGTTCACCATGCGGATGCGGTCGATGCCCTGCTTGAGAGCGATGGTCTGCATCACCTGGTAGGCGGCCTCGCGGTGGTCGTCCAGCATGGCGTGCCAGGTGGCGCTGGTAATGCCCTTGGAGAGCTGATCCGCACCCTGGATCATCGTGTAGAGCAGCTGCTGCTCCTCGGTTTTGACATTGACCAGCCCGGAAACCGCTGCCACGATGATCACGATGACAGTGATCGACAGCATCAGCTTCCGCGCCAGGCGCCGCGGCATCGCTATTTCAGACCTGAATCTATTGTAACGTCTGGCGGGGCTACTTTTCGAGCGGGAGCCCGGATTCCTTCAGCGCCTTCCAGCCGCCATCGAGGGAGATGGCATTCCTGTAGCCCATCTGCCGGAGATTGTCGGCCACCAGCGCCGACCGGAATCCGCCGCCGCAATAGAGGATAAGCTTGGCATTCACATCAGGCACTTTGGTCTCGATATCGCGCTCGATGATGCCCTTGCTCAGATGCACGGCGCCGGCCACGTGCCCGGCGGCCCACTCGTTGTCCTCGCGGGTATCCACCAGGATGTGCTCCTCGCCGGCCTCGCGCATCTTCAGGTACGCGGGCACCTCGATCTCCTTCACGCGGCTCTTGGCTTCGTTCACCAGCTTCAGAAATCCGGGATTATGCGCCATGGTTTACTCCACCCGCCGGATATCGGCACCCACCGCGGCGAGTTTCTGCTCGATTTTCTCATAGCCGCGATCGATGTGGTAGACGCGATCGATCACCGTCTCGCCACGCGCCACCAGAGCCGCCAGCACCAGCGACGCGCTGGCGCGCAGGTCGCTGGCGATGACGCCGGCGCCGGTCAGCAGCCGTGGTCCAGCGACGATCGCCTGGCGCCCGTCGAGCCGGATGTTGGCGCCCATGCGCGCCAGCTCGTGCGCGTGCATGAAGCGGTTCTCGAAGATGGTCTCGACAATCATGGCGATGCCCTCGGCTTGAGTCATCAGGGCCATATACTGCGCCTGCAAGTCCGTGGCAAAACCGGGGAACTCCTCCGTGGTTACATCCACGCTGCGCAGACGGGTTCCGCCGCGCACCCGGAGCGTGGACGCATCGGTCTGTGTCACTTCCACCCCGGCCTGTTGCAGCTTGGACACGAGGGCGTCGACGTGCTGCGGCATGCACCCGGTAATGGCCAGGTCGCCGCCGGTGATGGCGCCAGCCACCAGGAACGTGCCCGCCTCGATACGGTCGGGGATGATGGTGTGCTCGGCCCCGTGCAACCGGTCCACGCCCTGGATGCGGATGGTGGAAGTGCCGGCGCCTTCAATCCGCGCGCCCATTTTGACCAGGAGTTCGGCCAGGTCGACGACCTCGGGCTCGCGAGCGGCATTACGTAGCACGGTCTCGCCGCGGGCAAGCACGGAGGCCATCATCAGGTCCTCGGTGCCGGTCACGGTGATGCGGTCGAAATGAACTGTCGCGCCGCGCAAGCCTTCCGTCGCTTCGGCTTCGATATAGCCGTGGGCCTGGTTGATGCGGGCGCCGAGTTGCTCGAGGCCGAAAATGTGCAGGTTGATGGGGCGGCCTCCGATGGCACAGCCGCCGGGCAGCGACACGCGGGCGCGCCGGCTCCGCGCCACCAGCGGACCCAGCACCAGGCTGGATGCGCGCATGGTCTTGACCAGCTCGTAGGGCGCTTCGGGACAGACGATCTGCTCGGTCCTCAGGCGCACGGTCTCGCCATCGACATCGACCGCCGAGCCGATATCCACCAGCAGCCGCTCCATCGTGCGGATGTCGCGCACGCGCGGGACGCGGTGCAGCACGACCGGCTCTTCGGTCAACAGCGCCGCTGCGAGGGCGGGCAAAGCGGAATTCTTCGAGCCGCTGGTGGCAATCTCACCCTGGAGCGGCGTTCCGCCGTTGATTACGAACTTATCCATGGAATCCTCTCTATTCGGCCAGGGCCCGTGCCACGCGTCCGCCGGCAGCCGCCAGCCGCCGATCGGCTTCCTCGCGCGAGAGGCCGGCCTTACCCATGACGATCGCAGTCCGCACACGGTTGCCGCTCGCGGCCAGCAGTTCCGCCGCCCGTTCCGGCGTGACGCCGGCAGCCTCCGCGATGATGCGGCGGGCGCGGTCGACCAGCTTGTGGTTGGTCGGCTGAACGTTCACCATGAGGTTGCCGTAGACGTAGCCCAACCGGATGAACGTCTCCGTGGAGAGCATGTTGAGCACCAGCTTCTGGGCGGTGCCTGCCTTCATGCGGGTCGAGCCGGCCAGGATTTCCGGGCCAACCAGCGGCGCGATAGGGATATCCACCGCGCGCGAAAGCTCGGCATCTGGGGTACAGCAGATGCCGATGGTCACCGCACCCAGCCGCCGCGCTTCCGACACTGCTCCCAGCACGTAAGGCGTCCTCCCGCTCGCCGCAATTCCCACGAGCACGTCTCGTGCCGTGAAGCCGCGCGCCACGAGGTCTCGGGCGCCGGCAGAGGGATCGTCCTCGCTGGTCTCGCTGGCGCGGGTGAGGGCGCGCTCTCCGCCGGCGATGATACCTTGCACCATCTCCGGCGGCGCGCTGTAGGTGGGCGGGATTTCGGACGCGTCGAGCACGCCGAGCCGCCCGCTGGTGCCGGCTCCGATATAGAATAGGCGTCCGCCGCGCTCGAGCGCCGCGACCGCCACGTCGACGGCGCGCGCGATCGCTGGAATCTCTTTGGCCACCGCAAGCGCAACCTTCTGATCTTCGGTGTTGATGATGCGGAGGGCTTCTTCGGTGGGCAGTGCGTCGATCGAGGCCGAAGCCGGATTCGGCTGTTCAGTCAGCAGTTTTTCCAGCACATTTCAGGCTAACATCACGCCGAAGCGCCGGCCGCGGCGCCCGCATCCAGCGCCCACACGCCTTCGAAATCCACGAAGTAGGCATCAACAGCGATGCCGGGGATTTCGTCGGCGAGCAGCTTCACCGCCTTGTGCAGCTCTTCGCGATGATTAGCCCGCTCGGCATCGGCGTCCCCATTGAAAGCTTCGACCCCGCCGTAGGCCGCGCAATCGGAGTGGAGCATGAGGATGACGCGCTGTGTCTGGTGCAGCCGCATCGAAATGCGGATCTGGTTAAGCACGAAGTCGCGGTCGGTCTCGCGGTCGGGGGAGGCCAGGCACTTGGTCCCGCCGGCGATCTTGATGGCGTCCCAATGGACGACGCCCTGGCGCTGGAGGAACTTGCGGAAGCTGAGCTCGAAACGGTTGTCGAAGCACCAGACCACGGCTGCATCGCAGACGTAGCGCTCGCGGGGGGCATCAAAGTGGAAGAGTTTCTTCATGGCGGAGCCTCCATTTCCATTATCCCAGGCGAGTAGGATACAGGCTGCAGGCGGCCTTGTTTGCAGAATGATAACATCTGGGAAGTGAATGTTATCAGCCGCAGGAGCCTCGAAACCATGTGGCTAAAACATCCGAATGCGGAGACGTTTCTCACGCCCCACTGCCGAGGAGCTGGCTCTGGCCGAGCTGCTCGCGAAACTGGTCGAGGACTACGACGCCGCTCACTACCCGATTCCCAAGAACCCTCCTCATGAGATTCTGAGGCACCTGATGGAACAGCATGGCCTCCGGCAGGTAGACATCGCACCGCTTGTCGGCTCGGTGGGCAAGTCTCATTGATCCTTAGCGGACGACGTGGCATGAGCAAACGGCAGGCAATTCGGCTGGCCGAGTTCTTCCACGTTTCAGCCGAGCTGTTCCTGTAGAGACCGCTCGAAACGCAATTAGTTCCCGGCGCTATAGTCGTATTAGTGCGCTATTTCCTCACGGGACGCCTGCCTAAGGTCAACGCCATTCTGTTGGTGGAGAGCGGGAGCCGTGGCCTCATCGAGGGCGTGATTCCCGGGCTGAGGGAGAACTTCGGGCCGGAAATCTTCATCGACCTGGTCACCTGCTACGCAAGCCTGCCCAACGGATTCGACCCGGCGAAGACTCGCGTCTACCGCGTCTCGGATTACCGCGGACGGCAAGCGCGGCGGCGGCTGTATGGCGAACTCGCGGCCAACCGCTACGCACTCATGGGCATCATCTGCTCGGGTGAAGTGGTGATGGCCAAGTGGAAATGGGTGCTCGGCCTGCGCATCCCGGCGAAGGTCTTCATCATTAACGAGAACGGCGACTACTTCTGGCTGGACCGGCTGCACCTCGATCCCATCCGGCAGTTCGTGCTGCTTCGCACAGGATTGGCCGAGTCGGGCGCGGTGCGGACACTGGTGCGGCTGTTCACTTTCCCGTTTACGCTGATTTATCTGCTACTCTATGCCACGACCGTGCACGCCCGCAAGGCGCTGCGTGGCTCTATACAATCATGAAAGCAATCCTCGTTTCCCAACCCGGCGGGCCCGAGAGCATGCAGCTCGCCGATGTTCCCGTTCCCGAGCCCGGTCCGAAGCAGGTTCGCGTGAAGATCGCGGCCAGCGGCGTGAATTTCATCGACGTCTACTTCCGCATCGGCCTGTATAAGGCCGACCTGCCGCTCACGCCCGGCAATGAAGCGGCCGGCACCGTGGACGCGGTGGGCCGCGAAGTCACGGAATTCGCCCCGGGCGACCGCGTGGCCTATGCCATGGCTCGCGGTTCGTACGCCGAGTACGCTATCGTGCCGGCGGCGATGCTGGTCAAGATCCCGGGTCATGTCGACTTTCAGACCGCCGCCGCCGCGATGCTGCAGGGCATGACAGCGCACTATTTGACGCGCTCCACGTTCCCGCTCAAGCCGGGCGACACCTGTCTGGTGCATGCCGCCGCGGGTGGCACGGGCAGGTTGGTGGTGCAGATGGCCAAGATGGCGGGCGCTCGGGTGTTCGGCACGGTATCCACGGAGGAAAAAGCACGGATCGCGCGCGAATCCGGAGCCGACGAAACCATTCTTTATACGGAGCAGGATTTCGAGGCCGAGGTGAAGCGGCTCACAGACGGGCGCGGAGTGGATGTGGTCTTCGATTCGGTGGGCAAGACGACCTTCGAGAAGAGCCTGAACTCGCTGTGTCCGCGCGGCACGATGGCGCTGTTCGGGCAGTCCAGCGGTTCGGTGCCTCCGTTCGATCCATCGATTCTGAACGCCAAGGGCTCGCTGTTTCTCACGCGCCCGAGCCTCGGCTATTATCTGCTCACGCGCGAAGAACTGTTGTGGCGCGCGGGCGACGTGCTGAGCTGGCTGGACGCGGGCACGCTGAAGCTGCGGATTTCCGGAGTCTACCCGCTGGCGGAGGCAGCCGCCGCCCACCGCGACCTGGAGGGCCGCAAGACGGCGGGCAAGCTGCTCCTGGCCGTCTCCTGACATGAGCCTGCGAGCCAAGCTGACGCTGGGCAGCGTCGCACTGGCGACGATTCTGGTCACCATCATCACCGCCGTGGGATTCGGCAACCTGATGCGGTTCCAGTTCCGGGACACGCTGGCGCGCGCGGAGCTGATCCAGTCTGCCGCCACGGACGCGGTGATAGCCACACTCAACCGGTACGACGATTGGAAACGCGCGGTAACTGACCCGGACCTGAACGCGCAGTTGCTCAAACTGGCTTCATCCTACAAGGGAATTCTGGAGATTTCTCTCGTCTCGGCGGATGGCAACGAGGTGATCCTGGCCAGTACGCTTGGGGAGAAACGAGCCGGCACGATCGTATATCCACGGTATCCCGACTTTACTCCACTGGCCGGCGGAGGACTGCTACAGCAGGTGCGCGCGCTGTTTCCGAGGGAGCCGCAGTCGTACAAGCTGGACAAAGGGGTAGGGCCGCCGGCCGGATTGCCGCTTCTGTATGTGCGGGTGCTGGTGAATCCCACCCTGATCCGCGACGATCTGACGCCCTCGTTCCGGCAAAACCTGGATATTGCGCTGATCACCATCGCTGCCGCGGTGCTGATTACGTTCCTGGCCTCGGCGGTGGCCTTCCGTCCGCTGAGCCGCATCAGCCGCATGTTGGACCTCGTCGCACGCGGCGAGTACGAAGCGGAGAAGGTCGCGCCCAAGGACCGCGGCGGCGACGAGTTTGCGGTGATCGCTTCCAAGGTCGGGCTGCTGGGGCAGCGCTTGCGCGGCGCGCAGGACGAGGCGTCCGGGCTGCGCGGGAATATCGACCGCCTCCTGGCAGATCTGGAAGAAGCCGTATTCCTATTCAACCCCGACCGGCGCCTGATCTTCGCTTCGGGCTCGGTGGGCAAGTTTCTGAGCGGGGACCGTGCCGGGCTCGCTGGAAAACCACTCAACGAGCTGTTTCCGCCCAACGAGACACTGGGCGACCTGCTGGATCACGCGGTCACGACGGGTAACGCCATCCGCAATCGGCGGGTTCCCTACCGTTTTCCGCCGGTGGTGATGCTCTCGCTCGACATGCTCGACCGCTCGGGCTTCCTGGTGCGGCTGCGCGACCCGGAAGCGCAGCGGCAGCTCAATCGCCAGCTTCAGACGGCGGACCGGCTGGCCGCGATTAGCCGCATTTCGGGCGGCGTGGCCCACGAAGTGAAGAACCCGCTGAATGCGATCCTGCTGCACGTGGAAGTAGCGCGGGCCAAGGTCGCCCGCGGCGAAAATGACGTGAGCCCCGAGATGGACATCATCGCCAGCGAGATCCTGCGCCTGGACCGGGTGGTGCGTACGTTTTTGGATTTCTCGCGGCCGGTGGAACTGAAGCTGGCCAACATCCAGGTACATGACTTAGTGAACCAGATCGTGGATCTCGCGCGTCCGCAGGCAACCGCCGGCGGCATCCAGATCGAAGTAAAACAGGAGGCGGAAGGCACCGAGGTCCGCGTGGATCTCGATCTGATGAAACAGGCGGTGCTCAACGTGGTGGTGAACGCCATGCAGGCCATGCCGGGCGGCGGCCGGCTGGGATTCGAATCCTGCGTAAACGGGGACACCGCCGAGGTTCGCGTTTCCGATACCGGGGCCGGGATTTCGCCGGAGCTGAGGGACAAGATCTTCCGTCTCTACTTCAGCACCAAGACCAAAGGATCGGGCATAGGGCTGGCGATGACGTTCCGGATCGTTCAACTTCACGATGGTACAATCGACTTCACCAGCGAACCAGGCAAAGGAACCACGTTCCTGATCCGCCTGCCGATTGCGGTGTGAGCATGGCGCCCTCAAGACAACTGACTGCGCGAATCCTGGCGCTGGCGGCGGCGCTGGCCCTGGCCGGCTGTGCGGCGCGCGCGAAGACCCCGCTTGCCGCGACGGCCCCACCGAAATCGCCGGTGCCGGCTGCTCCTGCGACGCCACCGCCCTTATCGACGCCGCAGACGACGATCGAATTGCCCAAGCCGCAGCCGGTCGATCCCGCTGCGCTCGAAACCGAGGCGCCTCCGCCGCCGCTTCCCGAGCCGCCAGCGCCATCGCGACCCTCGCCTCCGCGAAGCCGCACGGCTCCCCGCACCGAGCCGGTTGCGCCGCCCGCGGCTACGCCGGTCCCGGAGCCGCCGCGCCAGCAATTCCAGGAGACCATTTCGCCCATCGAACTCAAGCGCTTCCAGGACTCGGCCCAGGCGCGGAAGCGCGACGTAGCGCGGATTCTCGATTCGCTCAAGTCACGCCACCTGAGCAAAGCACAGGCAACTATCGTTACGAACATCCGCAGTTTCGTCGATCTGAGCAACGAAGCCGAAAACCGAAACGAAATGCGCATGGCGGACATGCTCGCGGAGAAGGCACAGATCCTGGCCCGCAATCTGGACAATGCACGCTAAAGAATACGAACAACGCCGCAGCGCCGCCGCCGAAGAGCTCGCCGAGCGCAAACTGGACGCCCTGCTGGTGTCGTTCAGTCCCAACCTTCGATATCTGTCCGGGTTCACGGGCAGCAACGGCGCCCTGCTCCTGCTGCGCGGAAAGGCAATCCTGTTCACCGATCCGCGCTATGAAATCCAGGCCTCCCAGGAATCGACCTGCCGGGTCCGGATTACGAAGGGGCCGCTTATGGACTCGGTGGTGGCCGCGGTGCGGCGGCTCGGGGTGCGGCGCATCGGCTACGAGCCCGCGCGGATGACGTGCGAATCCTACGACGCGCTCCAAGAGAAGCTGCCGATGCGGTCCTCGCTGACGCCGGTTCGCGGCTGGATCGAAGGGATGCGGATGGTGAAGTCGGCCGCGGAGCTGGCGCTGATCCGGCGCAGCGTGGAGACCAATTCGCGTGCCTTTGAGCGAACCGTGGACCGGCTGAAAGGCGGAGTGCGGGAGAGCGATCTGGCGGCGGAGCTCGAATACCGGATGCGTCGCTTGGGAGCGGAGAAGCCCAGCTTCGAGACCATCGTGGCGGGCGGAGCGCGCTCGGCGCTGCCGCACGCGCAGCCCACCAGAGCGCCGATCTCGGGGCTGGTGGTGGTGGACATGGGCGCGTTCCAGGAGGGCTACGCCAGCGACATGACGCGAATGCTGTTCGTGGGCACGCCGGGCGCGAAGGTACAGCGCATGTATCGCGCCGTGCTGGAAGCGCAACTGGCCGGCATCGCGGCCGTGCGCGACGGCGCCCGTAGCGCGGCGGTGGATGCGGCGGCGCGCAATGTGCTCAAAACGTATGGTCTCGACGGCGCGTTCACCCACTCGACCGGCCACGGGCTGGGGCTGGAAATCCACGAACCGCCGCGGCTTGGAAGGCGGGACAAGCTCAGGCTCAAGGAGGGCATGGCCGTAACGATCGAGCCCGGAGCGTACCTCGAGGGATTCGGGGGCATCCGCATCGAAGACACGGTGGTAGTGACTAAGGCCGGGTGCGAGATTCTGACGCCAACGCCGAAGACTTTGCGCGTGTTGTAGCCCGGGTGGCGCGGACCATCGGTTTTTGTGGTCCACGCAGCGCCCGCAGGGCGCGCTCCGCCTTCCGCGCCGTAGCCGGGCGTGAGTTGCGCACTTGCCGCAACGCAAAAGCTCGAATACTTCGTGTGTCCGGCAGCAATTCGGCGACCTTTTCCAATGCGACCAGTGCGTGCCCGATCGCCACATTGCGACATTCGGGAGTAGCGTACCTGGCCTTCTCCACTCCCAGAATCCGCTTCGCGATCCGGTCTGCCAGGTGTGGTTTGGCGCTTGCGATCATCGCCGCACCCTGGATGGTATTGGCGGCGGTGATCATCACCGGTCCGCGGATGGGCGCGAGGTAGGCATCCAGCAGGCAATCCAGCTTGCCTTCGCGATCGACGGGAGCGAGGTGTGCGAGCGTGTGGATGGCGTTCCATTTGAGAATGTTATTTTCGTGTCCGAGCAGCCCGGCGAAGACATCGAAGTAAGGATAGACCGCGGCTGGTTCGCGCCGGCTGAGTTCGCGCAGCGCCTTGCCGGCACGCAGACGCGTGCGTGCCTGTGCCGAACCGAGCGCTTTGAGCAGATCGCGCATACAACTCGACTTGTATACCTCAGCACGATCCGGCGCAAGCCTCTTGACAATCCGTACATCGCGGGGGCATATTCAAATTGCGGACTCTCGTATCTGATAGGGGGTCCGTGGTCCTCCGTTCCGCGGAGGAAATAACCAAAAGGAGGAAGTGCATAGAACCAGTCCACAAGTTGGGCGGCTTTCGGCTTCCTCGCAGGACCGGCTGCGAATCCTGACGCGCCAGTAATTCCGCTGTGGCGCCGCGGTCTCTTGACCGCTGTCGACGTGGTTCGCAGGCACGGGGAACTAATGGGGCCGGCGGCCGCCCTTAATTTTGGGCCGGGCGTGCCTGCTCTTCCTCAGATCAAGATGCGCGGACGACCAAGTGCGATCGTCCACCCCTGTACACCACACGCGATACACTGGTTTTTTCCTCATCTGCCGTGAACGCCGTCGAATTCCAGGGTGTTTCGAAGAGCTACGCGATCTATGACGCTCCGGGCGACCGCCTGAAGGAATTGCTGACATTCAACCGCCTGAAACGCCACAAGGATTTCTGGGCGGTTCACGATGTCAGCTTCGAAGTGGCGCGCGGAGAGACGTTCTGCATTGTTGGAGAGAACGGCTCGGGCAAGAGTACGCTGCTACAGATGGTGGCCGGAATTCTGCATCCGAACTCTGGGACGGTGACGGTGGGCGGGCGTGTGTCGGCCCTTCTCGAGCTGGGAGCCGGCTTCAACCCGGAATTCAGCGGACGCGACAATGTGTACCTGAACGGGTCGATTCTGGGCCTCACCACGAAGCAGATCGACGCCCGGTACGGCGAGATCGCTCGCTTCGCCGAGATCGGCGATTTCATCAACCAGCCGGTGAAAACCTACTCGAGCGGCATGGTGGTGCGGCTGGCGTTCGCGGTGGCGATCAACGTGGATCCCGAGATCCTGCTGGTGGATGAAGCGCTCGCCGTCGGCGACATTTATTTCCGCCAGCGCTGCATGCGCAAGGTGCATGAACTGCGCACCCGCGGCATCACTATCCTGTTCGTCTCGCACGCGGTGAGCGACGTGAAGGCGATCGGCGATCGCGTGCTGTGGCTCGACAAGGGGCGCACGGTGGAGTGCGGCGAGCCCGCCCGCGTGATTGCGAAGTATCTGGCCGCCATGACCGACAAAGACTCTACGTACCAGCGCAGCAGGCCCCCGGAACGGCGCGAGCGCGGGGGCGGACCGATGCGCGCGCCGGAGATCGTGGAAGGGATTCCGAACGTCGATCACCGGCACGGCGACGGGCGCGCGGAGGTGATCGGGATCGCGGTGCTGGACGAGCAGGGGCGGCCGCTGGCGATGCTCGAGCCGGCGAGCGCGATCCTGGTCCGGATCAGCGCGCGAGCCAAGGAATATGTGGCGATGCCGATCGTGGGATTCATGCTGCGCAACCAACTCGGCATGGATTTTTCGGGCACCAACAGCGCCCGTGCCGGATACGAGCTTCCTCCGATGCATCCTGGCGACGTGATCACCGTGGATTTCTACGTGGAGCTGCCCGAGCTGTATCCCGCCTCGTTTTCGTTTTCGCCGGCGATCGCCGACGGTACCCTGACCGAATACACCATGTGCGACTGGATCGACAACGCCTACGCGCTCGAGATGAGCCGCAGCGAGAATCCGATTTACGGCTTTATGCACCTGAATTGCCGCGTGGAGGTGAACGCGCGCCTGAAAGCCGAGCCGCAACTGGAGCGACACCTTGGCTGAGTTCACGGGCGAGCGCCTGATTCCGGGCGAGGTGGATATCGACCTGCTCAACGAGCACATGGCGCGCTACGCCTTCGCCGCGCGTTTGGCCCGCGGCAAACGAGTTCTGGATGCGGGATGCGGCGCGGGATACGGCAGTGCGGCGCTGGCGCAGGTGGCCGAGAGCGTGACGGGAGTGGACGTGGCCGCCGAGGCCATCGAGCACGCCCGCGAGCAATACCGGGCGCAAAACCTCGCGTTCGAGCAGGCCTCCGTCACGCAGCTTCCGTTCGCCGAGGCGGCTTTCGACCTGGTGGTAGCGTTCGAGGTGATCGAGCACCTGGAAGACTGGCGCGGCATGCTGCAGGAGGCCGCGCGTGTGCTCTCGCCCGCGGGACAGTTGATTGTCTCCACGCCCAACAAGCTGTATTACACCGAGTCCCGCGGCATCCACGGAGCGAATCCGTTCCACGTGCACGAATTCGAATTCGCGGAATTCGTCGCCGAACTGAAGGCGGTGTTCCCACACGTTTCGATGTTCCTGGAGAACCACGTCGAGGGCGTGGCATTTCAGCCGCACGTGCCGGGCTACACCGTGGAAGCGCGGGTGGATACCGGCGATCCGCTGCCGGACGAGAGCCACTTCTTCGTCGGAGTGTGCGCGCGGCGGCCGCAGCTTGGCAACCCCACATTCGTGTACGTGCCGCGCGCGGCGAACGTGCTGCGCGAGCGCGAGCACCATATCGCCAAGCTCGAACAGGAGGTAGCGACGAAGAACCAGTGGCTTGATAAGGCCCAGCGCGACCTGGCCGAATTCGACCGCGAGCAGAAGAAGCTGATGGCGATCTGCGACCAGCAGAAGGAAGAACTGGAGCGCAGCAATCGCTGGGCGGAAGAGCTGAACGCCGAGTTGGCGGAGCGGTGCGCGCGCATCAACGAACTGCAGGAGGAGCTGATCCGCGACCAGGAAAACGCGCGTCGCGTCGTGGATGGCTTCAATGTGAAGATCGCGGCGCTGGAACAGGAGAACCGCGAAAAGACGCAGTGGGCTATCGACACGGAGACGCGCCTCTCGGCCGAGATCCGGCAGCAGACCGCGGAGTTGGTGAAAGCGGTGGCGGCACTGGAGCAGACCGAGAAGGAACTCCAGGCACGCACCGAGTGGGCGCAGGGGCTGGATGAAGAGAAGCGGCGCCTGGAAGACCAGCTCACGCTGGTGCGCGCGTCGCGGTGGGTGAGGTTGGGCCGCAAGGTGGGCGTGGGCCCGGCGCTCTGACATGGCCCTGCTGAAACGCTTTCTGCGGGCGCTGCCGCTGCTCGTGATCTCGCCCTTCCTGGTGCTGATCAGCTTCCTGGCACTGATGCTGACGGATCTGCTGACCCGCCGTGGGACAGGCCTTCAGCCCGTCCAGGCACGCTCAAGCGCGCCCGCGGCCGTGACCGTCGTCATCCCGAACTGGAACGGCCGGGACCTCCTCGAAAAGTACATCCCGTCGGTGATTGCCGCGCTCGCCTCGAATCCCGCAAACGAGATTCTGGTGGTGGACAACGGCTCGACCGACGGCAGCGCGGACTTCCTGCGCGAGCGGTTCCGCGAAGTGAATGTGCTGGCGCTGCCGGAAAACCTGGGCTTCGGCGGCGGCAGCAATGCGGGATTCCGCCAGGCGAAGAACGACATCGTTGTGCTGCTGAACAGCGACATGCGGGTGGCGCCGGACTTTCTCGCGCCGCTATTGGAGGGTTTCCGCGATCCCGAGGTGTTCGCAGTTTCCTGCCAGATCTTCTTCAGCGATCCGGCGAAGGTGCGCGAGGAGACCGGACTGACGCAGGGCTGGTGGCACGACGGAAGCCTGAGGGTGCGCCATCGCGTGGATGCAGCAGTAGATGATCTGTTCCCCTGCTTCTACGGCGGCGGGGGCAGTTGCGCGTTCGACCGCGCGAAATTCCTCGAGTTGGGCGGCTTCGACCGGCTGCTGGAGCCGTTCTACCTGGAAGACACCGACCTCGGCTACATGGCGTGGAAGCGCGGCTGGAAGGTGCTGTACCAGCCGCGCAGCTTGGTCTATCACGAGCATCGCGGAACCATCGGGAAGAAGTTCACGCCGGAGTTCATTCAGGGCGTGCTGCGCAGGAATTTCCTGCTTTTCTGCTGGAAGAACATTCACGAATGGCCGCGTCTGGCGGGCCACTTCTTTTTTTCGTGGGCGGGCGCGGTGCTGACGGTGTTCTTCGGCGATCTCCCGTTACGCGCCGACCTGCCGTCGCTCTGGCGCGCGTTCCGGAAGCTTCCGCGCGCGGTGCGGTCGCGGCGCCGCGCCCGCACGCTGGCCGCCATCAGCGATTCCGAAGCCTTCCGCCGGCCGCTAGGCGGCTACTACCGCGACCGGTTCGCGGCGCTCGAAGCAGTGCCGGAGCGGCCGCGCGTTCTGTTTGTCTCGCCATACCCGATCTGCCCGCCGGTTCACGGGGGCGGGGTCTTCATGTACCAGACGCTGCGGGAGATGACGAAACTGACCGACGTTCACGTGGTAGAACTGCTGGATTGGCCGTCGGAGGAGGCGGCCAACGAGGAGCTCCGCACGTTCTGTGCGTCGGCGGAGTGGCTGGTGCGCCCCAGCGGCAAGCCTAGCGGGATGGCTTCCATCGAGCCTCACGCCGCGCGCGAATTCGCCAACGAGGACCTGGAATGGCTGCTGCATCGACAAATTTATGTGAAGCAGATTGACGTGGTGCAGCTCGAATACACGCCCCTGGCGCAGTACCGCTGCGACTTCCAGCGGATTCCGATGGCGCTGTTCGAACACGATGTCTACTTCCAGTCGATCGGCCGGGGGCTCGGGCACGTGATCGGCGCCATCGACCAGCTCAAAGCGCGGATGGAATACCTGCGGGCGCTGCGTTTCGAGCTGCACGCATTGCCGGCATTCGACCAGGTGCAGGTGTGCACGCCGGCCAACCGCGAGTACCTGCTGGGGTTTCTTCCGCGGCTCGCGCCGAAGATGCGCGCCGGTCTGCGCGCGGGGATCGATACGAGCCGCTACCAGTTTCGCCCGCGCGGGCGCGAGCCGCTCACGATGCTGTTTCTGGGGAGCTGGCGGCACGACCCGAATCGCATCGCGGTGGACTGGTTCATGCGGCACGTGATGCCGCTGATCACGGCGGAGGAGCCGCGTGCCAAGCTGACCATCGTGGGCAGCGATCCGCCGGCGCCGCACCTCTATGCCGACTATGCGGCGCACATGGAGATGCTGGGGTTCGTCGAGGACGTGCGCGATCCCCTGGCGCGGTACTCGCTGTTCGCGTGTCCGATTCTGAGCGGGTCCGGCGTGCGGGTAAAGCTGCTGGAGGCGTTCGCGGCCGGGATTCCGGTGGTGTCCACGCGGGTGGGCGCGGAGGGCCTGGCATCGAAGGATGGCGAGTTCTGCGCGCTGGCCGACGATCCAGCGGGTTTCGCGGCGCGCGTGGTGGCGCTGTTGCGTGACCCGGAGAAGGCCGCCGCCATGGCGCAGCGCGCGCGCGCCGAGGTCGAGGCCAACTGGGATATGGCGGTGATCACGCGCCGGCTGGTGGACGGCTATCGCGAGCTGGTGAGGGAGAAGCGGCGATGAGCGGCTACTTCCGGTTCAGCTCTTTCTTCAAGCGGCTTACAATATCGGAGGCGGTGCGATCCATCTGCCTGGAACTGGCATCCCTGGGCAAATCGTATGTCGACCACACGACCTGCTTGGTTTTGGCGTCCACCAGAAATACGGTGCCCCTGGAGCGGCCGAATGAGCTCATGGATGACGGATTCTCCAGCTTGTTGACGGTATCGCTGAGGAACGGAATCGGCTCCGCGGGGGCGGCAGCGTCGGCTTTTGCGCCCTTTTCGGCCTTTTCCGGCTTCGGTGGTGGTTCGGGTTTCTCCTCGGGCTCGGGCGGCGGGAAGAGGTCGTTCATCTTGGCTTCGAAGCTCTCGCCGATCTGGTCGGTGAAAATGGCGTCGGCCATCTTGGGGTCGGTTACGATCTGGAACAGGTGCTCGTTGGTGATCCGGTTGGCCAGGTATTGGTCGAGCCCCTTCGACATTTTCAGGAGATACACGTTCTTGACGGCGGCCAGGTCCGTGCCGAAAGCAAGCGCCGCCGAGCCGCAGAGGAGTACCGCAAGCCGGTGCATACACTTCATGATATCGAGACGCACGGTGGGGGGAAAAAGACGGGCCAATGTATAAGTCCCAGTCGATCACCGTCATCATTCCCTGCCTGAACGAGGAGCAGGGCATCGAGAACGTCCTGCGTGCCATGCCCGATTTCGTGGATGAGGTGGTAGTGGTGGACAATAACTCGACCGACCGCACGAGCGAGGTCGCAGCTTCGCTGGGGGCCAAGGTCGTGCGCGAGGAGGTCCGCGGCTACGGGCGCGCCTACAAGCGCGGCTTTACCTGCGCAACCAGCGACATCATCATCACGCTGGACGGCGACCACAGCTATCCCGTGGACGCGCTCTCCTACCTGATCGAGGCGTTCCTGCACCTGGAGGTGGATTTCCTGAACGCGTCGCGATTCCCGGTGCGCGACTCGCACGCCATGAGCTTCAAGAACAAGTTCGGCAACCTGGTGCTGTCGCTGGCAGTCTCAATCCTGTTCTTCCGCTGGGTGCGCGATTCGCAATCGGGCATGTGGGTGCTCCGCCGCTCCATCCTGAAGGACATGAAGCTGGAGAGCGACGGCATGGCGTTCAGCGAGGAGATCAAGATCGAAGCGCTGGTGAACCCGAACGTCCGGTTCGGCGAGATATCGATCATGTACTCGTCGCGGCTGGGAGAGACCAAGCTGAACGCGTGGCGCGACGGTTTCGCCAATCTCGCCTTCCTGCTGAAGAAGCGCTTCCTGCGATGAGCATCAGCGCCATCGTGCCGGTATGGAATGGCCGCGACCTGCTGGCGCGCCTGCTGGATTCGCTGGACAAACAGACGCTGCGTGCCCAGGAGATCCTCGCGGTGGACAACGGCTCGACCGACGGCGCGCCGGAACTCGCCCGCGCCCGTGGAGCACGCGTGATCCCGATGGGCCGCAATGCCGGGTTCGCGCCGGCGGTGAATCGCGGCATCAAGGAGGCCAACCACGAGTGGCTGGCGATTCTCAACAGCGATGTCGAGCTTGCGCCGGACTACGTCGAGAAGCTGGCCGCCGCGTCGGCGCCGTTTGCAACCGGAAAAATCCTGAGCCCTGCGGGTTCGATTGACGGGACTTTCGATCTGACAACGCGCGGCGGGGCGACGTGGCGCGCCGGCAACGGCATGGCGGACGGGCCCCCGTTCGATACCGCATGCGACATTTGCTCCGCGCCGTGGACCGCGGTTCTGTTCCGCTCCGAGGTCTTCGCGCGCGCGGGCCTGCTCGAGGAGGCGTTCGAAAGTTACCTGGAAGATGCGGATTTCGGTTTGCGGTGCGCGGGCCTCGGCATCCTCGGGCGGTATGTTCCCGAGGCCCGTGCCATCCATGCGGGAAGCGCCAGCCTGGGCCGCTGGCATCCCGAGACGGTGCGCCGGATCGCACGCAACCAGCTGTTTCTCGCGGCGCGGCATCCCGCGGCCGGGCTGCCGTGGCCTTCGCTCGCGGCTCAAGCTCTTTGGGGCGCCGTCGCGGTTCGCCACGGCGCGGGTCTGGCCTGGCTGAGCGGCAAGTGGGAGGGGATTCGCCGTTTCTCCGCCCTGCGGCGGCGGGCGCCCGTCTATGACCGTATCTTAGTCGAAGAAATTGTGCGATCCAACGAACAGTTCATCCGCGAAACCAACGCAGAAACTTACTGGAGGCTGTATTTTATGCTCACTGGTGGGGCAAAGTGACACATGCCGGATACCGGCATCATCGTCGTTACTTATAACTCTGCCTGCCACATCGGTGCCTGCCTGGACGCGGCGATGGCCACGGGCGCGGAGATTGTCGTGGTGGATAACGCGTCTTCCGACGGCACGGTCGCCGAAGTGACGCAGCGGCCGGTGCGTCTGATCGCCAATCGCGAAAATCGCGGGTTTGCGGCGGCCGTGAATCAAGCGTTTGTTGTATTAAACTCCCAGTACGTTCTACTCCTGAATCCCGATGCGATTCTCCGCAGTACTCTGGATCCGCTGCGCGAAGCCTGCGATCTGCCGGAATCCGCCGGGGCGGGAGGGAGGCTTGTGGACGCAAATGGACGTCCTCAGACCGGATTTATGGTGCGGGCGCTGCCCACTCCGGCTGCGCTGATTTTGGAAGCTCTCGTGCTAAACCGGGTCTGGCCGGAAAATCCAGTGAATCGGCGCTACCGATGTTTGCATCAGGACTTATCCATACGCTGCGAGGTGGAACAGCCGGCGGGGGCGTTTCTCATGGTGAGACGGGCCGTGTGGGAAGAGTTAGGGGGACTGGACGAAAGATATTTCCCGCTGTGGTTCGAGGACGTGGATTTCTGCCGGCGGATTCAAGATCGGGGTTTCCGGCTTTATTACGTACCCGAAGCCGTTGCAATTCATACAGGTGGTCACTCCATTGGTCAACTGGGAGTGGAGATGCGGGCGGTTTATTGGTATCGTAGTCTTCTACGCTATTCATTTAAGCACTTCGGCCCGGCGGCATTCCGGGCGGTGTGCCTGTCTGTAGTAACGGGCTCCGTTTTCCGCAGTGTCGCGGAATCAGTATGGCAGCGCAGTTTGCGGCCACTCGCCGCATATGCAAAGGTCGCGTGGTTTGCAGGTCGTGGGTTGGTGTTCGGTTCACTGGATTAGTGACGTGTTCCAGATCAGATTCTCAGGTTCTTTTTAATGGTTCACAACGACTTCGTCTCGGTCACGATCGTGACCTACAATAGCGGCCGGTTTATCAAACGCTGCCTTGAATCCGTTCTCGCCCAGCGATACCCGCACAAAGAGATCATCGTCGTGGACAATGCGTCCAATGACGGCACGATCGACATCCTGGAACAGTTCGAGGATCGCTGCCGGATTCAATACAACAGCGAGAATGTCGGATTCGCCGCCGCGCAGAACCAGGCAATCCGCATGTCCGGCGGGCAGTGGGTGCTGACCCTGAACCCGGATGTCCTGCTGCTGCCGAACTTCATCCAGGCGCTGGTGGACGCCGGCCAGTTCGATCCCAAGATCGGCACCGTGTGCGGCAAGCTGCTTACCATGACGAGCCATTTCGAGATTCCCGAAAAGCCTGTCGTGGATTCCACCGGCATTTACTTCAACCCCATGCTGCGCCACCTGGATCGCGGCAGCCAGGAAGTCGACAACGGCCACTACCTGCACTATGAGTACGTGTTCGGCGCCACGGCAGCCGCGGCGCTCTACCGCCGGGCGATGATCGAGGACGTTTCGCTCGACGGAGAGTTCTTCGACAGCGATTTCTTCGTGTACCGCGAGGACGCCGACGTGGCGTGGCGCGCCCAGCTGATGGGCTGGAAGTGCCTGTACGCACCGTACGCGCGCGGCTATCACGTGCGCAAAGTTCTTCCCGGCAATCGCCGCGCCCTACCGCCGGAGATCAACATGCACTCGGTGAAGAACCGGTTCCTGATGCGCATTAAGAACATCTCACCGCATTTGTACTGGCGCAACTGGTTCTCGATCACGGCGCGCGACCTGATGGTGGTGATGTGCTGCCTGGTCTGGGAACACACATCGCTGAAGGCGTTCTGGTATCTGGGTACAAACCTGCGCCGCGTTCTGGCCAAGCGCAGGATGATTCAAGCGCGCCGCCGGGTCGACGACAAGTACATCGCGGCCTGGTTCCAATACGCGCCGGTCAGCCACAAGGCGCCCAAGAAAATGGTCCGCGTCCTGTCACGTTCCGAGACGGCCAGGACGTAGGTCCGGGGTGGGGCGGGCCTGCACCCGCCGCTCTCATGCACATCGCCCTTCTCGGCACGCGCGGCATTCCGGCCAATTACGGCGGCTTCGAGACTTTCGCGGAAGAGTTGTCCACGCGCCTGGTGGAGCGCGGCCACGCGGTCACGGTATATTGCCGCGAGCGCCACGCTGAGCCCGTGTACCGCGGCGTCCGGCTGCAGTATCTGCCGACCATCCGGCACAAGTATTTCGACACCATCGCGCACACGGCCATATCCACGGCGCACCTGCTGGCGCACCGCGCCGACGTGGCCCTTTACTGCAACGGGGCCAATGCGATCTTTACGCCGTGGCCGCGGCTCACCGGCATCCCGGTGGCGCTGAATGTGGACGGAATCGAGAGGAAGCGCAAGAAGTGGAACCGCCTGGCGCGCGCGTGGTATCTCGTCTCCGAGTGGCTGACCAAGTTCTGCCCCAACGTCGTGGTCACCGACGCCCGCACCATTCAGGACTACTACCGAAGCCGGTATCGCAAGCAGAGCGCCTTCATTCCTTACGGCGCGGCCATCGGGAAGGTGCCGACCAGCGAAGTCCTTGCCCGTCTGGACCTCGAACCCGGGCAATACTTCCTCTACGTGAGCCGCATGGAGCCGGAAAACCACGCGCTCGAGGTCTGCCAGGCGTTTTCGTCGCTGGTTACCGTCATGAAGCTGGCCCTGATCGGTCACGCTCCCTATGCCGACGAGTACGTGCGCCGCGTGCGCAGCATTCCCGACCCGCGCGTGGTGATCCCCGGGGCGATTTACGGGACCGGCTATCACGAGCTCCAGTCGCACTGCTTCGCCTACATCCATGCCACCGAGGTCGGCGGGACGCATCCGGCATTGATCGAGGCCATGGGCCGCGGAGCGCTAGTTCTGTACCGCAACACGCCGGAGAACGCCGAGGTCGCGGGCGACGCCGGTATCCCGTTCGAGCCCGAAGAACTCCCCGCCAAGCTCCGCCTGGTTCTCACCATGAGCGAATTCGACCGCGAGAAACTGCGCCGCAGGGCCGTGGAACGTATCCGCGAGCACTACTCGTGGGATACCGTTACAGATGCCTACGAGCGCCTGCTGACCGGGCTCAAACCGCCTTCCCGTTAATCGTTACGCCTTCGACGATCAACCCTTCGACGTTCTCCATCACGTTGGGACGCGCGGCATTCTCGAAGATGCAGTCGCGGATGCGCACATCGCGCACCGGCGCGTTCTTGAACCCGCGCAGCGTCCACGCGGTCTGGCTTTTCTTGCAGGTGAGGTTGACCACCTCCACATCGCGAACCACCGGCGTGAAGGCTCCTCTTTCACCTTCCTCGTAGTAGAAATCGACCTCGATGGCCGGTCCGGCCACCTGCCCGGCCTGCACGTTGCGCAGGTAGACGTGCTCGATCACGCCGCCGCGCATGGCGTTGTTCTTGAAGCGGAGCACGCGGTCCAGGTTGGGGCTGTCCATGCGGCAATCCTGCGCGAAGACGTAGCGGATGCCGCCGGAGCACTCGCTGCCCATAGTCACGCCGCCGTGGCCGTCTTTCATCACGCAGTTCTGCACGATGATGTTTTCGCTCGGCGCATGCAGGCGGCGCCCGTCGGCGTTGCGCCCGCTCTTGATGGCGATGCAATCGTCGCCGGTATCGAAGGTGCAGCCTTCGATGAGCACATCGCGGCTGGACTCCGGGTCGCAGCCGTCGTTATTCGGCCCGTGGCTGATCACCTTCACGTTTCGGACAGTCACGTTGGTGCTGAGCACCGGGTGGATCTCGTACATCGGCGAATTGGTGACGGTCACACCCTCGATCAGCACGTTGGTGCAGCGGTAGGGCTGCACGAACATGGGCCGGAGGCAGGCGCCGTCGCCAAAGACGCGCTGCTCAACCGGGACACCGCGCTCCGCCATGCCGACCAGGTCTTCGCGGGCCTTGAGCTGGTTCGGTGTGCCGGGCTTCCAGCCGCCGCGCGCATTGCCTTTCCACGGCCACCAGTGCTCCTGGTCGGACTGCCCGTCGAGCGTACCCTCGCCGGTCACCGCGATGTTGGTCTGATCGAGCGCGTAGACCAACGCAGAATAGTTCATGCATTCCAGGCCTTCGAAGCGCGTGAGCACGATCGGGTAGTACTTCGGGTCGGTGGAGAATATGATGCGGGCGTCTTTTTCGACTACCAGGTTGACGTTGCTTTTGAGATGGATGGCGCCCGAGAGGTACACGCCCGCGGGCACGATCACCCGTCCTCCGCCCGCCCGCGAAGCTCCCTCGATGGCCCTGCGGAAGGCGTCGGTGCAATCGGTCTTGCCGTCGCCCTTCGCACCGTACTTGGAGACGGCGAAACCTTTCGCCGGGAATTTCGGTGCCTGGATGCGCTGGAGGATCTGGGCGTGGAGGGTCCATGGGTCGGGAGCGCCCCAGGCGGTGCGGCGGACGGCAGCAGCCCCGGCCATCGCGGCCAGCAGATTGCGGCGGGTGATGGTGTGCATACGCCCCGATGGTATTTCCCTGCGGGAGGAGCGTCAAGCTAACCTGATCTGGTGGCGCATTCGATTCGCATTCAGCTCGATGACCTGACCTTCGAGGCCCTCAACTGCGTGGCCGACGCCGGGCGGCGCCAGCGCGCGGAGTTCGTCCGCAGAGCCATAGTAAATGCCATCCGGCGGCAGGAGTTTGGGCAGATGCGCAAAGCTTACAAGGCGAAGCCTGAGGCAGTCCCCTACTTCGACTCTTGGACGAATTGGGAGGAATACCAAGCCTGAGAGCCCGGCTTCGGTAGCGCAAGCCTGGAGGTCGGCGCTACTGAATGCGCCTTCACCGCCTGATATCATCGGATTGACCGACCATGCTGACCCTGGAAAAATTCTCTCTCGGCGTCGGAGACCGTTTTGCCCATCAGGCAAAGGCCCAGCTTCGCGCTTGCATGATGGCCGCCGAACGCGGCGCTACTGTCATCCCGGTCTGGAACAAGTCCAATCGCGAGCACCTGATCGTTGGTTCGGAGCCCGCGAGCGTCCGCGCGGCCGCGGATTGCGCGGTCAAAGAGCTCGGCTGGAAGCTTCCGTATCACGTCGACGCGGACCACATCAATCTCTCGACCGTCGACCGCTTTGCCGATGCCAGCGATTTCTACACGCTGGACGTCGCGTCGGCTATCGGTCAGCCGGCGCCGCCCGCCGACGTCGAAGCCTTCGTCGCGCGCCACCCCGAAATCGCCATCCCGCGCGAGACTTTCCTCAATATCGCGAAGAAATACCTGTTTGCCGTGCAGCAAGCGGGCGCCATCTATCGCCACATAGCGGAATTGCGCGGCGACCGGGACTTTATCACCGAAGTCTCCATGGACGAGACCGATTCGCCGCAGACGCCTCCCGAGCTCCTGGTGATTCTCGCGGCCATTGCCGACGAGCAGATCCCCATTCAGACCATCGCGCCCAAATTCACCGGCCGCTTCAACAAGGGCGTGGATTATGTCGGCGACGTCGTCCAGTTCGAAAAAGAATTCACTGAAGACCTCGGCGTGATCACCCAAGCGGTCAAACAGTATCACCTGCCTGCCAATCTGAAGCTCAGCGTTCACTCCGGCAGCGACAAGTTTTCGATTTACGCGCCGATCCGGCGGGCGCTGCGCCGGCACAATGCGGGCGTCCACGTGAAGACCGCCGGCACCACCTGGCTGGAAGAGCTGATCGGCCTCGCCGAGGCGGGCGGCGAAGGGCTGGAGCTCGCCCGTCAGGTCTACGCCAAGGCGTACGCCGACAAAGAGGCGCTCTGCGAACCCTACGCTTCGGTGATCGACATCAGGTACGCCAAGCTACCCCCGCCCGACACCGTCGATACCTGGAGTTCGGAACGCTACACCTCCGCACTTCGCCACGATCAGCGGAACCCGGGCTTCAACGCGGATTTCCGGCAACTGCTGCACGTCGGCTATAAGGTGGCCGCAAAGATGGGTGACAAGTACCTCCAGATGCTCGACGCCTGCGAAGCCACCATCTCGCGCAACGTGACCGAGAACCTCTTCGAGCGTCACATCCGGCCGCTTTTCCTGGAGCGGTAGATGCGCCTGTTCCCGATGGTGCTCGCGGTCGTTGCGCTGCGTGCGCAGGATACCCGTGCAGTTAGCGAGCCGGTGATCCCGCCCGCGTGCGTCACTCTCACAGCAGCGCTCGCCGCGGCGGACAACAACCGCACCATCGTCGAGGCCGACGAATCGAAGCTCGATACTACACGCATTCAGCAGGCCCTGGACGCCTGTCCGGCCGGCAGGGCCGTGGTTCTGAAGTCCGATAGCGCGCACCACGCATTTCTCTCCGGACCGCTCGATCTCCGGGCCGGCGTCGCGCTGGTGGTCGATGCCGGGACGATCCTGTTTGCGTCCCGCGATGCCAGGCTCTACGAGGTGCGCCCGGGAAGCTGCGGCATCGTCAGTGACAGTGGGCGAGGTTGCCGCGCCCTGATCAACGGCAACGGAATCTCCGGCGCCGCCATCATGGGAGAAGGCGCCATCGACGGCCGCGGATGGGCCAAGGTGCTGGGCAAGACCGTCTCCTGGTGGGAACTCGCCGAGGAAGCGCGCAAGGGCGGCAACCAGAACTGCCCGCGCATCGCCGTGCTCGACCGCTGCGACAACTTCACGCTCTACCGCATCACGCTGAAGAACTCGCCCAACTTCCACGTCTCCTACCGCAACGGCGACGGCTTCACCGCTTGGGGAGTGATCATCAAGACTCCGCGCACCGCGCGCAACACCGACGGCATCGACCCCGGCCCCGCCAACAACGTCACCATCATGCACTGCTTCATCGACACCGGCGACGACAACGTGGCCATCAAGGCGGGCGGCAAATGCTCCCACATGACTATCGCGCACAACCATTTCTACGCGGGCCATGGCATGAGCATCGGCAGCGAGACCAACGGCGGCGCCGATACCATCCGCGTCACCGACCTCTCGATCGACGGCGCCGACAACGGCATCCGCATCAAATCCAACTCCGGCAAAGGCGGCAAGGTCACCGACGTCGTATATGAAGACGTCTGTATTAAGGACACCAGGAATCCCATTTACATGGACAGCGACTACGCCCACTTCGGCAAGCAGGGCGATCGCCTGCCCTGGTTTACCGGCATCACGCTGAAGAACGTGCGCATCCTGACCGGGGGCAGGATCACGCTCCAGGGTTTCGACGAAAAGCACGTCCTTGGCATGACCTTTGACAATGTGTGGTTCGATTCCCTCGCCGATACCAAGGTGCTGGCGGAGCACGCGGCGTTGCATTTCGTCGCTACCAATCTGAAGGTGACCGGCGAGAACGTCAGCATCAGCGGTCCGCAGGCAAAATCCACGCCGAATGCCTGTTCGGGGAAGTTCGTGACGATGCCGCCGCTACAATAGGACTAGTGCCTCCCTTCCGCTCGTATGTTCTTGTCTCCCGCGATCAGATTGCCCGGAATTATCGCGCGGTGCGCGAGCTGGTCGGCCCGCACGTCGCCGTGGCGGGCGTGGTCAAGGCCGACGCTTACGGCCACGGCGCGCTCGAGGTTTCCCGCGTCCTGATCGCGGAGGGCGCGCGATGGCTCGCGGTCAGCTCCGTCGATGAGGGCGTCCAACTCCGTGCCGGCGGCATTCACGAGGCGCGGATCCTGATCATGGGCGGATACCTCCCTTATGAAGGCAACGCTCTCATCGAATACGATCTGACTCCGGTGGTCCACTCGCTCGACCAGCTTCGCTGCACGGAGCAGCTCGCGGCATCCTCGGGAAGGCCATTGGCCTATCACCTCAAGATCGATTCCGGCATGGGCCGGCTGGGCACGCGCGCGTCCGCGGCCGAGATCGTCTCGGCCATCCGCGAAACGCGCCAGGCGCGGCTGGAAGGGCTGATGACCCACTTCGCGTCGGCTGCCGATTACACCTCATCGCAGACCGCCGGCCAACTGGTTTACTTCCACGCCATCTGCGGCGGATTGCAGGAGCAAGGCATCCGGCCTTCTGTGCTTCACGCCTCCAGCACCATCGCCATCGGCTATGGCCGCCGCGAAGGGTGGCACGACCTGGTGCGCGCCGGGCACGCGATCTACGGGTATCTCTCCCCGGCACGCGGCACGGCCGCCCCGGCGCCACTGCTCCAGGTCAAGCCGGCACTCACGTGGAAAGCCAAGCTGCTCGCCGTGAAGGAGGTGCCGGAGGGAGCGCTCATCGGATACGGCGGCACGTACCGCGCGCCGCGCGCGATGCGCATCGGGATCCTGGGGGCGGGCTACGCGGACGGCATGTTCCACCGGCTCTCGAACCGCGGCAAGGTGATCGCCGCGGGCAAGCTGACGCCGATCCTGGGCACCATCTCCATGGACCTGACCACCGTCGACCTGAGCCACACCGAGGCGCTCGGCGCCGGTGACGATGTCACCTTATTAGGCACGGAAGGCGACGCGTCGCTGGACGCGCAGCAGATCGCCCGAGTCGCGGGGACCATTTCCTACAACATTTTGTGCAGCATCAGCGCCCGCGTCCGGCGGGTGTATGTCTAGCCCCGAAACTGGTCCCACCCGTACGTCCTGGTGCGGTTCGAGGTCCGAGCATGCGTTTATCCAGTGATATCATAGAGACCAGATGAGCTTACTGTCGCCCAGACTACAACTGAAGGTCGCACAGAAGCAGATTCTGACCCCAGGCCTGGTCCAGATGGTGACCGTCCTCCAGCTTAACCGGCTGGAATTGAAGGAGATGATCACCCAGGAGATCGTCAAGAACCCGGTTCTGGAGGAATCCACGGACGAGCCCGGGGAAGAGATCACGCCCGAGGAACTGCTGCCCCTGCTGGAGGCCGAGGCCAACCCGGATCCGGCCGATCGCCAGATTTTGGAAGCTGCCGTGCTAAACGGCGCCAACGCGGTCGACGGCGCCTCCGACGTAGCCATCAACGACAATCTCTTTCCGGACGCCGAGGAATCCGCGGCAGCGGCGGTAGTGGCCGAAGCCGATACCGTGGCGGCCAACGACCCCCTCGCGGAACCGCCGGCCGTGAACGATCCCTTCGACGAGATCGACTTCGGCTCGTTCTTCGACGAGTACCTGGACCCCGGCTACAAGAGTCCTGCTTCGGAATCAGTCGAGAAGCCATCGTTCGAGACGTTCCTTTCGGCTCCGGTGACCCTGGGCGATCACCTGCGCTCGCAACTCAGCGTCAGCCTGGCCTCCGACGCGGTTCGCAACGCGGCCGAATCGATCATCGGCAATCTGGACGACGACGGATATCTTTCGGCTTCGCTCGAAGAGATCGCCGACGCGGGCGAGCACACCATGGAGCAGGTGGAGGAGGCGCTGCGCGTGGTGCAGTCGCTGGATCCGGCCGGGGTGGGCGCGCGCAACCTGCGCGAATGCCTGCTTTTGCAGCTCGAGAGCATGAACGGCAAGGGCGGCGTCGCCTGGCAGATCGTTTCCAACCATCTTCGGCTGGTCGAGACACGCCAGTACAAGGAGATCGCCAAGCAGCTTGGCCGGCCCATGGAGCACGTGGAGATCGCCATCCGGGCCATCCAGCACCTGAACCCACGTCCGGGCCTGCGCTACTCCGGCGCCGGTGCGCGGGTGGTCGAGCCGGACGTTTACTTCATCAAGGACGGCGAGGACTACATCATTCAGATGAACGATGACGACGTCCCGCAGCTTCGGCTGAACGCGCAATACCGCCGCATGCTCGATCGCGATAACGGCGCCACCAAGGAAGTGCGCGACTACGTACGCGAGCGGTATACGTCCGCCATCCAGCTCATGAAGAACATCGAGCAGCGCAAGCAGACCATCCTCAAGGTCTGCCAGGCCATCGTGCGCCGCCAGACCGAGTTCCTCAACCACGGCCTGGATTCGCTGAAGCCGATGATGATCAAGGAGGTCGCCGAGGAGGTCGGCGTGCATCCGTCCACCGTCAGCCGCGCGGTCGCGGGCAAGTACGTCCACACGCCCCAGGGAGTGTTCGAGCTCCGGTATTTCTTCTCCGAAGCCGTGCAGGGTCCCTCCGGCAGCGCCACGCCGCTCCTGCTGCTCAAGCGCAAAGTGAAAAAGATGATCGAGGAAGAGGACCGCACCAAGCCTCTCACCGACGAGCAGATCACCTTGCTTCTGCAGTCCGAGGGCATCAACGTGACGCGCCGGACAGTGGCCAAGTATCGCGAGGACATGAAGATCCCCTCGACCCACCAGCGGCGCATCCGGAATTAGCCGATTCCCCGGCGTCCCGTCTCGCGCGCTATAAAGGAAGAGGAAGGGGAGTGCCACATGAAAATCACGTACACCGGCAGGCAGGTTGAACTCTCTCCAGCGCACCAGAAGAAGCTCGCCGACCGTTTTGCGAAAATCGGCAAACTTCTCGACGGCAGGCGCGAATGCGAAACCCACGTGATTCTGTCCCTGGAGCGCCATCTCCATCACGCCGAAGCGACCATCAATTACTATGGTCATCAGCTAGTCGGGCTCGGGTCTTCGAGCGATCTCTTTACGGCCATCCATTCGGCCGTCGAGAAGCTCGAGAAGCAATGCGTGAAAGCACGCACCAAGTGGCGAGACGCCAAACGCACGCCCCGCAAAGGCGCCCCGGAAGCCGAAGTCGAACCCGCCGCACCGGCTGAGCACGAATCCGAGCGCCGCGTTTACCGGGTGAATCACCACCAGAAGCGCAAGCCCATGACGCTCGATGAAGCTGTGCTGGAGATGGATTCGTCTCGCGACTATCTGGTCTACCGTGACGCGGAGACCGACAAGGTCAGCGTCCTGGTCCGGCGCCGCGATGGCCATTTCGACCTGGTCGAGTCGTAGCGCCAAACCGATGCCGCTTCGAAAGCGCGCCTCACTGAAAGGCAAGAAAGTTGCCGGCCATCGGCCGGAACTGGTCGTCATTACCGGTCTGAGCGGGTCGGGCAAAGGGTCCGTTCTGAAAGCACTCGAGGACCTTGGGTTCTACGCGGTGGACAATATGCCCGTCGAATTAATCCCCAAGTTCGCCGAGCTCGCCGCCGATAATCCCAGCATCAGCGCCGCCGCGCTGGTCGTGGACATCCGGGAAGGAGAGGGGCTCAAGGCGTTTCCGAAGGTGTTCGCCTCGCTCAAGAAGTTTGTCCAGGCACGCCTGATCTTTCTGGAAGCGGATGATGCCGCGATCGTGCGCCGCTTCAGCGAAACCCGCCGCCCGCATCCGCTCGGCACCGGCCGCACCATCGGCAAAAGCATTCGCGCCGAACGGCTGCGGTTGGCGCCGATCCGGGCCATGGCCAGTCTCATCATCAATACATCGAAGTTCACCGTCCACGAGCTGCGCGAATTCATTGGCGAGCGGTTCCGCGGACGCCGCGACGAATCCAACATCATGATCTACGTAAATAGTTTTGGATTCCGCAATGGCCTGCCGGCGGACAGCGACTTGGTGTTCGACGTCAGGTTCCTGCCGAACCCGAATTACATACCGCGTTTCAAGCACCTCACCGGGCGCAATCCCGCGGTCGCGCGGTATATCCGGTCATTCCCTCAAACTCTGGAATTTATTAAACGCATTACCGAGTTACTGACTTACCTGATCCCTCATTACATCCGTGAAGGAAAGAGTTATCTAACGATATCATTTGGCTGCACCGGTGGTCAGCACCGTTCTGTGATGCTTGCCGATCACATTCGTAAAAGCCTCGCCGAAGCTGGATTCCACGCCAAGGTGAATCATCGCGATATCCCAAAGGTTCACTGACCCGGGCGGTTCCACTATTTTTGCGGGCCTTCCATTACAATCCTTTACGCAATCCTGTCCCCATTCCGGCACCTTTCACGCGTCTCTAGTGTTGTAGCTAGTAGGGTCGTCGGACCAGCGCCATGATCTATCGGAGGATTCTGCCAGGTTTATTGTTGTCGGTCGGGTGCGCGTGGGGCGCGTCGCAGGTGAACTTCGATCCTCAGCAAAAGCAGTGGACCCTGACCAACGGTCTCATCCGGGCTATCTTTCAACTTACTCCTGAAGGTTATTTCCTTACTCAGGAGATCGACAACCTGGAGTCCGGCGATCGGTGGGCGGCATCCACGTCCCGCCCGACTTCGCCGGTGCGCCTTCAGATCGATAGCGACCTGTTTGATGCCCAAACTCCATTTCAACTTGCCGCGCAATACAATCAGAGCCTCACCCCCGCCGGAGTGCGGCAGTTTATCGTGCTACAGGACCTTCGAAACCGCGCGCAGATTACCGTGATCTTCGACATCTACGACGATCAGCCGGTGGTTCGCTACAGCCTGAATTACAGGAACCTGACGGCTTCGACCACGCACGTCACCTGGATCAACATGGTGCCTTGGAGCTTCGAAGACCTGGGCAAGCGCTACACGGCGTTTCGTGTGAACCAGTGGAGCGTTGCCTCCAGGCCGGAAGATTTCCAGCCGCTACAGACGCTGCTGGATACCGCCGGGACGGCTGTCGAGGTCTATTCCGGCGCCGACGGCCAGCAATGCAGTTGGCTGGCTCTTCGCGATTCGGACCAGCGCGGGCTGTTCGCCGGCTGGGAATTCGACGGCCGCACCAAGACGACGGTTCGCCAGTTCGCCAATCCAGGCTATATCCAGTTCAGTTCGACCGTGCTCGACCTGCATCATCCCGTCGATCCCAACACCGAGTTCCCGGTGCCCGGCACGTTCATCGGCGTGTTCCACGGCGATTGGGACGAGGCCGGCTACCGCACGCAGCGTTTCGTGGAATCGGTGCTGGCCAAGCCGGCGCCTGACCAGAAGACCTTTCCCTACGTCTCCTGGGATTCGTGGGCCTACCAGGACCAGATCAGCGAGACGGTGCTCAGGCAGAACGCCGATCGGGCCGCGGCCATCGGGGTGCAGTTGTTCATCGTCGACCTGGGCTGGGCGCGCGGCATCGGCGACTGGTATGCCGACCCCAACAAATTTCCCAACGGCCTCGGCGCGGTTGCCGACTACGCTCACTCGCTGGGCATGAAGTTCGGGCTTCACTTCGCGCTGGCCGAGGCCGACCCGAAGAGCCCGGTGATGCAAAGTAATCCCGATTGGGCCTCGACCGACCCGGAGAGTTACTTCGGAGCGGTGGGCCTCTGTCTCTCGAACAAGCCTGCGCAGGATTGGATCGTGCAAGAGGCCATCCGGATGATCGACGATTATCACGTGGATTGGATTCTTCAGGACGGCCAGAACATGGTCAAGCAGTGCACCAAGACCACGCACACCCACGATCCGGGGGACAGCAATTACGCCAATTCCGTGCAAGGAATCGATGCGGTGGTGGCCGCGATCCAGGCCGCGCGCCCGAACGTCAACTGGGAGAACTGCGAAAACGGCGGCCAGATGATGACGTTCAACATGGTGAAGAACTACGTCACGTCGATCACCAACGACGCGTCGGGCTCTCTGCCATCGCGGCTGGCGGTCTACGGCGCGACCTTTCCGTTCCCGCCGCGCTATGCCGAACGCTACATGCCCTCGAGCGACGGCCTCACGCCCTACACGACGCACAGCTACCGCTTCGGCGGCCCGTGGGTGCTGATGATGGGTCTTGCCGAGCTCGCGCCCGACCAGCTCGGCTTCCTTGCCGATCAGATCGCCAATTACAAAAACCAGCGGTCGGACATCTCCGCGGGGAAGGTCTACCACCTGGTGCAGCCCGGCGCCAATTCCACCGATGCCATCCAGAGCTACAACGCGGCCACGGACACGGCGATCGCGGTGATCACGCGCGCGGCATCGAGCGGTCCCGGCTATCTTTTCAAACCGCAGGGCCTCAATCCGGCGCATCGCTACACCGTCTGGAGCGAGATCAGCCCCGCGGTCTACTCGCAGTCGGGCGCGCAGCTCATGACCAACGGCATCCGCGTGCCGCTGCCGGCGCCGTACAGCTCCGACGTGGTCCACATCGAGCCGCAGCAGTAGGCCTGGCCACCTCCTATTCACCGCGGACGCGCGGAGGAGCAGAGAAAGACGCCGAGGAGACGTGCCTCAAAACGCCAGTCTTCCCGAGATCTGGATCAACCGCGGAAAATTCTGCTGCCCCACCGGCAGCATGCCGAACCGGGCGTCGCTGTAGGTCGTGTCCGGGGGACCGTAGAGCGGATGGTTCAACAGGTTAAAAGCCTCGGCGCGCAGGTTCAGGCGCCAGCGCTCGGTCAACTGGAAGTTCTTCGAGCCGGCCAGGTTGACTGTGGTGTTATCCATCTGCCGCAGCCACGCGTAACGATCCGGCACGGCGCGCAGGGTGTAACTCGGACGTCCCTTGTATCCGCAGCTCTTCGAATTGTTGAACCAGTGGTCGTGCGTCTGGTCCGGCACCAGCAGGTCCGTGCAATAGGTCACCGCGTCGATTCCGTTCACCGGATTGCCCGACGTGAACCGGTAGATCCAGTTGATAGTCCAGCCGCCGATCACGTGGTCCAGCACTTTGTTGGTCGAGCTCAAAAAACGCCGGCCCTTACCCACCGGCAGGTCCCACACGCCCGTGAAGGCGATGTTCTGCGGCTTGTCGTACGCGACCAGTTCGTGTACCAGGCCCTCGGCGATGTTGAAGTTGTTCAGGAAATTGGCCCACTGGAAATTCTTGGAGAACGTGTAGCTGAATGTGGTCAGCACGCCGCCGACCGCGCTGCTGCCGCCCGAAAAACGTTTTTGCAGGCTGAGTTGCAGTGCGTCGTAGCGGTAGCGCGCCCATGGATTGGTACTCTCGGTGACGCCGGGGAAGAGCGGCACGTTGTAGAAGAGGTACCGCGCGGCGATCGTCGGGCTGGCGCCGAGCGTCGTATTCGCCGGCACGATGCCGTAGAACGGATTGGCCACCGTGCGGTCCAGAAACGACGGTGTGGCCGTGCCCTGCGCGAAGATGTTCATCGGCAGGTAGCCCATGTTGTAGGCGGCAGTGTCGTGGTCGGTGATGCTGCCCACGTAAGCCGCGTCGATCTTCACGTTCCACCAGAACATGCGCTGCAATCCGAACGAGTATTGAAAGGTCCGCGGGATCAGGCGCTGCTGCCCGTCGAAGCTGACGGCGTTGCCCACGTTGGTCAGCAGTCCGAGGGCGCTGCCGGTCGGCTGGACAATGCCCTCCGGAAATGGGTCGGCCAGTGAGTACGGGCCGGTGAGCCCGGCTGCGGGCGTGGTGTCGCCGTTCAGCGAACGCGTGTAGATGGTCTGATAGTTGAAGCCATCGGTGTAGTTACCCTGCGTGGCGGTGCGGTGATAGATGCCGAAGCCGGTCCGCAGCACGGTCTGCCGCGCGAACTGCCATGCGATTCCCAGGCGCGGCTGGATGTTCTGCCAGTCCGTGTAATACGTGCGGCGATTGCCGCCCGGCTGCACAAAGGTCTTGCCGCCGAGCAGGGCGGCCGGCACGGCCGGGTACGGAAAGGTTGGCCTGGTGGCGTCGTATGCGGCTTTGTCTTTGGCCCAGGCCGCCAGCACCTGGTCGCTCATCGGGTTGGTCGAATTGAAGTCGAAGCCGTTGTTCACCCGGTTCCAGCGCTCCACGAACGGCACCTGCACGTCGTAGCGGAGGCCGAGATTGAGCGTCAGGTTCCGCCGCGCTTTCCAGTCCACCTGCACGAATCCGCCGTAATACGGCCAGGTGCGGTAGTAAGTGTCGTTCCAGTCGAGAAGGCCCGAGCCCGGGATGCCCAGCAGCAGGTCGGCGATGCCGCTGCCGTCGGTGCTGCTGCCGGAGGTCAGCGGATAGCGCTGCGTGCCGTAGCGCGTGAAACTGAACTGCCCGGTGGCGCGCCCGATGCTGCCGCTGCCCCGCATCGCGTACACGATATCGGCGCCGAACTTGATCACCTTGGTGCCGCGGGTCATGGTGATGGTGGGGACGAAGTTCCACTGGTTGTCCGTGCCCCAGGTGTAAAGGTTCGAGCTGTTGCCGAAAAGGTTGGCGAACTGGTCCACGACGATGCGCGGCGGATAATTCGAATTGACCGTGGGTGCGTGGACGGAGTTGGTCATACCGAGGCCGGCGGCGGTGATCCCCGCGCTGGTATCGATGTCCGGGAAATAGCTGGTGAAGCGGCCGAAGCTGGCGCGCACGTCCAGAATCGCGGATGGCGAGAGAATGCGCGTCCAGGATGCGATAGCGTTGAAGTTGGTGCGCTGCGTGTCGATGGTGCCGCTGGCACCCAGGCCGGGGATGCCGGTCTGGTTGCGATACTCCTGCCCGTGCTGGAAGGTGACCACCGCGTTCACCTTGTCGCGGTCGTCGATGGTGCGGTCCCAGCGCACCATGGGCTGATTATAAAAGTACTTCCCCGTGCTGTTGCTGTATACGAAATTCGAAACCAGCCCCACGGTGTTGGGCGCTGGGTAATACGAGAGGATCTTCTCGCCGATCGGGCTGATGCGGCTGGGCGGGATCGCGTTTCCAGGGAACGGATCGCGGATGTAGGTGCTGGAGCACGTCCCCGGGACGTCCACCTTGGAGACGCAGGTGTGGCCGGTCAGGGGATCGTTGATGACCATGTTGTATTCGGTGAAGTGCTGGCCGTCGCGCAGGTCCATCGGCGGGACGCTGGCCACCACCGGGAACGGCACGCGCTCGCGGAAGCCTTCGAAGCTGGCGAAGAGGAATTCACGGTTCTTGCGGATGGCCATTCCGAAAGTGCCACCGAACTGGTTGGTGATGTGCTTGCCGCGCGGCGCGCCCACCTGGTTGTTCTGCGTGTAGTTCGCATCCAAAACGGAGTTGCGCATGTACTCGAAGAGCGTGCCGTGGGGCGTGTTTCCGCCCGATTTCAGCGTGGTATTGACGCTGCCTCCGCCGGTACGGCCGATGGCGGCGTCGTAGGTGTTGGTCATCACCTTGAATTCCTGGATGGCGTCCACATTCGGCGCCACCTGCCAGGTGCCGGTCAGGCTGATGGGTGCGCCGTTGAGACTAAAGCTGTTGGTGCCCATCACCCCGCCGTTCATCACGTAGGAGCCGGAGACGTCCCAGCCGCGCGTGCCCGAGTAACCGGAAGACCCGAACTGCTCCTGCGTGAACAGCACGCCGGGAGTGAGGTCCATGAGCATGTAAACCTGCCGGCCGTTCAGCGGATAGTCGCTGGTCTGGCGCGAATCGAAGTTCTGGCCGCCGCTGGCGTCCGCAGTCTCGACGGTCTCGGCTTCCGCGGTCACGGTGACCTCGCTGGTGACCTCGCCCACTTCCAGGCGCAGGTTGAGGTCGAGCTTCGCGGCAACCAGCAGCGTCACCCCCGCGCGCCGCAGCTTCTTGAAGCCGTTGGCCGTGGCTTCCACGTCGTAGTCACTGGGCTGGAGATACGGAAGCGTGTAATAGCCTTCGTGGTCGCTGACGGCTTCCGTTACCTGGTTGGTGCTTTTCTGGATGGCGCGAACCTTGGCGCCCACGACCGGCGCGCCGGAAGAATCGGTGACGAAGCCGGCGATGGTGCCGCGCGAATCCTGGGCCGGCATCACACCCATCGCCACCAACAGAAACCCCGTTACGAAACGACGCATACGACCCTCCTCGGGGCCGGCGCCGCCCCCGGCGCCGGGGTCGTTCATCGAGGATAGTATGGAAGAGGATCATCCGCGTGTAAAGAATTGTCGCGCGGCTGCCGCCCGCCACAGCAGAACGGCACAGACCACGTAGATCACGCTGGTGGCGCTGAGGCACGCGCTCATTCCCACGGCCTCCGACGCGCGGGCCACGATCACCGGTGCGAACCCCGCCCCGAGCCACCCCAGCGAATTCAGAATGCCAGCCGCCGCCGCGCGCACCTCCACCCGAACCACTTCGTACAGCGACGCGAAGATATTGGCGTCGTACATTCCCTTGAAGTACCCGAAGCAGGCCATGGCGATCACCAGCACCGGCACGGATCGGGTCCAGCCGGTCAGAAACAGGAAGGGGACGCCGCACAAGAGCCCGCAGCACTGCACCGCCGGCCGCGCTCCCGCGAACCGGCGCGACAGCCGGTCCGCCGCCACGCCGCCGCAAAGCACACCCAGCACGGAGGCGGTCTGCAGGTAGGCAGTCGCGCTCCAGCCGGCCATGGTCAGGCTCATGGCGAACTTCCGGTAGAGGAACGACGGCATCCAGGAGAGGAACACCACGGCCACGAAATTGGCGCCGATGAAAGCCAGGATCAGCAGCCACGCCAGCCGGTTGCCCAGAACGCCGCGCGCGACATCTCGTGCCCCGGGGGCGGGTCCTGCCGAAACCACGGCCTCGGCCATGCCGCGCTTGGGCTCCCGGAGCCACAGCGAGATCACCAGCGCCACCGTCACTCCCGCGGCGCCGAATCCCCAGAACGCCGTCCGCCAGCCATAGTGCTGGGCCATCCACCCCGCGAGCGCGCCGCCGGCGATGGTCCCGGCGTACACCCCCGATTGGTGTAGCGACATGGCCCGCGACCGCGTCGCCCGGCTGTGGTAATCGCCGATCAGGCTCATAGCCGCCGGAAAGTAGAAGGCCTCGCCCAATCCCCCCAGGGCCCGGCACAGCGTGAGCTGCCAGAAGTTCTGCGTGATCGCCGTGGCCGCGGTGCAAGCCGACCAGAAAATCAACGCGCCCAGAATCAACTTTTTGCGCGGTAGCCGGTCGCCCAGCCAGCCGGCCAACGGCCCGAACAGGGCATAGGCCCACATGAACGAGCCCCCCACTATACCGAGTTGGACGTCGCTGAGCCCGATTTCCGACTTGATCACCGGAAAGACCGAGAAGATCACCTGCCGGTCGGCATAGTTGAAGAAACAGACCATCCAGAGCATGGCCACCACGATCCACGGGTAGGCCGCCCCGGGAAAGCCCTTATCGCCTGCTGAATCCTTTTGCACAATATGCGATTCTAATAGCTGTAGCTTAGGAGAAGAAATGGCAGGTCAGAACACCCTCGAATTTACCGACGCGAACTTCGATCAGGAAGTGCTCCGCTCGGACCTCCCGGTCCTGGTGGACTTCTGGGCCGAATGGTGCGGCCCTTGCCGTCAGATGGCGCCCACAATCGATCTCGTGGCCACCGACTACGCCGGCAAATTGAAGGTCGGCAAGCTGGACGTGGACTCCAGTGGGAACACGGCGATGCGGTACAACGTGCGCGGAATCCCCACGCTCCTGCTCTTCAAGGGCGGGCAGGTGGTGGAGCAGCGCGTGGGCGCGATCCCCAAGAGCGAAGTCCAGAAAATGCTGGACGCACACGTCGCCGCGGCCGTCCGCTAACCCTCACGCAACCGGATTCAACTCGGCGCCAACTAGTTCCTGGCAGGTGACACAATACCGGGCCCAGGGAATGGCGTTCAGGCGTTTGGGCGCGATCGGTTCTTCGCAGGACAGGCAAATCCCGTAATCTCCCGAATCGAGGCGGTCGAGCGCCTCTTCCACCATGCGGAGCTGTTCGTAGTCCAGGCCGTTGAGCCGGAGCGAGATGAATTCCTCGTGGGAGATCTGCGCCTGATCGTCTTCCGCGACCCGGCCCATGCCGGCGCGCTCATCGAATTTGGAGCCCAGCCCCGAGAGAACCTCGCGCCGTTTTGCCAGCAGCATCGTACGATAGCCGGCATAGGGTGACGTGCGTTTCATGGCTGCCCGCCAGGTAGTCAAAGAAAACTATCAGAATTCTCGAAAGAATACAATCACTATTTTTATTTTGGGCGCCGGATTGAGAATGGCGTGTTACTTGGGTAAGACGTCGGTCGCGGAGAGCTCGTGGAGCGCCTGTAACTCACCCGGGGAAAACCTGGATTTCAAATCTTCGCTGGCCAGGCGCTCCTGACGCTCATTTTCCGGCATGCGCCACAGCGACCGAAGCTCGCGAACCACCGCCTGCCGCCGGTCCGGGGGCAGATTGTTCACCGCCTGAACCTGCTGTGCGTACGACGCCTGCCGCTCGGGCGGCAAGGCAAAATATCGATTGGCCAGTTCCAGGCGCAGGGCTTTTTGTTGCGGCGGGAGCTTGTCGAACTGGTCGAGCCGCTCCCGCAGACGGTTCTGCTGCGTAGGGGGCAGTTTTTCCAGCACCTGTTCCCGCTTTTCGGGCGGCATGGCAATCAGCCGCTCGAACTGATTCATCGGGTTGTTCAGCCGCGGCCCGCCCGGGTTGGCGTTGCCGGCCTTGGGCATCGCTTTGGCGGGCGCCGCGTGCTGGAGGGGAGGTGGCGACGGAGCCTTGGGCTGCTTGGGATTTCCTTTTTGCGCCCCAAACCCGGCGGCCGCGGCCAACAGCAATGCCGGAAGCACCGCCCTTAGCGCCGGGGTCCCGCCGAAGTGGAGCGCGCCTTTCATGCGGTCACATTTTCGCGTCGGCGCTGGCCTTCACCTGGCGGTTGAAATCGGCGAGCATGTCCATGGTGTCGAGCGCGTGCTCCACCTGCTCCGGCTGCACCTGTTCCACCTGGGCGGTGTCCTTCGCCGCCTCCGGAACCGCGGGTGGCTGATTCAAGAGCAGTCCGGCGGCCAACAGGACAAACACTCCCGCGGCCGAAGCCGCGACGTTCCAGTGCCGCACCAACGGGCGCAGCGGCCGCACCAGCCGATCCCACCAGGAGCCATCCTCTTCGATCCTCCGGTATAGCCGCCGGTCGAAATCCGCCGAGACCGGTTCCGCCTGCCATGCCTCCAGCGCCTCCCACACCGCGCGCTGGCCGTCGGCGAACTTCCGGCATTCCGGGCAGACGGCGATGTGCCGCTCCAGTATCGCCTGGCTCTCGGAGTCGAGTTTGCGGGCGCAATAGCCCAGCAACTGCGCCGCGGTTTCCCGGTCATGCAATGGGCAATTCATAAAATCCTCAACTTCACGCCATGTGAGCCAGCCTGGCCCGCAGCGTTTCGTATGCTCGGAATAACAGCGATTTTACCGCCGACTCCGAGCAACTCAATACCCTGGCGATCTGCGAATATTCCATTTCTTCGTACTTGTGCATCAGGACCGCCGCCCGTTGCTTTTCCGGCAAGGCGCTGATGGCCTGCCGCACCTCATCCAGCCGCACCTGGTACACCATCGACTGCTCCACGCTCGGCCGGCTGTCGCGCACCTGACGCACCGGCATGTCGTTGGAATCGTCGTCCAACCTCTCCTGTAGTCGTTCGTTCTTCCCGTCCCGGAGCGAGTTCAGCGCCAGATGAGTCGCAATCCGGAACAGCCACGTCGTAAATTTCGCCGTGGGCTCGTACGTGTTTCTCGACCTGTAGACACGCAGAAAAACCTCCTGCGCCAGTTCCTCGGCCACCGCGTGATTCTGAACCATCCGGAAGAGGAAGTGGACTACGCTGGAGCGATGTTTGTCCAGCAGGACACCAAAGCTCGCGCCATCTCCTTCTTTGACCCGGAGCATCAGCTCCGCATCAAGGTCCAGAGCCGCTGTGGCTCCTCCCATATCCTTGCTAACCCGTTCCGGCATCCGAGGTTGCGTACTGTAGCGAGATTACTCCCCTTTTAACGACCTTTCCATCAGTCGTTGAATTGCCTCCCGAGGCGAAGTTCCATTGTGTAACACCTGGAACATCTGTTCGGCGATCGGCATCTCGACGCGGTATTTTGCCGCTAAATCCACGGCGGCATTTGTAGTTTTCACCCCTTCCGCCACCATCTTCATCGATCCCGTGATCTCTTCCAGTCTGCGCCCGCGGGCGAGTTCGACGCCGACGGTCCGGTTCCGGCTCAGCTCCCCGGTACAGGTCAGGACCAAGTCGCCCAACCCTGCGAGCCCGGCTAAGGTCAGCGGCTTCCCACCCATGGCGACTGCCAGGCGCGTCATCTCGGCCAGCCCTCTCGTGATCAATGCCGCCATGGCATTGTGTCCGAGCCCCAACCCATGCAACACGCCCGCGCCGATGGCCACTACGTTCTTGATGGAACCGCCAATTTCTACACCAGTAGGATCTATGCTCGTATAGACGCGGAGTGTCGGGCCCGAAAAGGCCGCCTGCACTGCCGCCGCTGCGTCGGGATAATCGGAAGCCGCCACGACCGCCGTCGGCTCGCCCCGCGCCACCTCGCGGGCGAATGACGGCCCCGAAATCACAGCCGTACGAACGTCCGATCCGCAAACCTCACGGATGACCTGCGACATCCGTAGAAGTGTGGTATTTTCCAATCCTTTTGTTGCACTTACGAGGAGCGCGCCTGAGGGAAGGCAGGCCCGCATCTGGCTGTAGATCCCCCTGACCAGGTGGGATGGGACCACGCTGAGCACGATGTCCGCGCCTTCCAGGGCTTCTACCAGGTCGCTGGTGATCTGCACTGCGCCAGGCAGCAAAAATCCGGGCAGGTAGAGGTCGTTCACGCGGCTGGTGCGCATCCGGGCAGCGAGATCGGATTCGAAAACCCAGAGCCGGGTGCGGGCGAACCGGGGCGAGAGCACCATCGCCAGCGCCGTCCCCCAGCTTCCACCTCCTACAATCGCCAGATTTCTCAAAACTTAAATACGTTCTCCGTGCCCGAGCGCAAGCGCTCGATATTACTTCTATGCCTGTAGATAATGAAGGCGGCCGCGATCACGGAAGCCGCCAGCGCGGGCAGGGGCGCGCGGGCCACCAGCCAGACCGCTAGGGGAAACGTGGCCGCGCCCACGATCGACCCCATGGAAATGTGCCGTGTCCAGGCCACCACGGCCACGAACACCAACACCTCCACCGCCAGCGCCCAAGGTGTCAGGCAGAGGAACGCTCCCACGAAGCTGGCCACCGCCTTCCCGCCCTGGAACCGGAGAAACACCGGGAAGGCATGCCCGGCCATCACGGTAAGCGCCGCCGCGCTCATCACCAGCCAATCGCCGCCGCTCATCCGGTCTGCGAGCCAGACGGCGAGGTATCCCTTGCCGATATCCAGCAGCAGGGTGGCGATTCCGGCGATGCGCCCGCTGGTCCGCATCACGTTGGTGGCGCCGATATTGCCGCTGCCTTTCGAGCGCACATCGTCGCCGGTTTTCAATTTGACCAGTAGATAACCGAACGGGATCGCGCCCAGCAGGTAGGCGATCGCCAGCACCAGGAGACGCGTCATGATGGGATGAGCGGAAACTCCGCTAGTTTAGTGTACACGCTTCCCCCGGGCTTCAAGGTGCTGCGGTAGAGGAAGAAGCTGCGCGCCTCGAATGCGCCGAACTCCATCGAGGGCAGCCCGGCGATAGCCTCCCGCAGCGGCTGCAACGGCAGGCGGTCCTTGATGCGCGCCAGCGTCAGGTGGGGCGAGAAGGGCCGCGTCTCGCGTTCCACTCCCACCGAAGCCGCCGCCGAATCGTTCTCCGCCGCCAGCACGTCGAGCCCCAGTGCCTCGATTCCGCACCAGAAGTTCCGCGGCGCGTGGGGATTCGGGAAGAAGCCCACCCGCCGCACCTGCACCGGAATCGACCCTCGGCGCGGCACTGCCTCCAGGGCCGCTTGTAGCTCGCCCAGCCGCTCCTCCGCCAGCTCGCCGATGAACTTGATGGTGATGTGCAGATTCTCCGGCCGGCTCCATTGGATCCGCGCCGCCGGCTTCAGCCGCCGCAGCACTTCTTCCAGGTTAGCCACCACTTCCGGCGGCAGATCGAGTGCCGTAAACAGACGCATTCGCGCCTAACATTGTACGATGCCTTTCGGTCCGATCCTGCCCCGCGCCTTCTACGCCCGCCCGACGGTCGAAGTCGCCCGCGACCTGCTCGGCAAGGTCCTGGTTCATGGCCGCACGGCCGGCATCATCGTCGAAACCGAGGCCTACCCCGGCGGTGACGACCGCGCTTCGCACTCCTCCCGCGGCATTACCGGCCGCACGCGCGTCATCTTCGGACCACCCGGGCACGCCTACGTCTACTTCATCTACGGCATGTACGAGTGCCTCAACATCGTGGCCGAGCCCGACGGCACTGCCGGATGCGTGCTCCTTCGCGCGATTGAGCCAGTGGCGGGTATCGATATCATTCGCCGCCGGCGCCCCACCGCCCGCGGCATCGAAGATCTGGCCAACGGTCCTGGCAAGCTGACCCTCGCCTTGGACATCACCCGCCGGCACTACGGCGCCGATGTCACACGTGGCCCGCTCGTGGTCCGCGCGCCCCGCGAGCCCCGTCCCGTTCCGATCGCCGCCACACCCCGCATCGGCATCACTCACTGTGCCGACCGTCTGCTGCGATTCGTAATCGCGGGCTCGCGTTTCGCCAGCAGGCCCGAGTGAGTGTATTATTATGATCCGCGAGCGACTGGAACCGAAGCTGGTCGCGGGTGCATCTCTGCCTGAAACCTTACGCATCCTGATGCCGTCGATCGTCAACCCGCGCGAGGAACGGAATGGTGCAGCGGCTGTCACCAGGGGTTTGCTCAAAACCCTGGCGTGCGCTCCCCTGAATGCGCACGTGGATTGTCTTCCAGCGAGGGACAGACCCCGTCGATGGCACAGCTTCGCTCAAGCGTGCAGTCTGCTCTTGTCCTCAGTGTCGGATCTTCCGGCAAAAGCGGCTTTCCTTTACTCGAAGGAATTCCGCGAAAGAGTGGTATCAAGGGTCAGAAGTGAACCTTACGATCTGGTGATCTTGAACGGAGCGGACCTGCTCTGGATTTCGGACGACATTCCGGCGTCGATCCCCAGGATTCTGGTGGCGCACAACATCGAACACCTCTTGTTCGCCACGCAGATAGAGACACTCGGCTGGTTGCATCGGCCTCTCAAGGGACTGCTGCGGAAAGACTGCGCGCGGTTAAAAGCATACGAGCTGAACGGCATCCGCGAGAGCCGGAACGTGATCTTCCTGTCGCGAGAGGAAGCCGCGTACGCCGGCACCTTCTGCGAACGCCTCCGCCCGATAACCATGCCGCCTGTGTTCGACTATGACCCGCGGCCCCGGCCCCGTACCAAACCAGGCCCCACTCTCGAGATCGGTTTCCTCGGCAATTTCAGATGGTGGCCGAATCAGCTCAGCCTGCGATGGTTTGCGGACCAGGTCCTTCCCCACGTAAAATCGCCCCTGCGGATCAACCTTTTCGGACATCGTGGCCCCCGCGGCTGGCGAAACGACGTGCGCATCGTCGAACACGGCGTCGTCGGCAATATTGAACAAGTCTGGGCAAGTTGCGACATCCTGATCTGCCCGGCCTTTGCAAGCGGCGGCGTCTGTGTGAAGTTCGCGGAAGCCGTTTACAACGGAATGCCGGTATTGGCAACCCGGCAGGCGGCCCGCGGCCTGTCCGTCGACGACGACCCGGCCATCGTTCTGCTCGACGAGCCCGGAGAATGGGTCGAGTTCCTGAATTCGCCGGCTGCCAGAGACCTGGCCGGGAAACAGGTCTTGCGGAAAACCACTGCCGTGTTCGCGATCGATACTCACAAAGCCCGGCTTCAGGAGTTTGTGAGGGGAGCGCTTTCCTCCCCCGCCGCCCTGGGCGCCGAGGCGTAGACCACACAGTGGCCTTTCGCGCCTCAGGCGCCTTTCACGCTTTCGCGTACCATATAGAAATGCCTGGCGGACCCTCTTGAGTTTCGGCTGATGGTCCGCTTCGAGCCTCAACCATGCCAGGTACCAAAGTGATTGATGTGGTTTCCGCGATCCACAAGCGGGTTCGCGAGCAGGCCGCCTCGTACGAGGCGCCTGTGGCGCTGGAGGATTGGTCGAATGACCTCGCCAGACTGCATAGCGCCTATAACGCTGCCTATTGCGCCCGCAACTTGGTGGGGAGCGTCCCTCAATTGCCCAACACGTTTCTTGGTCTGATAGCGGGCTGGGTGATCGGGATCGCACAGCGAATGCTCTTCTGGTATACGCCTCAGATCCGGTACTTCAACGAGGCGGCAACCTCGGTGATGAATCGTGTCTGTTCCCTGGAAGAGCGAAAGTTCCGGATCTTTCTGGCCCTGTCGGACCGGCTGGAGAAACTGGAGCACGAAACGCGCCTGCTCAGGGCTGCTCAATCGACAACACCTGCCTCCGCTGGCGGGCCGGAGGAGCCGCGGAGGGCAGCCCACACGCGATCTCGTATCGATGCGAAGGACTTCTACTTCCGGCTTCAGGGGCGCTTCCAGTCCCACGTGCCAGCCGACACGAACCGGCTCGAGATGTATCGGTCGGCAATTGAGAAGCTCGATCCAAAGGTCCCGGAGGGAGCCTGGTTGGACATCGGATGCGGCCGGGGGAAGTGGCTTCAGCTCGCTCGCGATGGCGGGCACTCGGCAGTCGGCGTGGATTCCAACTCGGCCGCGATTCAACAATGCCGCGAGAGCGGGCTCCAGGTAACGGAATGCGATGCCCTGGAATTCCTGCAATCCGCCGGCGATGAGTCGTTCGCCGTAGTCAGCGCGTTCCATGTTCTGGAACACTGCCCTTTTGAGTATTGTTTGAACCTCGTGTACCAGGTTGCCAGAACCCTCAAACCCGGCGGCGTTTTCTTAATCGAGACCCCTCACCCGGGAAATCTGCTGATGGCTGCCGAACAATTCTGGATGGATCCCACCCACGTTCGTCCGATTCCTCTGCCGTTAATGGAATTTCTGTTCGAGTATTGTGGAATTACCGTGGCACATCGGTTCGAAGTCAACCCGAGGGACGAGTCGGAGCACCTGCCCTTTCGTGACCTGGAATTGGCCCACCGGCTGGACATGCTCCTCTACGGACCTCAGGATTATGCGGTGATCGGGCGCGCCGTCAATCGCCCGGGTCTCGATTCCTTAGCGGCTGTAGAGGACCAACGGCCTTGAAGCAGCCCCGGGTAGCGCTCTTCACTCCCTTGCCACCTTCCAAGACTGGGACCGCGGACTACGGCGCCGCCTTGGCCGCGGAGATGGAGAACCTTACCTCCCTGACGGTTTATGAAAAGACGCCGCCCGGTTTCGATCCCGGGCAGTACGATCACGTCGTCTACCAGATCGGCAATAACTCGTACCATGCGGACATCTACGAATTGGCTCTTCAGCACCCCGGGGTGGTCGTACTTCACGAAGCCAGTGTACATTACCTGGTCCGGTCATTGACCCTCAGCCGGGGCAACGAGAAGGGCTACCTTCGCGAGGTAATGTACGAGGTCTTCGGCAACGATGCCGGGCGTTCCGCCGGCAGGCATCTTCCCATAGAAACGCCGCAGCCCCACGAGTTCTTGATGTTGCGCCGGCTGCTCGATCATAGCCGGGCGTGTATCGTGCATAGTCACTATGCCGGGCGGCTGGTCAGGCTCAAAGGATTCCGCGGCCCCATCGGTGTGGTGCCTCACGGCGTCAGTCTCCGCACCATCGATCCCGAGCCGTACCGCAAGGATCTGGGTCTTGAAGCCGGCACGCCGCTGGTGGGCGTCTTCGGCTATCAGCGGCCCGACAAGCAGATCTGGGAATGCCTGGCCATGTTCAAGGAGCTGACGGAGAGTGTGCCCGGCGCTCGCCTCCTGATTCTGGGAGAACGGCACCCCCAGGTGCCGGTTGAAGACGGAATCCGGGACCTTGGACTCGAAGACCGGGTACTCATCAAGGGATTCCAGTCTCTGGATGACTTCGATGGTTTTATGGCGGCTTGCAGCATCGTCCTGAACCTTCGGCAAACCACCTTTGGAGAGAGTTCCGGTACGATGATGCGCGCGTTCGCGCTGGGGAAACCCGTGATCGCGTCCGCCATCGGCGCGGTGTGTGAATTGCCGGATGACGTCTGCGTCAGGATTCCGCGGGACCGCCATGAGATACGGGTCATAGGAGAGTGCCTGAAATGGCTGATCTCGTCTCCGGCGGAGGCGGCCGAAATAGGAGCCCAGGCCAGGCGATGGGTGGGTGAGGAATGCACCTGGGATCGCGTGGCGCACCGCTATGTCGCGTTTCTCGAGCAGCAGCGGAAACAGGCGGCGAAGGAAAACACGAGCACCCCCTGCGAAGGCCGCGCCGACTCCGGAGGCGAGCCCCCCGCCCTCCACCCGACCACGATCTCGAAGTACCTGTCCCGCTGGATCGATCCCGCCTCGCCCGCCGGAACCTACTTTGCCGCGCACTCGGTGCGCCTGGTCCGTACCGTTCAATTGATTCCTCGCGGCGACGCCGATTGCCGCATTCTGGAACTCGGCTGCTATATGCAAATCACACCCGCGCTGCGCGGCCTGCTCGGCTATGGCGAAGTAAGAGGCGCCTACATGGGGAGCGCGGGCGGACAGCACCGCTCGCGCGTCACCGCCGCAGACGGGGAAGAATTCCATTGCACCATCGACCTTTTCAATTGCGAAGTCGATCGATTTCCGTATCCCGAGCAGTACTTCGACACCATCATCTGTTGCGAGCTGCTGGAACATCTGCAGAAGGACCCGATGCACATGATGAGCGAAATCCATCGTGTTCTCAAGGCAAACGGCATCCTCGTGCTGACCACTCCCAACGCGGTCTCCCTGCGCTCGCTTCGCAACATCCTGTGGGGCGTCCACCCGAACCTGTTCAGCAAGTATGTAATGCCGACTCTGCTGCCGGAAACCATGCACATCAGGGAATATACGCCGAAAGAACTTCTTCGGTTGTTCGCGGATTCGGGATTCTCGGTCCAGTTCATCGATACCACAGCCTACGGCGAAAGGCCGGGCATTTATGGATCGATCACCAAGGCGATTCGCTTCCTGAAGCGGTATGCGCGGCTTCGTGAGGATTGCGTCTACCTGGTAGGCCAGAAAACGAATCCGGTGGGAAGCCGTTACCCGTCGTGGCTCTACGAGCAGATATAGCGGGAGCCGCTCGTCTTCGCTGAAGCTTATCCTGCTGCTCCCATATGAATCTTCGCAGGGCTTGACTGAACTCCACGGGTTGGAGACGCCTCCACCACCAAAACCGGTCCCTGGTCACCTCAATCTCCATGGCACCCAGATAGCGGTGCCCGAGCCAGCATTCCATGTTTTTTTCCTCGGAGATTCGGGCCGGCACTCTGAAGTCGATCTCGAACCGCGGGATGTCCGGCACCGAGCAGAAAAAGCTGAAAGGCCGCATGGGGCGTCCGTCGATGGCCGCTCGCAGGTCCTCTGGCCGATGCGCCTCTTCCAGCGACACTCTCACCGTGTGGGAGTGGATCGTCCGGCCGGCGCCCGCGCAGACGCTGTCCGTGACCGACACCACCCGCGGGACCTCCGGATCAGGTGGAATCACGCGGAGGAAGCCTTCGCCTTCAACGGAGGTGTAGGCGCATGTGAGCCGCAATGGCTGGAACCCGGTGGAAAGACCCTCCGGCAAAATCGCGCTTACTTGCTGCAACCCGTCACTCTGCAGCGGGCCGATGCAAGTCAGCCTGGCTTCGCGGCCTCCGACGCAATCCGCACAGTATTCGGGTGAGTTCCCTTTCCAGAAAGCGGGCTATGTCTTCACAGCCCTTCAAGAACTCCTCCCAGGACTGCCCCCGGTGCCCCAGGGCGACGTAATACCGGGCATCCGAGCGAGCACGCCTGTTCCAATCGCTGCTCATCCTCCACGAAATACTCTTCAAGTCCGGCTGTCGTCCTTCCGATTCACTGTGCAGGATTCACGGGTTTCTTTTCGGGGCGACCGCCACCCGGGCCACTCAAAACCAATGTAAAATTGTGCACGACATGTTGAAGATTCTTCCGCTCCTTGTACTCGCGATCGCGAGTTCCGGGACCGTCCCGGCTGTTGCGGCGACGCTTGCGTACGAATTCGACTTTCACACTCCGGTGGGTTCGGCGCCCCAGAGCTTTTTTTATGAGTCCGACGGTCCAACCGCTCCCGGGACTGGTCTATCCGGAGTACAAAGCTTGCCCGATGTAGGCACCCTCTTTCCGTTAGTGGCGTCGCGCGGATTCGACGGAGATTGGTCGTTCACGGGAATGGGTTCTCCGACTTATGTGTTCACATGGGAAACTCAGATTGGCCTGAGCTTTCCCAATTTGCCCGGCTTTTACGCGTCAGAACCTGCCTTGCTAACGTCGCAAGTCATGTTTGTCGTTACCCAGACTCCGGGAACGGTGGATATCACGATCCAGTCGGTGCCGGAGCCGGCAATGTCCCTGCTGGTTTTGACCGTGCTTGTCTGTATGATCCGACGGCCTGGCACAGTTGCAGGCAATCGCGTTATTCTGATTGAACTGCTGTCTCCAAAGGTACAGTGCGGGCAGGTTGCTCGAAGCGATTGTTAGACCACTCTTCATCCCCGGACCGTCGCCCGCGCTCCTGCGCTGCGCCGGAGTTTTCCGTGGTAATTCCCGTTTACGCTGCCGGGCCCGAATCGGTGAACTCGCTCAAGAACGCTCTGTATCATTTGAAGGCTTCCACTGTCCAGGATTTCGAGATTGTGGTCGTCGACGACGGTTCTCCCAGTAGCGACGCCGTGAGCCGCGTGGCTGGCGAGGCAGGCGCCGGTGTGGTGCGTTTGGACCAACGCAGAGGACCGGCGGCGGCCAGAAACGCCGGTGCCAGGGAAGCCGTCGGCGACATCGTGATCTTCCTGGATGCCGACACCTCGGTGCACCCCGATACCTTGGAGCGCTTCGCCAGGAAGTTCAGCGAGAACCCGCAGTTGGACGCCGCCATGGGCTCCTACGATCAACTGCCCACAGCGCCCGGAGCGGTGAGCCGCTTCCGCAACCTGCTCCACAGTTTTTTTCACCACTCGGCGAACGGTTGCGCGACCACTTTCTGGGCCGGTTGCGGCGCGGTGCGGAAGGACCGGTTCCGGGCGTTGGGAGGCTTCGACGAGAGTTTCCACCAGCCGGCCGTTGAGGATGTCGAATTCGGCTTGCGTCTGAGCGCTGCCGGCGGGGCGATTCAACTTGACCCTCAAATCCAGGTAACGCACCACAAATCCTGGAGCCTGGGCTCCATGGTTTGGACGGACTTTTTCGCCCGCGCAATTCCCTGGGCACGAATCCTTTATAAGTACCCTATGCCGGCTGGCCTCAACTTTAAGGTCAGCGACCGCATGAGTGTTGCGCTGGCGGCTCTCACGCTCCTGTTCACGGTTGTCGCGTTACTCCATGGCGGCCACTGGTGGGTGGCGCCGGTTGCCACTTCCGCGGTGATCGCGGCGCTGAACTGGCGGCTCTTTCGCTTCCTCGTACGTGCAGCAGGCTATCGCGACGCTGTTCTCGGTTTCCCGCTTCTGTTTGTCTATCTGGTTACATGCGCCGTCGGGCTGATCGGGGGTATTGCGTTAGCCGAGCACCGGCGGGATCGCTGGCTATGGCCGTCGGCTGCTCTGATCGGCCTGGTGTTACTAGCCCTTCAAGTTTCCGGTGGAGCATATCGAGCCGAATTTACCGGGCACCCCGACGAAGCTGCGCAGTTCGTCTCCGGACTGATGGTCTATGACTACCTGACGCAGTTGCCGCCGGGCAATCCAATCGCCTGGGCGGGACAGTATTATCTGCATTACCCGAAGGTCGCGATCGGCCACTGGCCGCCCGCGTACCAGCTGATGGAAGCAGTGTGGTGGCTCTTTGTAGGTCCTTCCCGAATCACGGCCATGCTGCTTCAATGGCTGATCGGGGCAGTGGCTCTTACCATGCTCTACCGGCTCGCCCGGTCTGTTCTGTCGCTTCCTGTTGCAGTGGCGATCGTCGCGCTCACCATCGCCGCGCCCGTTTTTCAAGAGAGCCTGGAACAAACCATGGCGGATCTTGGCTGTTTGCTCTGGGGCGTACTCGTGATGCATGGCGCGATTCGCCTGGTCGATCAGCAGGATCGGACCGCGTTATTCCTGGTTGTGTTCGGGTTGCTCGCCGCGGTTCTCACCAAGGGCACGGGCCTTCTCCTGGCTCCTGTGCCCCTGGTAGCGTTGCTCGCCAGCCGAAAGCCCATCCACGTGCCCGCTCGTTGGCTCCTGGCCGGAGCGGCGTGCCTTCTCGGCGCCGCTGCCTGGTATTGGGTCAATGGTGGAATCCGGGCCTGGGGCGGCATGTCGTGGGATGTGCCGTGGCCGGGACCGTTGATCGGGCATCTTGCCGGCTGGGGATTCCTGGCTCTCGCGGCTTTCGGCCTGCGGCGAACCCCCCTCGCTCTAGTAGCCGGAAGCTTGATCGTTTGCATGCTGGGCGCCTCCATTCTGGTGCGCGCCATGCGGGAGGAGCGCCACTGGATCGTCGCGCTTCCCGCCATTCTTCTGCTTTCCGGAGTCGCCGTCAGCTGCTTCCAAAGACGGTGGGTCGCAATCTGCCTCCTGCTGTCGGCCGCAGCGCTCTTCCCGTTTGCCAGGTACCGCCAGTCGCCCACCGAATTTGGCAAGCTGGCGCGGCAATTGGTCCTGCCTTCCCGTATGCTGGTCTCATCGGCGGGGTCGGGCGAAGGACCGTGGATCGCGGTCGCCAGCCTGGCCGAGCATCGCCCCGGCAGCTTCCTCATGCGGGCCACCAAGGTGTTGGCCGAAACCGGTTGGAGTGGTGAAGGTTATCACCTGTTAGCGGAGACCCCGGCGGCGGTCTCGCGACACCTGGATGAACTGGCTGTGGACATCGTGATCCTCCACACGCCTGTCGGTCGGATCCCGCGGCCTCATCACGCGCTCCTGCGTGATGCCGTCAGCGATCGTTCGGCATGGACCCCTTGCGGGAAAGCGCACAACCTGCTGGCGTACTGCCGGACCAAGGCTCCCGAGTTTTCACGCCAGCCGCTCCGCTTGAAGGTGTACGGCTGGGACTTTGAAGAACGGATTCGTCCTTAGATCCGCGTCACCGGTTCTCGTACCACTTCAGCCGCGTCGAATCGATACAGGCGACGTCCGGACGGCGGTCGCCGTTGAGGTCGGCAATCGCGCAGGCAGCGGCTCCCATGCCCCCCTTGTCCAGATCCGAGCGCACCCAGCGCTTGCCGTCGTAGCGGTAGACGTAAACGCTGCGCGGCTGGCCTCGGAAGCCGGCGACGATCTCGTCGTTGCCGTCGCCATCGAAATCGCCGGTCTGAATGGTGTGGCCGTCGAGCAGCGAGTCGTCGATCACTTCGCGGCCGTGCTCGCCGTAAACCACCACCTGGTTCCCGTGCCACGGCTCGATCGCCGCCATGAAGTGCGTCTTGCCGAGATGGCCGATGGTCACGTCGCTCGATCCGCTCTTGGGCCACGGTGCCGGATCGCCCTTGGCCAGCTCCGTGCGGGTTACCTTGCCGTCCTTCGCAATGCAGAATTTGTGAATTCCCGTGAAACTCGCCGTCAGGATGCAGTGATCCTCCGTGACGAAGATGCCGTGCACCACGCCCGTGTTCTCGGTACTGATCACGCGCCGTTTCCACTCGCCGGGCGCGTAGTACACCAGGGGAGTCTGTCCGCGGTAATCGGGACCCGAGGCATCGGGCGCGGTGAGCGCGGCGTTCACCACCACCGGCTTACCGTTGCCGAAGATGTCGGCGACGCGAAGGCGGTGGCTGGTGGGCAGGCGATCGATCTCTGTGGCGGTCCAGGGCTCGCGCGGGTCGCTTCCGGGCCGGAGGACGGTCACCAGCCCGATGGAGTTTTTCGCTTCGTTGCTGAATTCGCTGGCCAGCACGATTTCATTGCCGATGACGGCGCAGTTGATCATGCGATTCTGCCCTGTGGCGAGGACGTGCCGCTGCCAGCCGGGGTTCTCGAACCAGATCAGCTCGTGCAGCCCGCTGGCCAGGGCGATCAGGTCGGGTTTGCCGTCATGGTTGAGGTCGGCCACCACCACCTGGTATCCGCCGCGCAAGTCGTTGGCGATGGTGTGCTCGACGAAGCTGGCGGGCGGCGGAGCGGCGAGCAGCGGGAAAGCCGCGGCGAAAAGCAGACAGCGCACGCTCCACAGTATACTTTCCTTCAGCTATGAAGAGAATCCTGTCTGTGGCTCTGCTTACTGCATCCGTGGCTGCCGGCCAGTTGAACGATCTGAAGCAACTGACCCACGGAGGCCAGAACGCCGAGGCCTATTGGTCGCCCGACGGCAAGCGTCTCATCTTTCAGACAACCCGTCCGCCTTACGATTGCGACCAGATCTTCATCATGAACGCCGACGGCAGCGATCAGCACCTGGTCTCGACCGGCAAGGGCCGTACCACCTGCGGCTACTTCCTCAAAGACGGCAAGCACATCGTCTACGCCTCGACCCACCTCGCCGGCGACGCCTGCCCCGCGCCGCCCGACCGCAGCAAAGGCTACGTCTGGGGCGTGTTCGCCGGCTACGACATCTTCGAGGCCACCGACACCGGCAAGATCGAGAGGCGCCTGACCGATGCGCCAGGATACGATGCCGAAGCCACCGTCAATTGGAAGACCGACACCATCGTTTACACATCGCTGGCCTCCGGCGACCTGGATTTGTGGACCATGAAGCCCGACGGCAGCAACAAGAAGCAGATCACCAACAAGCTCGGCTACGACGGCGGGCCGGCCTTTTCGCGCGACGGCAAGATGATCGTCTGGCGCTCGGGATATCCGAAAACGCCGCAGGACACCGCTAAGTACAAAGAACTGCTCAAGGAGAATTTGACGGCGCCCATGAAGATGGAGCTGATGGTGGCCAACGCGGACGGCAGCGGCGCGCGCCAGATCACCAATTTCGGCTGCGCCAGCTTCGCGCCCACCTTCACGCCCGACGGCAGGAAGATCCTCTTCTCCAGCAACAGGCACGAGTGCGACAGCCGCAAGTTCGAGCTGTACCTGATCAACGTGGACGGCAGCGGTCTGGAGCAGGTGACCCATTTCGGCGGATTCACCAGCTTCCCCGAGTTCTCGCCAGACGGCAAAACGCTCGTGTTCTGCAGCGACAAGGACGCCAGGGAACGCTACGAGTTCAACATTTTCACGGCGAAGTGGGAGTGATATCCGCTTGCTTCCCGCCCCGCCAGATGATAGCTCCAGAAGGGGGGTAATCCATGCTACGACGCGACTTGCTCAAAACCGCGGCCGGCGCCGGCCTGACCATCCTCAAGAGCGGCACTCTGCGCGGCCAGAACGCGCCCGGCAACAAGCTGAACATTGCCCTGATGGGCGTGTGGGGCCGCGGCACGGCGCACTATAACGTTTTGCTCCGCGAAAACGTGGTGGCGCTCTGCGACGTCAACGACAACCGCACCAGGGAAGCCCTGGAGATCTTCCCCAAGGCGAAGACCTATTGGGACTGGCGCCGCTGCCTGGACCAGAAAGACGTCGAGGCCGTAGTCATCTGCACCGCCGACCACCACCACGCCTTCATCGCCAATTGGGCCCTGAATCGCGGCATGCACGTCTACTGCGAAAAGCCGCTGGGCATCACGGTGGAGGAAGCGCGCACTGTCCGCGCGAATTACCTGAGCAAACGGACTAAGCTGGCCACCCAGCACGGCACGCAGCGTCACGCGTACCCGAACTTCGAGCGCCTTCGCGAGCTGATGCTCGATGGCGCCGTCGGCGAGCTCCACACCATCCATGGCTGGGACAGCCGTCAGTTGCCGCGCCCCGGATACCCCGAAGGCGAAGGCATGGCCCCCGCGTTCCTGCACTACGAGCAGTGGATCGGCCCCTCGCCCTACCATCCCTACAGCCCGCAATATTTCGGCGGATCGTCCGGGATGAACTGCCTGTTCTGGAACATGTACCGCGATTTCGGCGTCGGCCAGATGGGCGACATGGGCGCGCACACCATGGACCTGCTCTGGAACGCCATCGACGCCGGTGCACCCACCGCCATCGAAGTAGACCAGGAAGTCAGCGACAAGTACGACCCCAACATCACGCCAGTCAAGCTCAAGGTCACCTTCGACCACCCGGCGAACCAGTGGCGCGGGCCGGTCAAAGTGGTCTGGTATCAGGGCGGGCTGAAGCCCAACGCGCCCAAGAACTACATCGACGTATCGCGCATCGCCAACGGCGCCATCTTCGAAGGCACAAAGGGCGCGATCCTGGCCGACTTCACCACCCGCGTGATCATCCCGAACAACGACGATGGCGACCTGACCTACTACAAGCGGCGCTCGAAGGAAGAGACGCTGCCCCTGATCGGCGGCACTGGCCAGGTGACGCAGGCGCAGGCGGGCCGGGGTGCACGCGGGGGCCGGGGCGGCGGGGGACCGCAAGGCGGCCGCGGTGCCGGTCGTGGTCCGGCGCTGCCGGCGGGGTTCAGCGGCATGCCGAGCGCGGAAGTCGGCCCCAACGGCTTCCCCAAGGTGCAGATGATGGAGGGCAACGTCCCCGCCGCGTTGGCGCTCCCCAACACCAACGTGCAGAACATTCTGGCCGCCGAAAAAGAAGGCCGCGAGATCCCGGCGGGCGACAGCCTCTTCCAGATGGACTGGCTGGACGCCTGCAAAGGCAAGAGCAATAGCGTCGTCCACGGCACCAGCAGCAAGACCCATTGC
>DATJYJ010000540.1:0-6728 GCA_035578025.1 Verrucomicrobiia bacterium
CGCAGTGGCGAGCCTTCTGAATGCTCCGGCCCGGATGCAGTATCGGTCTCGCCTTGGCGACAAGGGACGTTGCGGGCCCAACTTCCAGATGCCGACAAGCCACTGAGACCACTCCCTACAGCGTATTCAGAAAAGCAATCAGCGCTTTTCTGTCGGAGCGGGAAAGCTTTAGCCCGAACTCATGTCCCTCAATCGGCCCTGGCGCGAGGTGGAAGCCCTTAGGGGTGTAGCCGACTTTCACCCGATCGGGGTCAAACCACTCTGCAAGACTGGCGGCTTGTCCTTCATGGCCGAGTGCGCTACGCATCCAGACGCCGCGCAACGAAGGGACTTTGTAAAAGCCGGTGCCGCGCCTAGTTTCAAGCGCCAGTCCAGGATCAGTGCCCAATGAAACATCAAGAATCGCATCCGTTTTCCGCAGTACATCGGGAACGCGGAATCCGCGGGCCGGCGTCAGCTTATTATTCGTGTAGAGCGGCCCGGGATGGCAGGTGGCGCAGCCTTGACGATTGAAGATGGTCTGGCCGCGTCTTGCTTCGTCGTTGACAGGATTCGGATTCGGCGGAGGCTGCAACGAGTACAGATAAAGCGACAGGGCGTAGAGTTGTTCATCGCTGTACCGTGTATTGCCGCCTTGTGGCCTAGTGCCAGGGACATAGTCGCCGTAGCGAGCCATGCTGATGAGGCCCTGATTGACGATGACATACCGCATCAGATCGGCTATGTCTCGGTGCCGGCTGAGCCCGGTGGCGTCAAGGTAGCGCAAATCCTCGATACCGATGAGGGAGGGAATCTTCACAGGGTGTTTCAAACTCGCTCCCTCGCGGCTGTGGACGCCGGGCGGTTGGGCCTCCAGGCGACGACCCGTTTACGCCGGCGTCATTTGGCTCCAGTCTTGCTGATTGGGAGCCCAGGGAGCCAACTCGCGGTTGGCCATGAGCGAAGAGCGGCGAGAATCAATCGCACCCCCGCGTGGGCGGCCCTCCAGGCGAAGCCGCGGCCCAAGGGGAAATTGCCCTGTGCTCCTTTCACAAAGGTGCCGTTCGGCATGGCTCGCGTGTGGCACTCCGAGCAGGCGCCAAAGCCGAGTTCCACCACGCCTTTTTGGCGCACGAGATAAAACCAGCCGGGCACCATGCCGTCAGGCGTGGTGGGCGCAGGAACCTCGCGGGCATGGTTGAGAAAGTGCTGGCGGGAAGTTGGCGGCACGATCACTATCGGCTGGTCGAAAACGAGCTCGCCGGCGCGAATCCAGTCCTTTTTGGTGAGCAGTTTGTCGGCATCGAACAGAATCTCTGGTTCCTGGAGCACAGCCAATTGAGGCGGCATGTGGAGCACATCATCGCGAAGCAGCACGGCGGACCCGACGATGCGGATAATCTGGCGCTCGCATGCCACCGCTGCAATCTCCGAAAGGGCCCGAACCTGACCGGAATCGACCCTCAGACGGCAGAAGTCGCACGGCCCAGCCAACCCACTTCATCCGCCTCCCTGTTGGGCTGCACTAGCACCTTGCCGCTCGCGCCGGATTCCAGCAGCCGGTAGGCGTCGGCTGCACGGTCCAGTGGAAACCGGCCCGCGATTTCACTGATAACCGCAGGGCGTCTGGCCGCTAACCCCAGCCCCTCGTCAATCAGAACGGCGAATTCGTCAAGCCCTTCCACCCAGCGCACCCCATTGTACTTGGTAACGAAGAGCGACCCCGGAAACAGTGCGTGGACGTTGATATCGGGCACGGGGCCGGACAACTCACCATAGTTGATCAGACAGCCCCGCGGCGCGAGGAGTTGCAGACTGGTTTCATAGGTCGCAGCGCCAATCGGATCGAAGACCGCGGCCACACCGCCGCCGCCAGTGTATGCGCGAACAGCCTCCCGCACATCCGCATTCGCGCGATCGACCACATACTTTGCGCCGGCAGCGTGAACGCCATCCACACGCCTGCCGCTGGCGATTCCTATGACATCGACTCCTTGATCGGCCAGTATGGCCACGAGCATTCGACCTACCGCGCCGGCGGCGCCCCACACTACGGCAGAGTGTCCTCTCAACGGCCAAACACGGGCCAGGCCTCCGGCAGTCAGCCCAGCCACAGCCAGGCATGCGCCATCCTCGAAGCTGAGGCCGTCGGGAAGGGGCACGAACATGGAGGCCGGCCCCGTGATCAGGGTTGCGCATGATCCGAGCACTGCGCCCCAGCACACCCGCGCGCCCACGACAAGCGGCACGTCCGGTCCCCTCGCCACCACGACGCCTGCGCCTTCTCCGCCGAGCGGGTATGGGAAAGGCAACCGGACCGCGTAGGTCCCGGAACGAATCAGTGTTTCGGCGTGATTCAATCCGGCAGCCTCGACCCGCACTCGCGCTTCGCCCTTTTTCAGCGGCGCCAATTCCTCCACTCCGACCTCGATGACTTCCGGACCACCGGCGCGGAGTGCGCGAGCAACCCGTCGTTGAGTGTCCGGACCCATGACTGATCACCATATCACGCGGGTCTCCAGGGCGTTCCCAAATCCCGCGATCCGGGCTCTCCATGGTCAACGCCGACGACGTAAGCAGAATCGGGGTACAGATCCGCGAGCCGTTCCGCCGCCCGCTCCAGATGCGTGACCGTCGCAGCCGCGCCCGGGGCCCCGACCCCTGACCCCTGACCCCTGACCCCCGGTTGGCCCCGACCCCTGGCCCCCGACGCCTGATCGCCGGTGACAGCCCCCCAACCTTTATTTTTCGTTCACCCCGCTCCACTTACCCCTCGCCCGCGCCTCCCGCTCTCGACCGCCGTGTTACCGTCCCCTCAGGAGAGCTTCTGTGCGCCATCCCTTCCCGAGTCCGTCGCCACGCTCCCATCGCCAGCCGTGTTCCCCGCGTTCTCCCCAGCCTCGCGCACACAGCGCAGTGCAAAACGAACCTAGATGTCCTTTATTTTCATACCAGATGTTGCACTCTTCAACACCCGGAGGGCCCCGTAACTCAGAGCTGCCCGCCACCCTTCGGCGCGATCAGCACCTCGGACGCGCAGGCCTTCTCTTCGATGCGGACCTCCTTCGGCGCGGTCACCGCCTGCTGCACCGTGGGATACCCGGCCGCAAAGCCTGTCAGCGTGTAAGCCGCCTCGGGCAGGCCGTCGAAAACGAACCGGCCATGCTCGTCGGTCTCCGCGTAGCGCGTGCGGTCGGGACCCTTCAATTGCACCACGATGCCCGGCACTTGAGCTCCGATGCGGTCGCTGTAATGCATCAGGTCGCGGTCCCGCTGGTAGAGCAGGTCGCTGGTCACGAAACCTTCCAGCTGCGCCGCATCGTCGAAGTTCTTCCAGTAATAAAGGTACGCGAGGTCGTCGCCGGCATCGCTCAGCCGCCGCGTGCGCGAGCAGGCGTCCGTCGTGATCACGTCCGATTCCTCATCGGAATCGGCGTACACCAGGTACGTCTCGCCCACCTGGAAGTGCACCCCGCACTCGCCGAACGCCGTCCACAACTCGATTGTCTCCGGCGCGTCGTCGTCGTCCACGTCGTCGTCGTCGCCGTTGCGATACAGGGTCTTCACGCGCAGGCGCACCCGCTTGCCGTGGTCCAGGATCCAGTAGAAGAGCTTGGTCAGGTCCTGTTTCGACGCCGCCGTCTGGAGGCGCTTCTTGTGCCCCTCGGGCAGGTCGGGGAAGACTTTCAGATAGGCGTCGCGCAGCGGGCCGAACCCCTCGGCGTCCTTGGAGCTCTGTGCGCGCTCGTACTCCTGGTTGAGCTGCGCCAGCGAAGACGCCTGGGATGGATTCCACTGGTCGAGAAACGTCGGTTCGATGCTTTCCACCGTGCCGATGAAAATCACCTCGCTGGACGCAGTCTCGCGGCACGCGGAGAGCGTCAACTGGCACTTGCAGGCCGCCCCTCCGCAACAGATCAGCAGAAGACCCAGCACGGCGGCGCGCCACATGCCTTTATGCTACCGCGCCACCCGCCTCTGCTCCTCGCGGTCCGCATGGCGGTGCAGCACGTTCAGCCCGAACTTCGGCTCCGACTTGGTGCCCAGCGAAAAGTCCGGCGTCTCCGTCGTCCCATCGATTACGATCCGGTCGAGCTGCCCCGGGAGCGCCACTGTGATCGATCGCCCGCGCCATTACTCCTAAAGTTTTAGTTGACAAATCCGTTTTTCGGGTCCATACTCCTAATTATTTAGGAGGTGGATTTGGCCCGCCATAAGACACCCGAACAGCCGCTTACGCCGCTCGAGCTGGAAATCATGAACGTGCTCTGGGAGACCGGGCCGGCCGGCGTGCAGGCCGTTCAGTCTCGCCTCAAGAGACGCGAGCTCGCCTATACAACCGTGCAGACGATGTTGAATATTCTGCACCGCAAGGGCAAGGTCCGCCGCCAGTTGAAGGATCGGGCCTACATCTACCGGCCGATCCTCAGCCGCCAGAAGGCCGTGGGGCAGGCGATCGGCGACATGCTGGAGCGCTTCTTCGGAGGCTCCGCCGACAGCCTCGTGCTGAGCCTGGTGGAGACCCGGCATCTGACCCCCGAGAAACTCGCCCAAATTCAAAAGCTGCTGGAGCGCCAGCCGGAGGAACCCCATGGAAACGATTAGCCGAAATCTTCTGACCTTCCTGCTCAACTCTCTCTGGCAGGTTCCGCTGGCCGCGGCCGTGGCCGCGCTCGCCTGCTGGTTCATGCGCAACGGGCCCGCGCGCCATCGGCACATGGTGTGGGTTGCGGCGCTGATCGCGGCGATCCTGCTGCCGCTCGCCAGCGTCCGCCGCGCGGACAGCGGACCAAGGCTGCAGTTCGACCCGGCTCTCGCCGCGGCCGCCGGGACTCCCTCGGCGCACGTGGCCGTGCAGCCACCACCTGCATCCACGCCCGTGGCGCGAACCGTCTCGTTGGCCGCGACCACTGCTGGAGTGCTGCTCGGCGTGTACCTGCTGTTCGTTCTCTGCCGGATCGTGCTCCTGGCGCGAGCCGCCCTGCGCACCGCGCAAATCCGCCGGTCCGCGCGGGCCGTGGCGATTCCCGAGCCGCTCCGCCGTGTGGCCCTGCGCTGCGCCTTAGCCTGTGGAGCTCCGGGCGCGGAGCTGCTCTTCTCTGCGCAGATCTCCGGCCCCGTGGCGGCAGGCCCGGCGATCATTCTGCCGGACTCCCTGCTCGAGGAAACTTCGGAAGACGTACTCACCACCGCCATCGGGCACGAGATGGCGCACATCGCGCGCCGCGATTTCGCCGGCAACATCCTATATGAAGTGCTGCACCTGCCGCTGAGCTTCCATCCCGCGGCGTGGCTGATCCGCCGTGAGATCGGGCGCACGCGCGAAGTGGCCTGCGACGAGCTGGTCACCCAGCGCCTGCTGGACGCGCGGGTCTACGCGCAGTCGATCGTCCGCATTGCCGCGGGCATGACGGCGGTGCCATCCCCCGGGTACTCGCTCGGCGTGTTCGACGGCGATATTCTCGAGGAACGCATCCGCCGGCTGGTGGAGCGGCCGGCGACAAGCCTCAAGCGGGCCCGCCTCTTGCTTGCCGCTGGGCTATCGGCGTTGGCCGCCTGCGCCGTGATCGCGTCGAGCGTGGCACTCACAGCGCGCGCGCAGGGTGGGGTAGACGCGCAAAGCACCATCGCACAACTCGAAAATGCCGTCCGGCTGGCGCCGTCCGATCTCAAGGCCAGGCTGCTGCTGGCGAATGCCCTGTTGCGGGACTACGTCCCCGGCTCGGATCCCGGCTCGCCCCTGGTGACTCGCGCCCGGCAACAGTATCTGGACGTGCTGGCCCAGGACCCGCGCAACCATCTCGCCATGCAGGGCATGATGGTGCTCTCCACCAACACCAAGCAGTTCGCCGAGGCACACGAGTGGGCGGTCAAGGCCATCCAGGCGGATGCCACCGACAAGACCGCCTACTATACGGCCGGATTTGTGGACTGGGCAATGACCTATCCGGACTATGGCGCTGCCCGTACCGCCGCCGGGATGAAGCCTTGGGACCCCGGAATCATCCCGGACGCCGGTCTCCGACAGAAGGTTCGCTCCGAGCACGAAGCCCAGCTTCAGGACGGCTTCCGGATGCTCGAGACGGCGGTGCAACTCGACCCCGAATACTCCGATGCCATGGCTTACACGAATCTGCTGTACCGCATTGAGGCCGGCATAGCCGATACCGACGCGCAATACAAGGAATACATCGCCAAAGCCGACTCGTGGGTTGACAAGGCTCTGGCCGCCAAGCAAGCCCAGGCCCAGCATCCGCAGCCGTCGTCCATGACGATGGTTCAGGCTCCGCCGCCTCCCCCGCCACCCCCGCCGCCTCCGGCTCAGGACGCGCTCGACGGATCCGCGCCCTGGGCGATTCGGGTCGAGCCGGCCATTCAGGCACAGAAGCTGGTGAGCCGGACCGCGCCCGTCTATCCTCAGGATGCGAAGGAGGCAGGTATCAGCGGAACGGTGCAGATGAGAGTGGTAATCGGCCCGGCCGGAAGAGTACAGGACATCCGTGTGATCAGCGGCCCGCCTCCCCTGATCCGCGCGGCCCTTGAAGCAGTGAAACAGTGGGCATACCAGCCGACCCTGTTGAACGGCGAAGCGGTCGGAGTTCTCACCACGGTCACCGTCAACTTCGCTCCCCGCCATTGAATGCTTCTCCAAAAAAAACCGGCCGCGGCACGAGGGCGTGCGGCGGCCGGGCTGGAGGAGAGACAACCCCGTGTCTGCCTTACATTGCAAATCCGAGGCCTACCATGGG
>DATJYJ010000541.1:0-19597 GCA_035578025.1 Verrucomicrobiia bacterium
GCAACTGGTCGCCAACCGGCCGGTGAGCTTCCGGCTCTACAGCTCGCTGACGCGCACTGAGGACCAGCCCGGCAATGTGATCGAGTTCGACGTGGACGATCCGGGCCTGCATCGTCACGCGCCGCTTAACGCGGTGATCCGGTTCGGGAAAAAGGCCGAGGAGCGGCTGATTCCGGTGAAGCTGGGCGCGCGCCTGACCGAAGTCGGAACCCTGGAGACGTGGTGCGAATCGAAGATCAGCGACAATCGCTGGAACCTCCAATTCGAGCTGCGCAAGGCGGCCGCGGCGGCGCCGGTGGAGCGGAAGGCCGCAGCGGTGGTGAGCGAGCAGGCGTTGAAAGCGTCGCTGGAGCTGATTTCAGCGGTGTTCGCGCCTTCGGCAAAATCGCCGATTCCTCCGGAGGAACTGCCGGCGAAGCTCGAGCAGACCATGGGGCTGGGCCGCAATAGCTGGCCGCTGTCCGCGATTCGCCAGATGGCCGACGCCTTCCTGGCCGTGGCCGACGGCCGCAGAAAAAGCCCGGCATACGAGATCCGCTGGTTCAACCTGGCCGGATTCTGCCTGCGTCCGGGCTTCGGATTCCCGGGCGACGATTTCCGCATCGAGCAGGCGCGGCGCATCTACTCCGGCGGGCTGACCTACGGCAACCAGATACAATGCGAGATCGACTGGTGGATTTTCTGGGGGCGCGTGGCCGGCGGGCTCAATCGCAATCAGCAGACGGATATCTACCAGCGCCTCTCGGCGAACCTGCTGCCGCGCGGCAACAAGAAACCGCAGCGCGTGAACCCGTCGTTGCTGCGCGAGATGTGGCGCACCGCCAGCAGCCTGGAGCTGTTGCCGATCGGAACCAAGATCGAGCTGGGGGACGCGCTGATCAAGCGACTAAAGGCCGGCGACTTCAAGGAAAGCGAGCTGTGGTGCCTCTCACGGCTGGGCGCGCGCAAGCTCTTCTACGGGCCGATCAACCTGGTGGTGCCGCCGGCCACCGTCACGCGATGGGTGGAAGCGCTGCTGCGGGTCCCGGCTGCGGGCGATGCGCTGGCTGCCATGGCGCGCCGCACCGAGGATCCGACCCGCGATCTGGCTCCGGCAACGCGGGACCTGGTTCGCGGGAAGCTTCAAACGCTGCCCAATACGGAACGGCTGCTGCAGGTGTTCGAGGGCGAGGAAGAAGACGATCGGACGCTAGGGCGGATCTTCGGCGAGGATCTGCCGTCGGGCTTGGTGTTCGTTGAGTAGGCCCGCGCTCAAAAGGTGACGCGCAGGCCGAACTGGATGTAGCGCGGATTGTTAGTCTGGCTGCCGATGGTGCCGAAACTGGCGCTGGTGGCGGTCAGGGTCGCGCCGGCGAACAGCGGCTTGTTGGTCAGGTTGAACGCCTCCGCGCGGAACTGCACTTTCACCCGCTCCTTGATGGAGAACGTCTTGGTGAGGGTGAGATTGATGTTGTTGGTGTGATCCACGCGCAGGTTGTTGAACTGCGAGGGGAACGTGCGCAAGTTCTGCGATAGCTGCTGGCTCGTGACCGTATTGAACGCCGTGGTGTCGAAGGCGTGGCTGGGACTCTCCGAGTTGGAGTTCAACGGCGCGCCCAGATAGATGAGGTTACCCCAGGAGAGCGGGGCGCCGCTGTGCAGCGTGTAAATCGTCGCCAGCGACCAACTGCCGACTACAAAATCGAGCGCGCGGTTCATATTGGCGCCGACCTGTTTGCCGCGGCCGAAGGGCAGATCGTAGGTCCCGCTGGCGATGAAGCTGTTCGGGCGGTCGTACGTGGAGACGCGCTTTTCCAGCGCCGGTGAACCGCCGTTTAGATAATTGACGCTGTCCATCAGCCGCGAATGATTCTAGTTCACATGTCAGGCTGTAGTTCGTCGTCAGGTGGACGGAGTGGTTGCCCAGATACCCGATCTGAAAGACCGTATCGTGGGGAAGCTGCTGCTGAATATCCAGGGTCCAGCGCAAGCTGTACTGGTTTTGGAGGTTCGGGTTGTAATACGTGACGCTCTGGCCGAGATACGTGTTGATCCCCGCCGCTGCGCCGGGGGGCTGTGAGATACCGTTGGGAAACGGATTACTCAGAGTAGTGGCCGGACTCAGGTAACTGTTGTTCGTGGCCACATACTGATTTTGAATACCGAAGCCGGGTTGCTGCGCCAGCAGGACTCCGCAGTTGTAATAGAAGATGCCCGTGCCGGCGCGAATCATGGTCTTGTTATGCAGCGCGCCGGGCGTCCAACTGATTCCGAATCTGGGGGCGAATGACTTGTGCGAGGTCGTGTAAGCCGAGCGGTTACTGGAGCTCGCAAAGAGTAATCCGCCCGTTGCCGAAAACTGGCTGGGAGGTAGTTGGGGCAGCGGGTTTTTGGCATTGGCCGCGGCGGCGGCCGCCGCCACCTGGTTGGCCGCCGCAGGGTCGAATCCGATCGATTGCCGGTTGTGGCTCTCTGTGGTCGGAGAGCCGTATTCCCAGCGCAGTCCCATGTTGATGGTCAGGTTGGGCCTGGCGTGCCAGTCGTCGTGGATGAACAGCGTGTCGTACCAGGAGTCGTTCTTCGATGGGGAGTAAACGTCGATGGATCCGCTGGTCGGCAGGCCCAGAAGAAACTGCGCCATGGATCCTCCCAGCGTCGGCGCGGTCGCGCTGCTGGTGGCTTTTACCCAACTACCGGTATCGAAGGTGCACGCTCCGGCCGAATTCAGCCAGTTGAGATTGGCGAAGTCCTGCAGCAGCACCTGGCCAGGTGTGAACATCGTCGATCATGCCGCCCCAGAGGTCGCGGCAGATCGGATGCTGGGTATACGCAAGATTCTGCACAATATCGTTTGGCCCGGTCTGGCACCAATAACTCTGCCGACCGCTTACCGTGAGCTTGTTCTTGTTGCTGATATTGACATCGCCGCGGCCGGAGAAGGAATGGTACTTATCCACCGTGTTCTCAGGGGAGAGGAAGTTATTCGTATCATAAACTCCTGAGGTGTTGGGACCGGGCATGTACTGCTTCAGGAAGTTGGTGGCGATCGGATTGAGACGGTTTGACGGGATGATGTTGCCGGGGAAGGCGGTGCGCGTGATGGTGCTGCCGTTGAGAACCACGGTCGAAGGGTCATAGAGAGTATAGTTCTTAGACCCGCTGGTGAGCGACAGCAGGTGCGAGAAATCGCCCTGGATCTCGGCTGCCGTAGGGACGGTGAAGTACGCGGGCGTCGCGTAGGCATCGGCGAAGCCTTCGTGGGCGAAGAACCAGAACAAGGGGTCTTTGCCGTTGAACACCTTGGGAATCCATACCGGCCCGCCTACGGTCGCGCTCCACAGATTCTGGCGGTAGGGCGCCTTCTTCAGCCGGCGGCATTGGTGAAAAACGGAGTGCCGGCGAGGTTGGGAACCTGGTTGAACTCCGACGCCGTCCCGTGCAACTGGTTGGTGCCGCCTTTGGTGGTGATCTCCACCGTGCCGCCGCCAAACCCGCCGTAAGACGCATCCACATTGAAAGCTGCCACCTTCACATCGACTACCGAGTCCTCTGGCGGGCTGAACGAAACGCGCGTGCTGGTGGTCCCGAGGGTTCCGAGGTTGGGGACGCCGTCCAGCAGCGCCGCATTGGCGCCGGTGGCGGCGCCGCCCATTGCGAAGGTCGACAATCCGCTGTTTTCGAAGGGCCGGTTCTGGTCGCGGACACCGGTGTTCACCACACCGTAGCCGAGGATCGCCAGGTCCATGGGCGCGCGCCCGTTCACCGGCAGGCTCTCCACTTCGTGGGTGGTGATCACCTGGCCGACCGAGGCGCTGACGCTTTCCAGTTGGGCGACATCCGCGCTGACCGTCACGGATTCGCTGGCGGTGCCGATGGCCAGCGGAATGTCCTGCGAGACGCGGGTATCGCTGCCGATCTGGATTCCCGACTGGACGTATCGTTTGAAGCCGGATGCTTCCGCGGTCATGCTGTAAGGACCCGGCGGCAGGAATGGAATCGTGTAGAGCTCGTCGGCATTGCTGACGGTCTCGAAGCGGCTGTTCGTATCGCTTTTGATGGCGGTGACTTTCACATTAGCCACCACGGCGCCGGAAGGATCTGTGACCTTTCCGGTGAGCGTGGAACGGAACTCCTGCGCCTGCGAGAGGCAGGCAAAGAGAATGACGAGGGCCGGTAAGTGGCGCGGCTTAAAGATCTCCAGTCTTGGGGAGGCGACCCCGCGGCCTCCCAGCTTTAGAGGATTATATGACTACAACCTCGAAAAGCCAAGATATTCATGAAATAGATCTAAAATTTATGTGTACGATGGCGGCCATTCTTGATGAAGTGGTGAACGCGTTAGCGTTATCAATCCAGATCGGCGCATATATTTCATGAAATAACTGGATATGCTACACTATTCTTCGTGCCGAAACCCAGACCGATCAAGCGGGCGACGATCGTGGACGTCGCCGCCAAAGCCGGCGTCTCGCTGGGCACGGCTTCGCGGGTGATGAACAACCGGCGGGATGTCGACCCCGACCTGCGCCGTAAGGTGATGGAGGCTGCGCGTCTGCTACACTACGTGCGCACGCAGCGCGGGCGGCGCGCCGCGCGCGAGAGCTTGCCGATCATCAGCTTTGTCCTGAGCAATCGCGAGTTCCTCCACCCCATGCACGCGCGCATGCTGCAGGGAGCGGAGCAATACTGCGAAGAGCGCGGCTATTTCGTCGTCTTCAAGCGGTTCGACTACGCGCCGGAGACACCGGCGCGGCAGATCAAGCTCCCCTCGCTGTTGCGCGAGCACGGAATCGCTGACAGCCTGATTCTGGCGGGCACAAACTATCCGAATCTCATCGACGCCACCGCCGCCGCCGGCGTTCCCTATGTGCTCTACGGCAACAACATGGTGGGATACGCGCGGCTGCCTCGCACCGACCTCGCCCGCTCCGACGACCGCACCGGCTGCATGGAGGCGGTGCGATATCTCATCAAGCTGGGCCACAAGCAGATCTGTTACATCGGAGACATTTCGCAGCCCTGGTTCTCGAACCGCTATCAGGCCTACCTGGCAGCCGTCGAAGAGGCCGGCCTGGATCCGATGGCGCAGACGGTGAGGCTCTCGGCCGACAACTTCCAGAGCGGATTCAACTCCGCCGAGGCGATTCTGCGGCAGGGCTTGCGGCCCACCGCGATCTTCTGCGGTTCGGACCACATCGCGCTGGGTGTGTGGGAACAACTGCGCCGGAGCGGCGTGCGCGTGCCGCAGGACTGCTCCCTGGTCGGTTTCGACGACATCCCGGATGCGGAGGTCACCAACCCGCCGCTGACCACGGTGCACAATCCGTTCTTGGAAGTGGGGCGGGAATTGGCGCGCCTGGCGGTCGAGAAAGCCAAATCGCCCTGCGCTTCCGTGCCGGAGGCGGTGCTGCCCACGGAGCTGGTGATGCGCGGAACCACGTGGCCGTGCCTGGAGCCGCGGGCGGCCGGCTGAGAGTTCCTACGGCGCCCACTGCGGCGCCACGTACGCATAGAACATTACCAGCAGGCCGATCACGCTGGCCAGGAAAACCGAGTGCTTGAGCGTGAAGCGGAACAGGAGCGCTTCCTGCTCGCGCTTCATGCTGGTGGCGGCGGAGGCGACCGCGATACTGGTGAGGCTGATCATTTTGCCCATCACGCCGCCGGCCGAATTCGATGCCGCCATCAGCACGGCGTTCTGGCCCAGCTTGTTCGCGGTTACTACCTGCAATGTGCCAAAAAGCGCGTTGGCGCTGGTGTCGCTGCCGGTGAGGAAGACGCCCAGCCAGCCGAGCAGCGCGCTGAAGAACGGGAACAGCGCGCCGGTGGCGGCAAACGCCAGCCCGAGGGTGGCGGTCGAGCCGGAGTAGTTCATCAGGTATGCCAGCCCCAGCACCGCGGCCAGCGTAAGCTCGGCCTTGGCCAACTGCCTGGCGGTGTGGCCGATGACGCCCAGAAACTGGCGCGGCTTCAGGCCGGCGAAAATCGACGCGCAGATCGCGGCGAACAGACAGGCCGTGCCGGAGGCGGAGAGCCACGTGAAGTTGTACGCCGCGCCGTAAAGCGAAGGCTTGGCCACCACCGGCGGCATGCGCAGGATGGTATTGTGCAATCCCGGCCACTGGATCAGTTTGTTATACGAGTTGAGCCACGTCTTGATCGGGTCGATGCCCCACGCCAGCACGAAAATCACGAGCAGGACGTACGGCATCCACGCGGCCATAATCTCCTTCCTTGGGTGACGCTGAACGCCGCCGGTCCGGCTCACGAAAATCAGCAGCGCGCCCATCGCGGCCATGGAAGAGAGGATGTCGGTGAGCTGCGGGCCGATGAAATTGGACACCAGAAACTGGGTGCCTCCAAAGGCAATGCCGCACAACGCGGCGGCCTTCCAGACGCTGCGCAGGCCGGCGCGTCCGCTCATCACGGCGATGAGGTAGGCCGGGACGAACAGCGACACCGGCGCGCAGATACGGCCCACCGCCGCGCTGATCCGGTCGAGCGGCAGGCCGGTGGTGCCGGCAAGGGTAACCACGGGAATGGCAATCGAACCGAAGGCAACCGGCGCGGTGTTGGCCAGCAGGCAGATGGCCGCGGCATAGAACGGCTCGAAGCCCAGCCCGGTGAGCATGGCCGCGGCCACCGCGACCGGCGTGCCGAATCCCGCCGCGCCCTCGATAAATGCGCCGAACGCGAACGCGATGAGCATCGCCTGCAGGTTCCGATCGGTGGTGAGGTGGCCGATGGAATCCTTGAGCACTTCGAATTTGCCGCTCTCCAGCGTCACGCGGTAAAGCATGATGGCGCTGAACACCACCCATCCGATCGGGAACAGCCCGAACGCGGCGCCGAATACCACCGACGAGAAGAGGCGGTCCAGCGGCATCCCGTAGACGCCGCCCGCGACCACGGCAGCCGCTGCAAGGCCGGAGAGCGATGCGACCCACGCGGGCTTGCGCATCACACCCAGCAGAATCAGCAGCACGAAAATCGGCACCGCGGCCACCAGCGCGGAGAGCGGCAGGCTGGCCGCTACCGGAGTGTAGGTTTGCTGCCACATCGAGTTTCACCCCTGTATGCGAAGTTCCTTGCCCCGCCAGAGCGTCTCGCGCAGCTCGCGCTTGACGATCTTGCCGGTGCCGGTCTTGGGTAGCGGATCATCCGAAAAATGGATGCGGCGCGGCAGTTTGAATTTGGCGATGCGCCCCGCCAGGAAATCGAAGAGCTGCGCTTCGGTGAGCGGCGCGCCGGGCTTGCGTACCACAAACGCCGCGGGCACTTCGCCCCACACCGGGTCCGGCGCAGACACCACCGCGCACTCCAGCACACATTCGTGCGCCGCGATGGCGCGCTCCACCTCGATCGAAGAGATGTTCTCGCCGCCGCTGATGATGATGTCCTTTTTGCGGTCGACCACCAGCAGATAGCTCTCCTCGTCCCAGACCGCCATGTCGCCGGTGTGCAGCCAGCCGCTCTCCATCACGTCCGCGGTGGCGCGCGGCTCCTTATAGTAGCCGTCCATGACGTTGTCGCCGCGGATGACGATCTCGCCGATAGACTGCATGTCGCGCGGCACGTCGTTCATGTGCAGATCGACGACGCGCACTTCGCAGCCGGGCATCGGCCAGCCGGTCATGGCGCGGCGGCGAATCCGGTCTTCCTCGCCGGCGAAGGTCACAGTCGATTTGTCGCGGGCCACCGTCGCCACAGGCGCGGTCTCCGTGAGGCCGTAACCGCTGAATACCGTGCACCCGAACGCCTTCTCCATCCGCGCCACCAGTTCCGGCGACGATGCCGCGCCGCCCATCATGATCATCCGCATGCTCGAATAGTCGTGCTTGCCGAGTTCGGGGCAGTTGAGCAAAGCGTTGGCCATGGTCGGCACCAGCGACATCGAGGTCGCGCGCTCCCCCTCGATCAGCCGCAGCACCGCCGGCGGATCGAAGCGCCGTACCATGACCTGCTTCAATCCGTGGAACGCAGCGCATTGCGGCCGGCCCCAGCCGTTGGCGTGGAACAGCGGGATGGTGTGCAGCTCCACCGCGGTCTCGTCGCTGTAGAACACCGTCGAGACGCCCAGCATGTGCATGTAAAGCGTGCGGTGAGAGAGCATCACGCCCTTGGGCGTGCCCGTGGACCCCGAGGTGTAAAACAACTCGGCGATCTCGCCTTCGTTGAAGCTGAGGATGTCCGGACGCTGGATGCGGCCGCGCTCCAGCAGCGCTTCATACTCGGCGCCGGTCTCTACCCAGCGCTGGACGGCGGGGCACGCCTGGCGGAGGTGCGCAACCAGCGGACCGAAATCGGCTTCGTAGAAGACCAGGCGCGGCTCGGCATGATTGAGGATGTTCGTCAACTCCGCCGGCGTGAGACGCACGTTGAGCGGCATCACGATGGCGCGGATGAGCGGCGCGGCGTAGTAGCCTTCAAGCAGTTGGTTCGTGTTGAAACTGATGAAGGCGACACGGTCGCCGACGTTGACGCCCTCGCTGAGAAGGCCGAACGCCAGACGCTCCACGCGCTCGCCGAATTCGCAATAGGTGAACCGGCGATCGCCGCTGACGATTCCGGTCTTTCTGCCGTAGAGGTCCACGCCCCGGTAGAGGGCGCGGACGGGGGTCAGGGGCACGAACATGTCCCTGAGATTGTATCAGGCAGTGGAAGGGGGCTAGGCTTTGCCGGCCGCGGCCTGCATGGCGGCGATGCGCTCTTCCATGTTGCGGGTCAGGTGAGGCTTGATACCCAGCATGCGCTCGGCCACCATGAGCTGCCCGCGGTGGTGCATCTCGTGCTCCTTTACAGCCATGACCATCTCGAAGCGTGACTTGGTGGGCGGAGTCATTCCCGGCGGATAGGTAACCGTCTCGCCGAGGAGCGCTTCGCTCATCCCCGCGAGCATGGCTTCGGCTTTATCCCCTTCGCTCTTCAGCAGGACGATGATCTGTTGCTTGGTGCGGGGCACCTGCTCTTCGGCGAGCTGCGGCCCGACGAAGCCGAAGAAGTCGAAGTTTGCGAGATCGGAAACGTGGTCGGTGATGTGGATCTTGTTCTGCAGGCGCCACGCTACCGCGATGTGCACCAGCGTCTGGGCCACGGTGCGGCACCCGGGAGCGGCAGAAAAACTAAACTTGTCCTCCGGAATCTCTTGAGCGATCGTGAGCGTATTGTTGCGAACCGTCCGAAAACTGGCGGCGAGTTCTTTGGATCCGTAGTAAGTCATGGGGCTAGTTTACCGCGCGCGCTTCCCGCGTGGGCGCTAATAAATAGTTACGCCTCTCAGAATGCGCCGCGCAGCCACTCGACCACCGGCCGCGGCTCGAGCACCACGCTGACGATATCGAATCGGACCTTGTCCCAGGGAATGTCGGCGCGGCGGGCATAGTCGCGGGCGGCGCGCAGGACGCGGTCTTGCTTTTCGAGATCGACCGCGGATTCGGGCGCTCCGAATTCCGCGCTCGCGCGGGTCTTGACTTCGATGAATGCGAGCTTCTCGCCGTCCCACGCAACCAGGTCGATCTCTCCCGAGCCGGAGCGCGTCCGGTAATTGCGCGCCACGACGGTGCATCCATGGCACCGCAGGTGCCGGTGCGCCAGGTCTTCGCCGATGCGCCCGTGATCCCCGGGCTTGCGCCGGCGGCGGATCGCGTCGGCGGCGCGGTACAGAAGCGAGATCATCTATTTCAGTACTTCGAACTCGAACTCCATGACCTTCCCGCGGACCACGTAGCAGAGGTAGTGCTCCCAAAAACGGCGGTAGCGCGGGAAATGGTTGACCAGGAATTCGAAGCCCAACCATCGCCAGAATGCTAGTAGCTTCACGCGCACGGAAATCTCACGAAAGCGGCACGGCGAGTAGTACCCGAATCCACCGTGGTTCTCGCCGAAGTAGCGGAAGCTGAAGCTGTTCAGGTGATGGCGGTGGGTGGGATCGCAAAATGAGCTGAAGTCCGTATAGTGTGGTGTCTCGATACGCACGGTGCCGCCGGGGCGCACCAGCCGGTGAAATTCCTCCATGGAGCGAATCACGTTTTCCACGTGCTCGATCACGTGGATGGCGGTGAGCCGGTCGAACGAACTGTCGGCGAACGGATACGGGATGCGGTCGAGGTCGGCGAGGACGTCGGCGCGGCTGGCCGGGTTGCGGTCGACGCCGATGGCGCCGGGCTGCTTGTGGATACCGCAGCCGACGTCGAGGATCCTGGAAGCCGGGGCGGGCCGGGAGGCCCGCGTTACGCTGCCGCCTGAGTCAGGCACGCTTCCAGGGTATCAAGCGCGAAATCGCACTGGTCGCGCGTGATCACGAGCGGCGGGCAAAGCCGGATGGTCGAATCGCCGGCGCCGAGCACCAGCAGGCCGCGCTGGAACGCCAACTCCAGCACGCGGTCGCGCACGAGCGGCGCTTTCTCCCTGGTGTAGCGGTCGCGGACCAGCTCCACCCCGAGCATCAGCCCGAGGCCGCGCACGTCGCCGACAAGCGGGAAGCGTGCCGGCCATTCGAGCAGGCGCTCCTTCATGTAGGCGCCCATCCGGGCCGCGTTGTCGATCAGCTCGCGCTCCAGCAGGGCGATGGTGGTGAGCGCCGCCGAGCAGCACACCGGGTTGCCGCCGAACGTCGAGGCGTGCGCGCCGGGAGGCCACGTCATCAGGTCCGCGCGGGAGATGGTGGCGCCCAGCGGCATCCCGCTGGCGATGCCTTTGGCCACGGCGAGAATGTCCGGCACCACGTCGAAGTGCTCGGCGGCGAACATGCGGCCGGTGCGACCCATGCCGGACTGCACCTCATCCAGGACCAGCAGGATTCCGTGTGCGTTGGCCACGCGCGTGAGCTCGTCGAAGAATTTCTTCGGCGGCACCACGTAGCCGCCTTCCCCTTGCACCGGCTCGACTACGATGGCGGCGGTCTCTTCCGCCGGAGCGATGGTTTTGAGCAGCGTGTCCTCGATGTGCTTGACGCACTCCACCGCGCACGTGCCGGGCTCCTGGCCGTACGGGCAGCGGTAGCAGTAAGGATACGGCGCATGGATTACGCCGGGCACGAGTGGGCCGAATCCGGCGCGTTGCACGGCCTTGCGCGAGGTGAGCGAGAGCGCGCCCATGGTGCGCCCATGGAAGCTGCCGAAGAACGCGATGATCTTTTCGCGCCCGGTGGCGTAACGCGCGAGCTTGATGCACCCTTCGATGGCCTCGGCGCCCGAGTTGCCAAAGCTCACACGGCGCGGCACATCGCCCGGTGCGATGCGCGCCAGGGTCTCGGCCAGGGCCACCATTTCCTCGTAGTAGAAATCGGTGCCCGACATGTGAATGAGGCGGGCGGCCTGCTCTTGAATGGCGCGCACCACTTCAGGATGGCAGTGGCCGGCGGCCACCACGGCGATGCCGGCGTTGAAATCGAGGAAGCGGTTGCCGTCGACATCTTCAATGATGGCGCCCTCGCCGCGCTCCGCCACCAGCGGATAGCAGCGCGTGTAAGACGGCGAGACCACTTGCGAATCGCGTGCGATGATAGCCCGGGCCCGCGGGCCAGGCAGAGGGCCGGCGATTTGGGGAAGGCCCGGCCGGACCTGTTCCAGGGTGTTGCCCATGGAGTAACTCCTATTCAGTTGTCCAAGGTTAGTGACTTGCACGGCGGGCGCAGCCGCCGCACACCGCGGGGGCGCGGCTGAGGAGTTAGTCGCCGAAGAGGCCGGGGCGCGAGATGGTGGGTGTTGCTTCCATCGCTTTTATTCTACACCCGGGCAGAACTGGTAGATCTTACACAATCCGCCGAAAGTACCACTTGGTCCACACCCTCCTACAAGGACTTACAGGATGGCACCGGGTTTGCATGACCGGACACAAGGAGGCAACAGGCATGCCGAAATGGATATGGATCGCACCGGCGCTGCTGCTCGCAACCGGGTGCTCACGGAATCCGGAGCCGGTGGAACGGACCGCGGCAGCTACACAACCGGGCGCGACCGGTGGAGGGCGTGGATCGGCGCCGTCACCTCCGGCCGCGCCCTCCACCCCGGCAGCTGCGAGTCCGGCGCGGCCCGGCGAGTCGGCGGAACCCACCGCGCCGGTCCGGCCGGCGATTGTGATTCCCAATGGCACTCCGCTTCACGTGCGGCTCGATCATGAATTGGACACGAAACGGAATCGCGCGGGAGACCGCTTCACGGCGTCGTTGTCGGAGCCGCTGACAATCGACGGGGCGCCAGTGCTGCCGGTGGGCACCCGGTTCAACGGCCATGTGACCTCGGCAGGCGCGTCTGGGCGGCTGAAGGGCAGGGCGGAGATCGGGCTGACGCTGGACTCGTTCGAGTATCAGGGGCAGCGATACGAAATCCACACCACCAGCGTGGATCGCGTCAGCGCGTCCCACGCTAAGCGCAACGGCATCCTGATTGGCGGGGGCACAGGCTTGGGCGCGGCGCTGGGAGCGATCGCCGGTGGCCCCAAGGGTGCGCTGATCGGCGCCGGCGCCGGCGCGGCGGCGGGCACCGCGGGCGCCGCGGCTACGGGAAAGCGGGAGGTCGCCATCCCTGCCGAAGCCGTCCTGCGGTTCACCCTCCGAAAACCCCTCGAAATCTGACCCCGTGGGGCGGGTTCCCGACGTTCCCGACCTGCCCCACGCTCACACCGTCTCCCCGCGAACCAGGTCTTCCAGTTTCTCGCGCTGCCTCACCACGCGCCACTGGCCGCCTTCCACCAGCACCTCCGGCGCGCGCGGCCGCGAGTTGTAGTTTGAGCTCAACACGAATCCGTAGGCGCCAGCCGTGCAGACCGCCAGGTAGTCGCCCGGCATCACATTGGCCATCTCGCGATCGCGCGCCAGGAAATCGCCGGTCTCGCACACCGGGCCCACCACGTCCGCTTTCACCGGCGGGAGCGTGTTGCGGCGCAGCGGGACGATTTCGTGATGGGCACGGTACAACGACGGACGGATCAGGTCGTTCATAGCCGCATCCACCACGATGAATTCCTTGGCGCCGTTCTTCTTGCGGTAGAGCACCCGCGTCAGCAGCACCCCGGCGGGGCCGACGACACTGCGCCCCGGCTCCACCATCACTCGCAGCCCGCTCGCTCGGACACGGGCGCGCAGGCACTCGACGAAGGCACGAATCTCCGGCGCAGGCTCGCCTGCCTGATAGGCGACGCCCAATCCGCCGCCCAGGTCCAGATGCCGGATCGGGTAACCCTGCGCGCGCAGCGTTGTGGCAAGTGCGAGGAGCTTGTCCACCGCTTCCAGAATCGGGCTGGGGTCGAGGATCTGCGAGCCGATGTGGCAGCTCACGCCTTCGGCGGTAAGATTCCGGAAGCGCCGCGACTGCTCGTAGACGCGCGCCGCCTCGGCGATCGCGATGCCGAATTTGTGTTGGCTCAACCCGGTTGAGATATAGGGATGCGTAACCGCGTCGACGTCGGGATTCACGCGAATCGAAAACCCGGCGGTAACGCCGAGGCGCGCGGCCTTGGCGTCGATCAAGGCAAGCTCGGTTTCCGATTCGCAATTGAAGCTGTGGATGCCTTTTTCCAGCGCAAATTCCACTTCCGCCGCGGTCTTGCCCACGCCCGAGAAGACCACCTTGGCGGGATCGCCGCCCGCCTGCAACACACGGTACAACTCGCCGCCGGAGACGATGTCGAAGCCCGCGCCCGCCTTGGCCAGCAGAGCAAGCACCGCGAGCGAGGAGTTGGCCTTCACGGCGTAGCAGACCGTGTGCGGCAGATCGGCGAACGCTTCCGTGTACGCCAGGTAGTTGGCCAGAATCACCTGGCTCGAATAGACATAGGCCGGCGTTCCGACGCGGTGCGCGAGATCGGCAAGAGGCACTTGCTCGCAATAGAAATCGTTTTCCGAGTAGACGAACATTGTGGACGTTGGGGAGTGAATTTCCAGTATGGCACGGGGGGACTGCAATCCGACAGCCCGCGCGCTCGTCCTCTTGATGGCATCTGAATAGACGATCGCCTGGGCAGCGCTCGTTATTCCAAGTTTTTCAACTGCGCGTCCAGATCCGCGAGCGCCTTGCCTAAAACGGCCTTGTACCGCGGATTCTGCGCCGACTCCATTTCTCTAATCACTCTGGTCCGGGAGAGGAGCAGGCCCTCCTTCTTGCGGATCTGAGCGAGGGCTTCGGGCGTCAATTTCTTACCTTCAGCAACGGCGCTTGCGGCTTGGGCCATGTCGATCTGCGCCTCGACCGACTTACTTTCCCAACCTCTGGCCATGCTTTAATTGTACGCCCGCGCGCAAATCAGAGCCACCTTCGAATGCGATTCACGCCCTCGCGAAACGCGGCGGGCGCAGTGAGCAGGCTGATCACCAGGAAGGCTTCCGACTCGAAATCGTAGAAAAAGCCCGGTTGCACCAGCACTCCTTCGCGCTCCAGCAATTCCAGCGTCCACTCTTCTTCGGTCCGTACACGCGGCACCTGCAGCGTGAGATACCAGCCTCCTTCGACCGTGAGGATCGTCCCTGCGGATCCATCCAGCACCTGCCGCGCCAATGCGAGGTTTTGGCCCGTGCGCTCGCGAATCTGGCGCTGCACCCCGAAGCCCGCCGCCAGCAGCCGGTCCGCCGCGCATTGTACCGGTGTGCCCACGGAGAGGTAGGTATCCGCGATCCACTCGAGCTTCTCCGTGGCCTCCGGGCGATTGCCAACGATCCAACCCAGCTTCATCTGCGGCAAGCCGGCGACCTTGGAAAGACCCCCCATGCAAAACGTCGGGCACTCCTCAACGGCCGCAAGAGAAGTCACGCGCCCGGTGTCGGAGCCAAAACCGTAGTCGGCGAAAACTTCGTCGGAGATCAGTGCGACGCCGCGGGCGGCGCAGCTCCCGGCCAGCGCGGCCAGCTCGCCGCGCTTCACGTAGGAGCCTGTGGGATTGTTGGGATTGACCAGCACGACCGCGCGCGTGCGCGGGCTGAAATCCGGCAGATCCAGCGTCCACGTGCCGTGATACCTCAATGGATACTGGCGCACCTTGACGGATTCCATCTCGGCCAGAAACTCGAACAGCGGATAAGAGGGACGCGGAATCAGCACCTCATCTCCGGGGTCGCAGAGCAGCTTGAACAGATAGCTGTATGCCTCGCTGGTGCTGGCGGTGAGCAGGATCCGCTCCGGCGCGACCTTCTCCCCGCGCGCCGCATAATAGGCCGCGACGGCTTCACGCGCGCCAATCGCGCCGGCCGGGGCCGGTTCGTATGCCAGCATACGCGGATCGTCGAATGCGCGCAGGATTTCGCCCGGGTACGAAAAATCTGCGCGCGTGGGATTCGATTCGGTGAGGTCCAGGACCGGGGCGCGCGCGGCGCGCCGGGCGGCCAGCGCCTGGGTCAGGCGATTGGGGCGGAGATCCCAGTGGAAACGCGAGCTGAAGTTCACTCTCGCGTCACCCGCCGCTCCACCACAAGCCTCCGACCCCCATTATTTCACGCGACACCACCGGACGTACAATCGAATGGTGATTCGCCTGATCCTCTGCATTGGCCTAGCTTTGCCGGCCTTCGCCGCCGACGCGAGACCGCTTTTCAACGGCAAAGACCTCTCCGGCTGGACGCGTATTCCGCGCCACGAAAATCCCTCGCCCGGCGAAAAGCCCGGGTTCGTGGTGCGCGACGGCCTGCTGATCAGCATCCCCGACGCCCCCGAAGACGATCTCTGGTACACCCGCGAAAAGATCGGCAACACGACCCTGCGCGTGGTCTACAAGATATCCGCCGAGAACGCCAATTCGGGTGTGTTCATCCGCATCCCCATCGAGCCCAAATCCGAAGACGACGCGATCAACAAGGGCATCGAGGTGCAGATCGACAACAGCGGCGACGACTACCACTGCACCGGCGTCCTCTACTCGATGACGAAGGCTATGGCGCGGCCGTACAAACCGATCGGCGAGTGGAACACGCTCGAGATCACCCTGCGCGGCCTGCGGACCATCGTGAAGCTCAACGGCGTCCTGGTCACCGATTACGACGGCGTGTCGCCCGTTCCTCCCAAGGCCCGGCAGTACGAGCCGGATCGCGGGCCCCGTCCCGAGTCGGGCTACATCGCGATTCAGCACCACGGCGGCAATGCCACCGTGACGTTCAAGGAGATCAGCCTGCTGGCGGAGACGCCGCGAGCGGGCAACGCGCTCACCGACCGCGCCACCCGCTACTTCGCAGACCTCGTCCGCATCGACACCAGCAATCCTCCGGGGAATGAATCTCGCGTGGCGCGCTACCTCAAGCGCGCCGCCGACGAGAACGGCATCGCGGCGGAGCTGCTCGGGCCGGATCCCAATCGCCTCAACTTCGTCGCGCGGCTCAAAGGCTCCGGCGCAGGCCGGCCGCTGCTGTTGATGGCGCACAGCGACGTCGTGCCCGTCGATCGCTCGCAGTGGTCCGTGGATCCCTTCGCCGCAACCGTGAAAGACGGCGTGCTCTATGGCCGCGGCGCCGAGGACATCAAGTCGCTGCTCGCCGCCGAGCTCGCCGTGATGGTCGATCTGAAACGCGCCGGGACGAAACTCTCGCGCGACGTCATCCTGCTTTCGGAGGCCGATGAGGAAGCCGGCTCCACCGGCATGGGCTGGCTGGTCGCCAACGCATGGAACAAGATCGACGCCGAGTTCGGGCTCAACGAGTTCGGCTGGTGGCAGGATCAGCCGTCTGGCGAGCGGATCTACCAGGTTCAGACGAGCGAGAAAGTGCCCACGCGCGTCAAACTCACCGCCCACGGAACCGCCGGCCACGGATCGCTCCCGCGCGACGACAACCCGGTGGCCCACCTGGCCCGTGCCGTCACCCGCCTGGTGGATGCCGAGCAGCCCGTCGCGCTCAACCCGACAACCCGCGCCTACTTCGCGGAATTCGCCCGGCTGCCCGCGTACGCCTGGCTTCAGCCCCTCCTACCCAGGCTCGAAACCCCGGAGGCAGCCGCCGAGGTACGCCGGCACGATCGCGAGCTGGATGCCATGCTGCACACCACGGTATCGCCCACGATGCTCGAAGCCGGCGTCAAGATCAACGTCATTCCAAACACCGCGCAGGCACAGCTCGACGTGCGGCGCCTGCCTACCGAGACGCCGGAAGAAGTGTACGCGCGCTTTCGCAAGATCATCGACGATCCGGCGGTGACCGTCGAAAACGCCGGCGGCCAGCAGCTGCCCGCCACCGAGCCCAGCTCGCTGACCACACCACTCTACCTGGCCATGCAGAAGGTCTTCGAGAGCGAGCACCCGAAGGCGCGCACCGTCCCTCTCCTTATGCGCGGCGCAACGGACGGCGCGTTGTTGAGGGCCAAGGGCGTGGCGATCTACGGCGTGCCCCTCTTCGCGCGCGAAGGCGAGCCGCGCTGGCACGGCAACAACGAGCGCATCTCGCTCGACAACTTCCGCTCCGGCACCGAGCTGCTGCGCAAAATCGTGCTCGCCGTTGCGTGCGAGTAATCATCGCCCGCGCAGCTTTACGGTCACCTGCGCAAAGCGCTCTCCGAAACGGCGCGCCTCCGCCAGCTCCTTTTCGCTGATGCCGGGATCGGCTGGTCCGGTGGTGGCCTCGGTGCCCATGGTGCCGAAGCCCGCATCGTCCACTCCGCCGACAATGACGAATCGCATGGTCAGAAACGCCGAGATGATGGAGAGCCGCGCGACATCCTTGCCGAGCGCCACGCCGCCGCCCGTACAGAACGCGCCCGCCGTTTTGCCATCGCCATTGGTCTTCGCCTTCCAGAGCACATCGCCGACGCGATCCAGAAACTGCTTCGCCGGAACCGCCAGGTTGGACCATTGCACCGGCGTACCGAGCAGGATGCCGTCCGCCTGGAGAATCTCGGTGTCCTTCACGTCGGCCACTTTCCGGACCGCCGCCTCCACGCCCTTCACCTGCGACGCGCCTTTGCCGATCGCGGCCGCCAGCTTTTCCGTGTTCCCCGTCTGCGAGTGATAGGCAACCAGCACGCGCACCGGCTGCTGCTGCGCGGGCGCGCAACAGGCCAACGCGGCAACTATGGCGATCGACGTCCTCATGAGCTGCATTTTATTACCATGAGCGTGTATGGCCACCAAACGTTTGCCGGTTCTCCTCGCACTTGCGCTCGCCTCCTTCGCTGCCGATCACGCCAAACAGACTCCGCTCGATACCTTCATCCACGCTCCCGACGCGGCGTTCCGCTATGAGCTGGCCAAGACCATCCCCGGCGAGGGCTACACCGCCTACGTGCTCGACCTGACCTCGCAAACCTGGCCGCCCGGCGCAGAGCTCACCGATCACCCTGTCTGGAAACACTGGCTCACGGTCATCAAGCCCGATCGTGTCGAAGGCACCACGGGATTTCTGTTCATCACCGGCGGCTCCGTGAAAGACGCCGCGCCAGTGCGCGCCGATGCCGGTAATCTCGAGACCGCCCTGGCCACGCACACCGTCGTGGCCGAGCTCCGCGAAGTGCCCAACGAGCCGCTGGTGTTCAAGGAGGAGGGCAAGAGCCGCAACGAAGACGCCATCATCGCCTACACGTGGGTCAAGTTCCTCAAGACCGGCGAAGCCAACTGGCCGCTGCATTTCCCGATGGCCAAGGCCGCGGTCCGCGCCATGGACGCCGTCACGCAGTTCTGCGCCACCGAACGGGCCGGCCGGATCAAGGTCGAGAAGTTCGTGGTCGGCGGAGCATCGAAGCGTGGCTGGACCACCTGGCTTGCCGCTGCCGCGGACCCGCGGGTGATCGCCATCGTGCCGATGGTGATCGACACCCTTAATACCGAGGCGTCGTTCAACCACCATTACCGGGCGTACGGGTTCTACTCTCCCGCCGTGAAGGACTACGTCGAGATGGGCGTCATGGAGATGGCTGGCACTCCGAAGTATCGCGAGTTGATGCGTCTGGAAGATCCGTACAGCTACCGCGAGCGCTTCACCATGCCGAAGCTGATGATCAACTCCGCCGGCGACCAGTATTTTCTACCCGATTCCTCGCAGTTCTACTTCGACGGCCTGCCCGGGGAGAAGTATCTGCGCTATGTCCCCAATACCGACCACTCGCTGCGCAACTCCGACGCGCGCGACAGTCTGATCGCGTTTTACGACGGGGTGCTGCGCAACCGGCCGCGCCCACGGTTTTCGTGGAAATTCGAAAAGGACGGCCGCATCACCGTGAAGTGCACCGACGAGCCCACGGAGGTCAAGCTCTGGCAGGCTACCAACCCGGATCAGCGCGATTTCCGCCTGGTTGCGCTGGGGCCCGCCTACAAGGACACGAGGTTAACCGCCCGGACAAAGGGAGTCTACGAGGCAAAGATCGAGAAGCCCGCGAAAGGCTGGACCGCGGCCTTCATCGAGCTGACCTTCCCAAGCGGCGGCAAGTACCCGCTAAAGTTCACTACGGCGGTCCGCGTGGCGCCCGATACGCTGCCGTTTCCGCTGCCGAAGCCCTCGGGCAAGCTGCCGCAGTAGCTTTGACCTATAGCGGTAAGATCACCATTGTCCTGCCGGCGTAGCCGGCCCGCGAGTCCGATCCAATTGCGAGAATAGGAATCTTGACTCCCCTCATCGAACTTCACAACGTGACCGTGCGCCGCGACGAGCGAGTCGCGCTCGACGGCGTCACCCTCTCCATCGCCCAGGGAGAGCATGCCGCCATTCTCGGCCCCA
>DATJYJ010000542.1:0-3883 GCA_035578025.1 Verrucomicrobiia bacterium
CGGGCGGAATCCGTTTGCGTCCGGCGTGCACATCGCGGATGGTCTGCAGCAGATCCGTATGTACGTTTCCCTTCAGCAGGTAGCCACGCGCGCCCGCCTTGAGCGCGCGCATCACCTGGACGTCGCCGAGGTACGTAGTAATCACGATAATCCGGGCATTCGGGAATTCGCCGCGGATTGCGATGATCGCCTCCATGCCGCTCATATCCGGCATCTGCAGATCCATGAGGGTGATGTCGGGCTGGTGCCGCCGGAACTGCTCGATGGCCTCGCGTCCCGTCGCGGCCTGCGCCACCAGCTCCATGTCCGGCTCAATGTCGATCAACGACGCGATGCCCTGGCGCAGAAGCGCATGATCGTCGGCGGCGAGAATTCGGATCGTCTTGGTTTTAGCGTTCATGGATCCACAGCTTTCTCCGGAGGAACGAAAAGCGGCCGCTATTGGAGGCGCCGTAAGCCACCGCGCCCGGCACGGTCAGCACCGCTTCGGTGCCCGCCCCCGCTTCGCTCCAGAACTCCAACTTGCCGCCAAATCGATTGGCGCGTTCCCGCATCCCCGGGAGCCCATAATGTCCGGCACGGCCGCCGGCCTTGAGGATTTCGGAGTCGAGCCCTTTCCCGTCGTCGCGGACGTGCAAGCGGAACTGGCGGCTCTCGTATCGGATCTCCGCCTCGATGCGGCCGGCCTTGGCGTGCCGGAATGCATTCCGCAGCAACTCCCGGGCGATCCGGTAGACCTCGTCCTGCAGTATAGGCTCGAGATCCTGCCGCGCCCCTTCCACTGTCACGCGGAATACCGGTGGATCTCCCTGCGCATCGGATTGCGCCAGCTCCTGCCCGGCTGCCGTGAGCAGTTGCGCGAGATCGCCCTGGGTGGCCGGATGGACGCGCAAGTCCTGGATGGCGCTCCGCCCCTCGGCGACGGCCTCCGCGGCCGTGGTAATAGCTTTATCGAGGGTTTGCGCGGCCTTTTCCGGGCGACGGTCGAGAATATTGCGCGCGGCCTGCATCTGGATTAGCGAAGCCTGAAAGCTCTGCAGCAACGTGTCATGCAGCTCGCGGGCGATGCGTGCCCTTTCTTCAAGTTGCGCTTTGAATTCCAGGGCGACCTGGTGCAGACGGATCCGGTAGATAGCCCACACCGACGCCACTAACGCGAGCACGGTCATCGACCAGAACCACCAGGTTCCATACCATGGCGGCAGAATACGAATGTTCAGCGAGGCTCCTCCCGCGGTCCAATCCCCGCGGCTTGTGCGCGCCTGAACCTGCAATGTGTAAAGCCCCGCTGGAAGTGTCGTATAGGCCGCAATGCGGCGATTGCTTTCCGTCTCATTCCATTTCGATTCGAGTCCCACCAGTCTGTACCGGTACCAGGTCCTGGCCGGATCGACATAAGTGAGGGCCGAAAAATCGAAGGAAAAAATGCTGTTCCGGGGTAACTCGAGCAATTTCGCGGACCAGATCGGCTCTTTCAACGGCGCTTTCCCTGTGGGCACAACTTCTCCGAATAACCTGAAACTTGTCAACACGACCGGCGGCGCGAAACTACGGTCGATCAGCTGCGTCGGAAAGAATGCAATCAACCCGGTGTAGGATCCAAAAAACATCTCGCCGCTGCCCGCTTTGACGGCGACTGCAAGGGTGTTGAACTGATCGGTCGGCACACCGTCAGCGGTGTGGTAGCTCACGCCGGTAGTCGTGCGCGGATCAAACCGCGCAAGGCCGTCGGGCGTGCTGATCCAAAGGTAACCGCCTTCGTCCTCCAGGACTCCCAATGCCGTATTGGTGGGCAGTCCGTTACGCACACCATAATGCGTGAAGTTCCCCTTGGCGTGATTGAACTTATCAAGGCCGCCGAACGTGGCGGCCCAGATTGTCCCTGATTTGTCCGCATAGACGGAGTACACGTGATCGTGGCTCAAGGCTCCGCTGTCTTCCGGTTTGGAACGGAACTGGGTAAACTCGCCCGTAGATGGTCGAAACCGGTGGAGGCCGAACTCCGAGCTTGCCAGCCACAATTCGCCATTTGGGTCCTCCGCGATCGAGTGATACCGGGTCGGGTCCTTTTCGTCCGGTTTGAAGCTCTGATACTTCTCCTTGTCTTCGTCGTAGCGGTTGAGCCCATAATCGGTCGCGGCCCACAATATTCCCTGGCGATCGACTAATAAAGCAGCTACGTAATCATTACTCAAGCTTCCGGGATCGTCCTTGCGATGACGGAAGGTCCGCACCGCCCCCGTCCGGCGATCGAAGCGCACCAGGCCGTTCCCGCGCGTGCCAAACCAAAGCGATCCGCCGCGGTCCTCTGCGATCGACCGGACACCCGCCGCGAACTCGACGTTTTCGTAGCGCTTGACCTGTCCCGTTCGCCGGTCAACCCGATTCAGGCCGCGCTCCGTGCCAATCCAAAGGATTCCCTTGCTGTCTTCGTATGCCGAAATGACCGCACTGTCTATCAGGCTGTTCTTGTTGCCTGGTTCGTGGCGGTATGACCGGAACACCGGTGGGCGGGGATCGAAACGTAAGACGTCCCCTCCCTTGGTATGCGCCCAAAAGCTGCCTTCGCGGTCCTGGAACAATCCCACCACCAGGTCCGCGCTCAGGCTGTTCGGGTCCTCTGGATTGCTCTCGTACCAGACCACCTGGTCCCGGTCGTGCTCGAGCTTCAGGAGTCCCAGTCCGGTTGTTCCGAGCCAAAGCGCTCCCTCCTGGTCTTCTACAACGGATACGACAAATGACGGCCCGCTCTTTTTAGACCCGGGCACGCGGAAGGAATACACGGTAACCCTGCCGGTGTTCGGGTCTATGGAAGCGAGGTCGCCGCCGGATGACAATCCGGCCCACAGCTTGCCCGACCGGTCCTGGTACAGATTCGCCGGGAAACCTTCGAGGCTCAAATGCCCAGTGGACATCGTTTCAAATCGAATGCGGCGTGCGACCTTGCCGGTGTGCCGGTCGAAGGCATCCAGCGCCCCGGAACTGGCTACCCAAAGCAGGCCGTCTCGCGCTTCGATCGTGCAGATCACGGTGTCGGAAGCGATTGTGGAATCGTCATCTGAGCGATGCTGATAATAGATGAGCGTGGATGTAACCGGGTCCAGGCGGATCAGACTGTTATTTGTGGCCAGCCAAATAAAGCCGTCCCGGTCCTCGGTGATCTGATGCGCGTCGCAGCCCGACTCCCGACAGTTTGGCCCGCCAATAGTCCGGTATCGCCGGACATGACCGCTGCCGGGATCATACCGGGCCAGGAAACCATCGATGCCGAACCAGAACGCCCCGGAACGGTCCTTCATCAGAGATTCAGAATTGATAAAACCCAAGCTGTTCCGGTTTTCGTCTTCCGCAACACGCATGAAGCTGTAGCCGTCGTAGCGGCGCAGACCGTCAGCCGCGCCGAGCCAGAGAAATCCCTGATTATCCTGAATGACCTTTCGTGCTACAACGCGTGGGGACGGCCAAGGTAAGCGAGAGAACCGGAGATGTTCTTCCGTGGCCACCGGAACTTGAACAAATTCAACCTGTTTCGCTTGAGCAAACGCCGCCGTTACACACGCAGTAGCGGCGGAGAACAAGGCGAACCACGTCTTACCACGCCTGGTCATGGCTTCTCAAGCTTCTTCAGTAATGTACTACGATTCAATCGCTTGGATTGCGCTTACCGCTAAACGATTGCCCGCTGAAAGGCGGCAAGTTGTGGCTGCTACGGCGAATCGGCTGAAGTGCGCGGCCGGTGCGGGATAGTCCTGGTCAGGTTGACCTGCTAGACGTCGCGAGCGCTCGTCAGCGCGTAGCGCCGAACTGGGACTGACTAGTCTGTTTTACTTCGCACTGTTTTCGAGAAGTCGAATTTCCCCAGGTAAATCGGTGTTGAGACTGG
>DATJYJ010000543.1:0-9929 GCA_035578025.1 Verrucomicrobiia bacterium
TGCCAGGCTGGCGATCAGCACCGTACTGAGATCCCTCGATTTCATGGGCGAGGGAAGCGTGACCAGTCCGCCGGGTTCCGCGCGGAAAGAGAACGCCAGCGATTCCTGTCCGGCCTGCGACAGGGAAACGGTGTGCTCGACCGAGAGCGCTAAGCCATCCCTGGAGAAACTGCCGTCCTCCGTCAGGTCTTCTGCTGGTTGTCCGTCGATTGACACCTTGCCGGACTTGAGGTCCGAATTCAAGCGCAGCCGGACCAGCTCCGGCTCCAGGTGAAACGAGAGCTTGGAGGACTTGGGCGTGCTTGCCGTCAAGGACAGATCCTGAACCGCTGTCGTGTAGCCGGGAGCCGAGGCTTCTATCCTAGGCGGCGGTTGAGATGGGCGCAGGTGCAGCGGGAGCGACACGGGCGGCTTGCCATCCACTAGGTACGTCGCGCTCGGCACGTTGCACTCCAAGGCAACTTCGTATTCGGTTACGACCGGCCGCGTTACGGGATGCGGCTTCTTCCACAGCGTCACCACGAGGGCGAGCACCACGATTACGGAAGCGACAACGATGACTCCCCACTGAAGCCCCGTCAGACCGTGCCCCGCGGGCTCCGCGAAGCGCTGCAGCGCGTTTTTGAGCTTCTCGAACCGGGCACGGACATCCGCTAACACGTGGGCGCTGCGCGGCGGCTGCTTCTTCGGCTTCGGCGGCGGTGCGGGGGGCGCCGCCGGAGAGTCCTTCACCATGCTCTGGTCGATGGTGAACGGGTAATCGGAGACACTGGGGCGCGCGTGGGACAAAGCCACGGTTTCCGCCAAAGACGAGTCCGAAGTGGCCGGCGGCGCTTCCGGCTTCACCGGAGCGGCGGCCGCCTGCGGTTGGGCCGGCGGCGCGGCGGGCGAGGGAGGGGGTACGGCGCCCAGGTTGAGAAGCGTCGCGCGAAGCTGCACCAGCCGCACTTCGTTCGGATATACCGCCAGGACTTCCTGCACCTGCGCCAGCGCAGCGGAGAGATCGCCCGCGGCTTGCAGTTCACGCGCCTGCGAGACGCATTCGTTGACGATCTCCTGGCGCTTGTAATCCAGAACCAGACCCTGAACGCTCCGGGCCAGGGGGTGCCCGCTGTCGATGCTCAGCGCCTGCTCGATCAACGGCTCCGCGGCACGCCAATCCTGCCCCAGGACGGAGCGGGCCTGCTCGACCAAGGCATTCAGCAGCGCCGCCCGGATCACCGCATTGCGGTTGTCCAGCGTGGCGGCCTTTCGCAGAGCTTCGAGTCCCTCGCCGAACTGCCGGTCGAAGCAGAGCTTCTGGCCGCGCTGCAGCCACTCCTCGGCCTCAGCCGCGCGCTTCACGTTCGATTCGGCCAGGCGCTCCAGCCCGGTGAGCTCGCGGTCGTCCGGGAACTCGGCCATGGCGGTGTGCACCAGATCGAGCGCCCGCCCGTAGTCGCCCAGAGCGATGTGCCGGTCGATCTGTTCCACCCACCGGCCTTTCGACTCGTCCCGAACCTGCTGCTCGCGCCGCCGCTTCAGCCGCTCGGTTTCGAACTCGATCCCCGGATATTGGGAGTAGATGTTGCGCAGGATGTCGAACTGGCTGAGGGCTTCGTTGAATTGCCCGCGCTCTTCGTACTGCCGCGCTTTGCCCACAATGGAGTTCACGAGGTCGCGGCGCTCGCGCACCAGGCGCAGCGATTGCTGCAGGTGGGCTTCATCGGGATAGCGCTCGACGGCTTCCTTCAGGATGTTGACGCGGCGGTCCAGGTCGGGCTCGGCCTCGACCCTGCGGGATACGTCGGCGATATAGGCCGATTGTTCCTGGCGGAGGTGCTCTTCGACCTCCAGTTTCAGAGCCTTGAAAAGCGGATCCTCGGGGGACTTCTTCAGAAACTCGTTGCAGATCTCGAGCGCCTTGACGAAGCTGCGGTCGGCCAGGTACCGGCGGCCTTCCGCGTAGGCGTTTCTGGCCGCGTCGCGCTCGGTCCGGATCTGGTTGTACAGGCTCTGGTACTGCGCATCGCGGTCGGGAACGCCGGAATCCGGAGACCGCCCCGTCAGGTCCAGAATACGTTCCAGCTTGGTCAGGGCGGAGCTGACTTCGCCGCGGTTGTAGCAGCTCAAGGCCGATTGGTAGAGCTGCTCTTTCTCGGTGCGCAGCCGGCTGACTTCCTGTTCCTTCCTCTCAACCTCCTGCAGGAGCTCGCGCGCCCGGGTGTCTTTGGGACTGAGCTTGAGAATCTCCTCGAGTCCCTGCCGCGCCTGGCCGAAGGACTGGTTGTGAATGTGCTGTTCGACCAGCCGAAACCAGTTCGCGACCTGCTTCTCGCTCCTCTGTTTCTCGATCTGGCTCTTCAGGCCGATGGCGTCGGCGTTGTCCGGATCGATCTCGAGCACCTCCTGGATCTTCTGGAGCGCCAGCGGGAACTCGTCTTCTTCCAAACGGGTCCGAGCACTGTCCAGGAGCTGCCGGATCGATTTTTGCCGGATGGCGTGATCGATCTGGATGCGCAGCAGGCTCATCTCCGGATCGATGTTGCCCTCGGCTTCCAGCTCGGCCAGGATGTCCGACGCGAACTGATGATCGCCTTCCGCCTGGGCCTTCTTGGCACGGTCGATGCGAGGCTGCAGCTTGGAGCGGTCAAACCGGTCGGTCGATTCCCCGCTCAAGGCTTTCTGGAGATTGTCGGCGAATTCCCGGGCGGTGGAGAAACGATGCCACGGCTCCTTGGCCAGGGCCTTGTGGATGACACGGCTCACCAGTTGGCTGACCAGCGGATTCAGGTCGCAAATCGGCGGCGGGATGTGGCGACGAATGGCCTCTGCCGTCTCGAGCTCGTTCTTGCGCGCGAAGGGTTTGCGGCCGGTAAGGGCTTCGTAGCACACCACGGCCAGGGAAAAGACATCGGATGCGGCGGAACAGGCCTTCATTTCGATCTGTTCCGGCGACATGTAGTGAAGCGTTCCTTTCAATCCCTTGATGGACTCGTCCCCGGCGAGGTGGACGATGCCGAAGTCGATGATCTTTACCGAATCGTCATCCAGCACGAAGATGTTGCTGGGCTTCAGGTCGCGGTGAATCAGTCCGCGTTCATGAGCGGCCTGAAGGCCCCTGCAGGTTTGAACGGCAATGCCGATGACGCGTTCGAGGGTGAGCCGCGGGCTGGCGTTCTGCATGAGCTGTTCGAGCGTGGAGCCCGGAAGAAAGGGCATCACGAAGAACGGCCGCGTCTCGCCGTCCTGCTCGAATTCGCCGGTATCGAGGACGTCGACGATGTTCGGATGGCTCAACTGGGCCAGGACTGTCCACTCTTTGGAGAACAGCTCCAGCGCCGCTGTGCTGAGCGAGCCACGCATCGTCTTGACGGCGACGTGGCGTTTGGTGACGGTGTCGTAGGCCTTGTAGACGAGGCCCATCCCGCCCTGGCCGACGGGCCTGCCGCTGAGCTGGTAGCGTCCGTGGATAACCAACGCAGGGCTTGCCATGTGGGCACCTTACCACATCGATTACGATGAGTAAAAGCAGTACCAGGGCTAGCCTGACGGGTTACGGGTGCGCTAGCTGGTCATTGTCTTCAGATATGCCACGCTTTGCACCGTCAGGTCCCAGTTTTGCTCGACAAAGTAATTTTTCACACCTCCAGTCTTGGCGGCGGCAAAGATTTTGGCCCAGTCGAGTGTATCTTTTCCCACGGCCAGAGCAGGCGCGCCACGTCCTCCGCGGCCTCCGCCCGAACCGGGCGCAGGGGCGTTCATGTCTACTCCCTGGAGGTGCATCGAGATGAACCGCCCGGGGTATTTTGTGAAATACATCACAGGATCGCCGACCGCGCGCATGGCGGACATCTGGAACTGCATCTTGACCAGCTTGGGATCGAGGAGCTCGAGCAGGACTTCATAAACCACTCGGCCTTCGACTTTGGACATTTCGAAGCGCTCGTCGTGCAGGAACTGCTGCATGCCGGCCTTGGCGGCGTTCTCGCCGATCTTGTTGTATTCGTCGGCTGCCTTCTTCACGACGTCCATGGTAGTCTCGCCGTTCTCCACGTGGCCGTTGAGGCTGGCGGTGCCCATCTGGGTCATGCCGATATCGTGGGCCCAGGCGATGGCTTCCTGCTGCTTGTTGCGCAGCTCCCCGAGCTCGAAATGGGCGCTGGGGCACTTCAGGCCGTGATCTTCGATGATCTTGCGGGTCTGCTTGCCGTCGGTGAGGCTGGAGAACTCGCCGTAGCCGGGGGAGCAGAGCTCGATGATTCCGATTCCGAGATCCTTCATGTCCTTGCAGAGGCCGGCGAGGTCGCTGTCCTTGATCCTTTGCCGGTGGGGATAGGTCTGGCTCCCGATGGGCAGTCCGAGCGGACTGCCGCGCAGGAGGGCGGCCATGCCCGCCCCCGCCGCCGAATTCTTCAGAAAACCTCTTCTCGACATTGCACTCATGTGCTCCTCCCTATGCACTCACCAGCTTCCATCCGTCGCGATACTCGCGCGTCAGGTATTGATTGGCCTCCGGAGCGTTGGTGAACTTCATGGTATCTTTATCCCACTGCAGCGCCGGCGCACAATGGTTTTCGTTGAAGATTTTGCGGCTGTAGCGGATGGCGGCGCCGGCGAGGGCGATGGCTTCGGAGCAGTTGGCGGCGTTGAGGAAGTTGCCGGCGGATGCCGGGCCGCCCTTGAACGCGGTCACCCATTCGGTCTCGCCACTGCCGCCGCCGCGGCCTCCACGTCCGCCGCGCCCGCCCTGCGGCTCGGGGATGCCTTTGGCGGCGCGATACTCGGACATCCTCTTCGCCGGAATCAGCTCGTTGTTGAGGATGGCGCCCTTGTCGCCGATGAAGAGGCTGCCGGTGGCGGGAATGGACTTGCCGTCCTCGGACAACTCGTCGGGAGTAAATGGGCGCATGCCGCCGTCGTACCAATACAGTTTCATGGAAGGCCACTGGCCGTGCGCGGCGAACTTGAAGCAAACGCGGTTGGCATAGGGGAAGGCGAAGTCGTTCATCTTGACGGTGCTGACCTGGTCGTTGATTTCGCAACTGGAGCTGGATTGGGCCTCGACGCTGTGGGGGACGGGCAGGTCGAGAGCCATGAAGATGGGCCACAGGCTGTAGTTGCCCATGTCGGCGATGCTGCCGCCGCCGAAGTCGTACCAGCCGCGGAAAACGGCGTGGGTGTAGCTGGGGTGGTAGGGACGCTCGTGTTCGGGACCGAGCCAGAGGTCCCAATCGAAGTTGGCGGGAACCGGCGGTCGGTCGGCGGGGAGGGCGAGCTGCTGGGGCCAGAAGGGGCGGTCGGTCCAGTTGTGGACTTCGCGGATGTTGCCGATGGCGCCGTCGAGGATCATCTGGCGGACGGCGGTAAGCGGCGCGCGCCAGGCAAGCAGGTGGGTGGCGACGCCGGTCTTGCGCGCGGAATCCACGACCATGCGCACCTCGGCCACGCGGTTGGAGAGAGGCTTGTGCATGAGCACGTGCTTGTGCTTTTTCATGGCGGCGATGGAGATGGTGGCATGGAGGTGGTCGGGCGTCATGATCTTGACGGAATCGAGGTCCTTCTCTTTTTCGAGGAGCTCGCGGAAGTCGGCGTAGCTGGCGACGCCCTTGAAGTCGTCGGAGGCCCGCTTTTTGGCGTAGTAGGTCTGGATGATTTCCTTCGCCATGTCGCGGCCGGCGCGGATGCCGGTGACGCCGGAGCCCCAGTTGGGATCTTCCAGCGCTTTGCGCACGCTGTCGCGGATGCCGGTCTTGTCCCAGTCGATGTAATTGGTGCCGTCCTTGACGGGATCGCAGACGGCGGTGATCTGGACTTCCGGGGTGGCGACGAGGCGCAGCATTTCGCGGGTACCCTGGGTGCCGCAGCCTATGTAGGCCAGAGTAAGTTTATCGCTGGGCGCGACGTATCCGGGTCCGCCCAGCACGTGCCTGGGAACCAGAGTGAGAGCCAGGCCGGCTGCCGCGGGCGCCAGAAGGTCGCGGCGGGTGATGTCGTCCTTTGATGCCATTTCGTAACTCCTTCCTTAGTCTGCGAGCTTCCCTCGCAGCACGATGATGGAAGCCTTGGGAAGCTGGTACATGGTATCCGGCCCGCGGGCCGCCACGGTGGATTTGGAGGGCGGCCCATCGGGATCGGGGTGACCGGTGATTGCGCCGCGGCCGCGCCCCCCGCCTCTGCCTGCAGGCGGGGCCGCGCCCGGCGGCACGGGATCGGGATGAAAGACGTATTCGGCGGCTCCGAAGACGATGCGGTCGACGGTTCCGGTGAAACAGCGATTGCGGCCGCCATCGGCAAACGCCACCTTCACGGAATGCTCTTCGTCCGGATCGCGATTTACCAACATGACCGACCATTGTCCATCGGGGCGCTCGAGGGCATAGGCGGTTACGAGGATGTTACCGTTGGGGTCCTTGACGTCGCTAGTTACTTTGTAGAGCTTGTGAATCTTATCTACCGGCTGCGCCCACTCCTTAGTAATTACCTGGGCACCGAGATACTGCGGCGGGTAGTATCTTACATGGTTATTGTCGTCGATGGGAAGGAATCCGCCGCCTCCGCCGCCGCCGCGGCCCGGGTTGGCGATGTAGTGGAAATAGTAAGTACCGGCGGCACCGGCGGTCAGCATGGAGCCGACATAGTCGGACTGCCACAACGCACTTTTGACGGTGCCCTGGCCGCCTTCGCCGAGATCGTTGCCCTCGGTCATGAAGAAGGGGATATTGGGCGGCAGGCCGTTGTCCTTCCAGGCCTGGACGACGTGGTTGACATAGGCGGGCTCCCAGTAGAGCGAACTCCAGTCGGCGCACTTGCGGCCTCCCTGGCAGGGATAGTGCTCGAAGGAAAAGAACGTGAAATCCGAGAGGCGGTTGCGGGCCTTCAGATAGTCGACGAAGCGGCCGAGGAAGGAGGCGCGGCCGTTGGCGTCGGCCCAGGAATCGACATCGCCGGGCGTGCCTTCGAAGGCCGGCCCGCCGAGGGGCGCGTTGGGGACGAGCTTGTGGATGGCCTTGGCGAACTGCAGGTAGAGCGTGGCGTAGTCTTCGGGGAGGACGCGCTGGCCGTCGGCCTCCTCGCCCATCTCGATCCAGGACACCGGGTATTTGCGCCTGTAGACGTAGGCGATCTCGTTGGCGGCGTCTTCGGGGATGGTATAGAGGACAGCGACCGGGATCATGGCGGGGAGGCCGCGTGTGACGCCGCAGTTGAAGAAGAAGTCGAGGCCGATCTGGTCGCCGCGGCCGTAATCGAGGTTGGAGGCGGCGTGCCAGGGGTCGACGGAGGAGGGCCAGGTGATGGTCTGCTGCCGGCTGGGCAGGTGCTTGACGACGTCCTGGAACTGGCCGTCCGCGGAGAGGGTGCCGATGTACAACTCGTTGATGGCGTATCCGACGCAGTTGCGCCGGTCTTCGGAGCCGTGCGTGTCGCAGGTGTTGGAGGATTCGGTCATCCAGATGCGGAGGTAGCGCGCGGGGATCTTCCAGCTCACCAATTTCAGCGTGGGGGTGCCGCCTTTGCCGTCCGCGATGGCGCCCATGGGGAAGGTCTGCCATGCGCCCCGGTTGATGCCGTTGTAGAAGGGCTCCTGCTCGCCGGTCCAGAACTGCACGTAGTAGCGTTTGGCGTAGGGGTCGGCCCAGGCGATTCTGATGACGTTGACGTCAACCCTTTCGCCGAGATCGATCATGACCCACTGAGGATGGAGCCCATCGTCGTCGCCGGTGTAGGGTTTGGCCAGGTAGGGATTGCTCTTCCAATAGGATGCTGGGTCGCCATCGGTGAGGCGCGACCAGCCGTTGCCGTCGCCGAGGGTGGCGCCGCGATGGGGCAGGGGGTAGGCCCACGAGTGGCGGATGGGCTCGGCGGCGGGCTCGGCGCTGCCGGTGAAGTAGCCTTCCTGCCGGGCGGCGTTGCTCCAGGTGCCGCGGGGATTCCAGTGCCAGGCCTCGATCATGAGCTCGGTGTTCTGGCGGTAGGTGACGGTGCCCCATCCAGCGCCCAACATTTCCTTGAGGACGGGGTCGGTGAGCAGGCGTTCGGTGTGGCGTTCGTTGTCTTCTTTGGTGGCGCCGCCGCGGAGGCGGTCGATGGCGCCGCCGAGGGCGCGCGGCGGGCTGAAGGAATTCACCGCGTGCGACGGCGCGGCGTCCACCACGATATTCTGCGCGGCAGCGGGGGCGAGGGCGATCGCGAGCGCCGCGAGCCAACGGGTCATGGCCGGCATGGTGCCTCCTGGCTGACGGTCCGAGCCGAATTATAACGTGCGGCTTTGGGGACGGGGGACGGATGACGAAAGCGTAATTTCGGAGTCATGGAGGTGGAAAGCGGGGCGGCGGGGGCGACGCGGGTGGGTCTCGCTGGGTTTTTCCTGGGTTTCGCGGGGGGGCTGCCCGGGTTTCCGCCGGGAGAGATTTGTTGAAAACAAAGAACTTGTTGGGTTCGTTTGGCACTGCGCACTTGGCGGGTTGCCGGGTGGATTGGATGGGCCGGGGCAGGCGCCGTGATGTAAGTGCTCCTCACGTGTCCATGGTGGCACGGGGAGTTGGGGCAGAATCGGGGGCGGGCGGGGCCGAGGGCAGTAAGCGGTTGGGGAGACTGGGCTTGGGGGAATGGGGATTGGCTAAAGTTGACGTGAATGGGGTCTGAAGGCTGTCCACGAATCAGCGCTCGCAGAAATGATGCCGTGTCCCCTACAAGATCGAGAGTGGTTTATCGACCCTCCGCTGTTTTGGCCCGGCGGCCGAGCGAAATCAGTACCAACATAGCGCCGAAGGCCAGAAGCGTCGATGACGGCTCGGGAACTGTCGAGACTGCCAAGTTATCTATCGCCAGACCGGGTTGCATACCCGAAATTACCAGAGTATCGAAGACCGGAGCCGAGATACTGATGGTCCCTTGGGGGAACTCACCGGCGAGTGGGACAATGCCGGGAGTCGATATGTTGGCTACTAACACGCCGCCCGGTCCGCCTTGATAAGCTTTCAGGGTGACCAAGGTGCTAATTCCGGGAAGATTATCCGTGCCGAAGTCCAAAGATGCGGATCCCAAAGAGACGGAGAACCGTATATGAATCGGAAAGCCCGTGCCATTGAACACGGCGTGCCCCATGAACGGCGGCAGCAAGAATAAACCAGAATTCTGGTACACATTAAGTATTGGCCCTGTGCGTAGATTCGCGTAAGAACGCGAACTAAGAGGCGCAAGCTGTGACACACTGGCGCAGTAGTCAGCGCCGCAGAGAATCCACAAGTGCGATGTACTTCTGCATTGCGCTATGGGACGGCGTGCCGCGCATCGCCGCCCACGCATCGTACTTGGCGCGCTTCACGAAATCAAATGGGCCCGGCTGCCGAGGAAGAGGCTTGCCATGCCTTCGGCCATGACAACAATGCGGGCTCCGTTGTGGATTTTGTTGTAAGCAGCGTAGGGTTGGGCAGGGTTTCCGTCCTTATCGAGTGGAAAGGCGAAGGGCGTGCCGGCGAAGATCTCGCGCCCGCCGTCGTACGGGACCTGTCGATCGGCACGGTTGATTTCCCCGGCTTTGGCGATGGCGCCCGTATTGACGATGCGCGGCGTGTCGCCGGACAACTTCATACCGAACCGAGCCAGGATGTCGTTGACGCCCGTTTTGGAAAGGCTCTGGCGCTTCTCCTCATCCAAGATCAGCAACAACGATCCGCCCTGGTTGACATGCGCGACGATTGCCGCCTTTTCGGATTCGGTGAAAGTTCCGTTGGGGGCGCGGAAATAGACCAACTGGCTGCCCCTTAGGGATTCGGACGTGACAGCGTCCCGAACAAGATCGAGTGGGGGTTTTTCCGGGCTACGCTCGCAGCCTGCTCCATTTCGGCCTGGTCCTGTACCGCAAAGGCGAGATTGAACCTTGCGATCAGAGTGTAGTGGAATACGGCATTGCGCTCGAAGGCTTGCCGGAAGACTGCTTCCGCTTC
>DATJYJ010000544.1:0-8747 GCA_035578025.1 Verrucomicrobiia bacterium
CGTTGCAGACCGTTGCAAACACCGTTGCAGCCCAAACGCAAAACGGGCCGCTCGGTAGCGAGCGGCCCGTAAGGTGTTCATTTATTTGGTGCGGAGAGGGGGACTTGAACCCCCACGAGATTGCTCCCGCTAGCACCTCAAGCTAGTGCGTCTGCCAATTCCGCCACCTCCGCATTCTGGAGCCCTACTTCTTCGCCGGCGTTGACTGCGCCGGCGCCGCCGGAGCGGACTGCTGCGGATTGTTCGGCTGCGACGCCGGCGGCATCGTCAGCGGCACCGTCGTCCCTCCCGCCGGAGCCTGCGGCGCCGGCGCCTGCGGAGCCGGACCCGATCGCGCCGGTACACCGCTCCTCGGCGATGATTCCAGTACCGACGTCCCCAAACCCGCATTCTTCGTCGCCATGATCGACAGCGAAAGCGACGTCAGCATGAACAAAATCGCCGAAATCGTCGTCGCTCTCGAAAGCAGCGTCGCCGACCCGCGCGGGCCGAATGCCGTCTGCGAACCCATCCCGCCGAATGCGCCCGCCAGGTCCGCCGCCTTGCCGCTCTGCAGCAAAACCACGATGATCAGGAACAGACACACCAATACATGAACAATCCACAACAGAATATACATCGTCTTCCTTTCAAGTATAGGAGAGCGGCGTAGGGCCGGTCAAACGGCGCCGTACACTCATTCGGACGCTCCCGATATACCCCGATTAGCCCGAGCCCCTACCGCTCCTGGCAGGGCTGCGGCTCGCGAGCCCAGTTCAGAAACAGCTCCATGCCCTCATACTCCCGCGAACCCAGTTCGTGCACGATATGCCGCGTCAGGTATTCGCGCGCCAGATCCCGGGTGAAGCCGCGCCGCGGCGCCTCGGCGGCCACGATCTCCTCCAGATGCTCCCGTCCCCACCGGCAGGAATCGCGAAATGCATCCGCCAGACCAGGCCCGCCGACCCCGCGCCGCGCCGCCCAGACCGCAAACACCATCGGCAGCCCCGTCAATTCCGTCCATTCCGCGCCCAGGTCGTACACATGGTAAGGCAGGGCCTGCGGATCGATGTGCAGCGCGGGATCTCCGATTACCAGCGCGGCATCGGCGCCCCGCAGCATCGCCTCCAGGTCCGGCGCGTGGGACCGCACTTCGGGCTGCACGCCGTACCGCCGGTCCAGGATCACGCGCGCCAGCTCCACGCTGGTTCGTGAGCTCGAATCGGCCGCCAGCGTGCCAATCTCGCCCGCCGGACACCGCGTGATCAGCAGAATGCTCCGAACCGCTCCTCGGCACGCAATCCCGGCTCCGGGAATGATCTCCAGGTCCTGCCGCGTCAGCTCGAAGGCCGGCACAATCCCGATATCGGCCGCTCCACTGGCCAGATCGTCGGCGCACTCGGCAGGAAGGCGGAAGTCCAGGTCGAACAAACCCTGCTGGGGACCGTGAAGCATCCCCCATACGAGTGGTGTTGTGTTCAGGTAGCTTACCGCGGATATCCGCAGCCGTTGCGTTGTAGGGGGCAACCCACAGTGTAACAAAGGCGAGTTTAACTGCCCAAACGGGTTTGATATCCTCGAAGGGAGTCCCGTCGGGTCCGCGCCCGCTCTGGTCACGACATGCTATTCAAGCCCTTTCGTTCCTTATCTCTACTTCTGACTCTCGCTGCCGCCGCCGGCGCTCAGGTAACGCTCAATACCGTGCCGTCGCGCGAAATCGGCCACCCGTTTCTGCCCAAACCCAATCCCTTTGCCGTCACCAATGTCAATCCCAACCTGGTGGAGGGCCGGGAATTCTTCGCGCCGATTTCGATCGCGCTCGACACCACACCCTCCCCGCCGATCCTCTACGTCGCCGACACGAACAATAACCGCATCATGGCCTGGAAAAACGCCGCCAGCTTCCGCAACGGCCAGCCCGCGGACCTCGTGATCGGCCAGAACGACGTCTATTCCACCGGACCCAACGGCCCCGGTATCACCACTTTCACAACCGGCTTGAACGCCCCGGCCGGTCTGGCCGTTCTGAACGGCGATCTTTACGTCTCCGATAGCGGCAACAATCGCGTTCTGCGGTTCCGCGCCCCCTTCAGCGCCCCAGCCGGCCAGCAGCTCATTCCCGACCTCTGCATCGGCCAGTCGAGTTTCGGCAGCCGAACCGCCAACGCGCCGGCAGGCCAGATCAGCGCCACCGGACTCTCCGCGCCGGGATATCTGCGCTTCGATAAGTCCAACAACCTCTGGGTGGCCGACGCCGGCAACAACCGCGTGCTGCGCTACGACGCCGCCGACATCTCCAAGGCCACAACTCCATTCGGACTGGTCGCGAAGCTCGAAATCGGCCAGTTGGACTTCATCAGCAAACAGCCCGCCCTGCCCAACAGCGATGCCGGCCGTCAGACCTTCAACCAGCTTGCCTCCCCAACGGCAATCAATCTCGATTCCGCCGGCCGCCTTTACATCGCCGACTTCGATCCCAACCTCGGATCGGCCATGAGCCGCGTGCTGGTGTTTCTGCCGCCGTTCACCAATGGCATGTCGGCTACCAGAATCATGGGAGTGTTCCCGACGCTTCCCGCAGGCTCCACGCCGCCCTCAGACCCCCAACTCTATTCGATCGTGATGAACGCCCCCGCGGACATCTTTTTCCTGCCCGGCACCCAGGGCATGGGTGTGGTGGATTCCGGTTTCAGCCGCATCCTGATCTTCGATACCTTCGACAATTGGCCTCCTCAGTCCACCCAGTTTTCGCCTTCCGCCAAGGCCCTCGTGGGACATGCCAGCGGGATCTCGGGCATCAACTCGCGCGACCAGAAGAGCCTGTTCGCCAACGACGGCAACTTGCAGGGATTCCAATCTTCCGCCAGCACCTTTTGGGCTCCCCAGGCGGCAATCTTCCTGAATAACGAGCTCTTTGTGGCCGACACCGGCAACAACCGGATCGTCGTACTGCCTTACCAGAACAACTCGTTTCAGGCGGCCTACCGCCTGCTGGGTCAGGACCGCTACGACAGCAACGCCGTCAATCTGATCGAAGGAAAAGAGTTCGATTTCGCCGGGTCGTTTGCCGGGACCGCCCAATATGACGCCGGAATCGCCATAGATGCCACCGGCGACACGCCCCACTTGTACGTCTCCGATCCGTACAACAACCGCGTGCTGGGCTTCAAGGATATTCGCAACCTGACCGGAGGCAGTCACGCCGACATCGTCATCGGCCAGCCGGATTTCTCCACCAACATCTGCAACTACCGCACCGGCGACGTGACCCAGCCCCAGCAGGACGGCCTGTGCCGCCCCGCCGGCCTGCTCGTCGATTCCTCCGGCAACCTCTACGTGGCCGATTCGCGCAATAGCCGCGTAGTGCGTTTTCCCGCGCCCTTCTCCCACGGCACCTCGCAGGTCGCGGACGTCGTGCTGGGACAGTCCAGCTTCTTCACCAAGATCACCGATCCTTCCGCCGCCACCATGGGGGTCCCCTACGGACTTGCCTTTGCCGGGAACAGCGGGCTGCTGGTCTCCGACGAGATATATAACCGCGTTCTCTTCATCCCCTTCACCAACGGAGGTTTCACTTCGGCCGATAACGGAAAAGCCGCCACCAAGGTGTTCGGCCAGCCGGATTTCATCAGCACCAATCCCGGCGCCGGCGACACGCAATTGAACACCCCCAAACACCTCGGCACCGATACCGACAGCCGCCCCTACGTGGTGGACGCCGGCAACAGCCGCATTCTGATCTTCGATTCGATCAACCGGGCCCAGTCCACGGGCGCGCACGCGGTGGTCACCCTGACTCCGCAATCGAACAACATCACCAGCATCTTCGTCAATTCGATCACCGGTGAATCGTGGGTCGGAGATCTCGCCAACGGGCGGATGATCAAATACCCGAAGTTCGATACGCTGCAATTCAACCCGTCCCCCACTTCCACCTCCATCCAGTCCTTCGGTCCGCTCGCCGTGGCGCAAGATCAGTACGGCGACCTCATCGTTGCCGAGCGCGTCAACCGTGTCACCTTCTACTTCCCCGGCCTGACCGCCGTCAACGGAGCCACCTTCGTGATTGCCGCCGGGCTGGCGCCCAACGTCTTCGGCACGCTCTTCCCCGTCAGCGGAGGCAACTTCGGCAAGGATACCGCGGACATCAGCACGCTCCCCAATCCCATTCCTCTGCCCCAGGCTCTGGCCAATGTCCAGGTGCAGTTCGATGGAGTTCCTTGCCCGCTTTACTACGTGGGCCCCGGGCAGATCAATTTCCTGGTGCCATGGAATGCCGCGGCCAGCGGGAACTCCAGCGTCCAGGTGGTCAACGTGCAGACCGGCCAGGTGCTCGCCGCCGGCCTGGTGGCCATGAACCAGGTGGCTCCCGCCATCTTCCAGGGCGCCAGGCTGAGCGCTACAACCGTCCAGGCTGCCGTCATCAACCAGGACGGTTCGGTCAACGGTCCCACTTCCCCGGCCAACCGCGGCGATACCATCGCCATCTTCGCCACGGGCCAGGGCTTCATCAACGGCGCCCCGGCTGACGGCGCGCTGCCCTCGAGTCCGTTGAGCACGCCCTATTGGCCCCGCGTCGGCATCGGCGGACAGTTTGTCGATTCCATCCCCCCGCTCCAGGGCGAGAAAGTCCCAACCGGACCCGGCGGATACGTGACCTACTCCGGTACCTCCGGCTATCCCGGAATGTGGCAGATCAACGTGCAGATCCCCATGGGCGTCGCACCCAACCAGCCCGCGGTGCTGCTCATCAACGCGCAGGGCTTCCCCTCGAGCAACGGCGTCAACGCCAATGGCGCAAACGCACTCCTCTACATCGGCAAGTAAGAATTGCGGGCTGTCTACCTCGTCGCCCGCCGCTCGCCCCGCTCCGCGCGCAGCCGTTTCAGGGTGTACATGTTGCGGTCGGCTTCGTCCAGCGCCTCGCGCAGCGCGCGCCCCTGCGTGTCGGCCGTGCCCCAACTGAACGTGATCGGCAGCAGACCGATGCCGCGCACGCGGAACTGGCGCAGGCGGCCCTCGATCGCTGCCAGCCGGCGCCCGGCCACGTCGGTGTGCTGATTGCGGAACAGGATCACGAACTCGTCGCCGCCCCACCGGAACGCCATGTCCTCGTGCCGGATCGAGGATTGCAGCAGGTTGCCGATGTTGCGCAGGATTTCGTCCCCGATCAGGTGCCCGTAGCGGTCGTTGACGTCCTTGAAATTGTCCATGTCGCAGACCACCACCACTCCGTCGAAGGGCTCGGGATCCTCCACGCGCCGCGAGAGCGCCGCCTGGTTGAATAGCCCGGTCAGGCGGTCCAGGTCCATGCTGTGCTTGTTCTCGCGCCGGACGAAATCGAGCTCGTTCACCAGGTCGCGAATCCGGTCGATCTGACCTTCGCTCCACATTGCCATCGCCGCGAAGGCCAGCACGCAGTGCAGCATGAAATCGATATACGACTCGTGGTGCAGGTATTGCGCCCACGCCGGCGCGCCGCCCTGGTTGAAGAGATACACGAAAATGAAGGCGTGCTCGAAGAACGCCGCCGCCAGCACCAGCAGCGAGAACCGGAAGATGCGCGCGCCCACACCGGCCGTCTTGCGCAGCATGAAAAAGTTGTAGAGGTACACGAACCCGAGCGCCAGCGCGTGCGTGGCGTGGTATGCCTCCAGTCCGGAAATCTGCCCGATCGCCCAGACAATGGCCACAAAGATCGGCAGAATCGCAATCAGCCGCAGCACCGTCCGCCAGTCCTTCATGCTGCTCGCAAAACCCGCGCGCGCGGCGGAGATCAGCACGATCACGAATGCAAATTCAAACGTCGCGTACGGCGCCAGCCAGCCCGCGTGCAGGTGCTGCTGCAGCTCGAAGCCGAAGAACGACGCAAACAGCCGCAGAACCCACGCCGCCGACCACAGGCCGAAATACACCACCCTCGATTGCCGGTAAAGAAACAGGAATACCAGGCAGAACAGAGCCGCGCCGATCTCCTGAATCAGAAACGCTGTGAGATCCGCTACCGGCCCGGAGGCATCCATCTCTAATCTCCGTCGATGGCGTGCCGCCGGATGGCGCGTGCCCGGCCCGTGGCTTCGTCCACGTCGATGATCACGGCGTGGAGCTCCGCGCCCGTGCGCGCCGCTTCCATGCGCACCGGAAGCGAAGTCAGAAAGCGTTGCAGCACGATGTCGGTCTCCACCCCGATCACCGATCGGTAAGGTCCCGTCATCCCGCAATCGGTCTGGTAAGCCGTGCCTTCCGGAAGGATGCGCGTATCCGCCGTAGGAACGTGGGTGTGCGTGCCCACCACGGCCGATACCCGTCCGTCCAGGTACCAGCCCATGGCGATTTTCTCGCTCGTGACCTCGGCGTGGAAATCCACGAACCTTACTTTAACCCCGGGGTCGATCTGGCTCAAGATGCCATCGGCGGTACGAAACGGGCAATCCGTGGCCGGCATATAAGTCCGCCCCTGCAGGTTGATCACGGCGCACTCGACTCCGCTCCGCGATCGCAGCGTCACCACGCCCTTGCCGGGCGCCTGCGGGTAGTTCGCCGGTCGGATCAGGCGCGGCTGCCGCCCCAGGTAGTCGTAGACCTCTCGCTTGTCCCACACGTGGTTGCCCGTGGTGAGCACGTCGATTCCCATCGCGAGCAGATCCTCGGCGATGGCCGGCGTGATCCCGAACCCCCCGGCCGCGTTTTCCCCGTTTGCAATCACGAAATCGATCTGGTTGGCTCCGATGATATCTTCCAGGTGATCCGCGACGATCCGCCGCCCGGGTGAGGCGAAGATGTCGCCTATAAAGAGAAGGTTCACTGAGTCTTCAAGTTAACATCAATCCTTCCCGTCGCAGTGCGGCGCATTCGCAAAGGGAATTCTACCACATGGACCTAGAAGTACTGAATACTCTGTAAGTACTCTATCCAAAGTCCCAGAGGCAACATCTGTGGCTAGTCCTTTTTCCGCAACCTGCTAGAATCCCTAGGATGTCCCAACTCTTCCAGCGGAAGCCGATCGCTGCACTGGTGGCGGAAACCGAGGATCCCCGCGGCCTCAAACGGAGCCTCCGCGCCGGAGACCTCGTCATGCTGGCCATCGGGGCAGTCATCGGGGCGGGCATCTTCGGTGCCATCGGCACCGCGGCCGCCGGACAGCTTGGTCCCAACGGCGAAGTGATCCGGACCGGGGCCGGACCCGCCCTGGTCTTGTCGTTCCTGCTGCTCGGCGGCGCCTGCGCCCTCGCCGGGCTGTGCTACGCCGAACTGGCCTCCATGATTCCCCAGGCCGGCAGCGCCTATGCCTACTCCTATGCCACGCTCGGTGAGCTGATCGCCTGGATCATCGGCTGGGACCTCATCCTGGAGTACGCCGTCGGCAATGTCGCGGTGGCCATTTCCTGGGGCGATTATTTCAACACCCTCCTGCGCGGTGCCGGGATTGTTCTTCCGGCCTGGATAACCACCGGCTATCGCACGGCCTTGCTCAGTCCCGATGCGCCGGTCCACGGTCTGCTCAACTCCGCGCCCCACATCCTCGGCGTTCCCATTCTGATCAACCTGCCGGCCTTCGCCATCGTCATGCTGATTACCTGGTTGCTGTTGCACGGCGCGCGCGAGAGCGCCACCGCCAACAACATCATGGTGGGCATCAAGCTGGCCGTTCTGGCCCTGTTCGTCGCCGTAGGCGCGAGTCACATCAAGAACGCCAACTATCACCCGTTTGCTCCCAACGGCTTTACCGGCATTCACCAGGGCGCCGCCATCGTGTTCTTCGCCTACATCGGGTTCGATGCCATCTCCACCGCCGCCGAAGAGACGCTGAACCCCCAGCGGAACCTGCCCATCGGCATTCTCGGCGGACTTGGGATCTGCACGTTGATCTACGTGATCGTCGGCGCCGTGCTCACCGGAATGGTGCCGTACAAGGAACTGGCCGTGGCCGATCCTCTCGCACGCGCCCTCGACCTGGCCGGCTTCAGCGCGGTCGGTTGGATCGTGGCGCTGGGCGCGGCCATCTCCATGTCCGCGGTGCTCCTGGTATTTCAATACGGCCAGCCGCGCATCTTCTTCGCCATGGCGCGCGACGGCCTGTTGCCCAAGTGGGCGGCGAAAGTCCATCCGCGCACCCGAATTCCCTGGACCACCACGCTCCTGACCGGTCTCTTTGTCGGCTTGTGGGCCCTGATCGGCGATGCCGCCGAGACCTACGACCTGACCAACATCGGCACACTCTTCGCCTTCATCCTGGTCAGCATCGGAGTGCTGGTGCTGCGCCACAAGGAGCCCGAGCGTCCGCGCCCCTTCAAGGTGCCGTTCGTCTGGCCGGTGTGCCTGCTCTCCGCCGCCGGCTGCCTGTTCATCATGAAGGGCCTGCCCGACACGGCCTGGGAGCGGTTCGGTATCTGGCTGGTGATCGGCTTGGTGCTGTACTTCGCCTACGGGTTCAAGCACAGCGAACTGCGCAAGTGACTTGAAGCGGTGCCCTGACTAGATGTGGGGCGGGCAATCCTGCCCGCAGCCGCCTTTCAGGCGGCCTGTTGCGCTCGACCGCGGATACTCCTGAGCCTCGACGACCAATCCCGCTTTCACAGGGTTCTGCTCGATGTATTCTCGAATGCGGTCGAACTCTGCCGGAGATCGCACCAGATGATCGTAGCTCTCGGTCCAGATACCACGCGCTCGGTTAAAGCCGCATCGAGGGTGAAGTCGCGGCCGCTACGTAGCGGAGACAATCCTGTTACGTTGCAGGGTCCGCCGAATGGCGACGTTGAGAAACGCTT
>DATJYJ010000545.1:0-11571 GCA_035578025.1 Verrucomicrobiia bacterium
AATGTAGATCGGTGATGCCCCAGGTTTGGACGGCCGTGCAGCGCGCGAACTGGATGCAGGCGGAGACCGCGCGGCCGTAGAGCTGGGCTTGGATAGCGAGCTCGCTGGCGCTCGCGTTGCCGTTGGAATCGACTGGCAGGCGGACGTCCATTTCGGTGATGATGACTTCGAGGCCGAGGTCGGTAAGGCGCTTGATGTTGGCGGCGAGGCCGGTAGCACTGGGGTAGTTAGGGTTGTTCGTGAGGTGCATTTGCAGGCCGACACCGTGGATAGGGGTACCGTCGGCGAGCATTTTCTGGACCATGCTGTAGATGAAATCGGACTTGGCGTTGAGGTCTTCGGCGCTGTAGTCGTTGTAGAAGAGGCGGGCGTTGGGATCGGCAGCGTGGGCCCACTGGAAGGCCTGCTCGATCCACGCGATGCCGGTGAGGCCGATTCCGGGCTGGTTGTTCCAGATGGAATCGCGAAGGGCGGGAGGGTTGCTATCGGACACGGCCTCGTTGACCACTTCCCAGGAGTAGACTTTGCCAGCGTAGCGGCCCGCGACGGCCATGATGTGGTCGTGAAGGATCTGGTTGAGTTGGGCCGGTGTGAAGTTGCCGTTGGTGAGCCAGGCGGGGAGGGAGTTGTGCCAGACGAGATGGTCGGCGCGCAGGGGGATGCCGTGGGTCTGGGCGTAGTTGACGAGGGCGTCGGCACCGGAGAACGCATACGTGTTTTGCGACGGATGGATCGCGCTCCAGAGCATTTCGTACTCGGGTTCGATCATGCTGTATTCGCGGGCGAGGGTGGCGGCGTAGGTGGCATCCTGGTTGATGTATCCGGATTGCACGGCGGCGCCGAAGTAGATGCCGCGTTTGGCGGCGGCCTGGCTGAGCGAATCGGCGGCCGGCAGCGCGGCCGCGATACCGAGGAAGAAGACGGCGAAGTTGCGCGGCATCTCACCCTATGATACTCATCTGACTGTTAAGGAGAATCCATGCGACGTAGAGACTTTTTCCCGGCAGTGGCAGGAGCGCTTGCAAGCAGTGCCGCGATGGCGCAGGACGCCCCGAAGCCCAAGGGGAAGCTGAAGCAGACCGTGACCAGCGGGGTGTTCGGGCGCGGAATGGCGTTCGAGGAGACGTGCCAGATCGCGGCGAAGCTGGGAATCGTGGGATACGACCTGCGCGGGCCGCAGGATTGGCCGACGCTGAAGAAATACGGGCTGATTCCGACCATGTATCCGCCGGGTCCGGGCGGGACAATTCCCGACGCGCTCAATCGCAAGGAGAATCACGACCGGCTGGAGAAGCTGATGCACGCGGCGATCGACGAAGCGGCGGCGAACGGCGTGCCCAACATCATCACGTTCAGCGGCAACCGGCGCGGCATGGGCGACGCCGAGGGGGCGGACAACTGCGTGCTGTGGCTGAACAAGCTGAAGGCACATGCGGAGGACAAGGGCATCAACATCTGCATGGAGTACCTGAACAGCAAGGTCAATCACAAGGACTACATGTTCGATCACATCGCGTGGGGCGTGGACGTGATGAAGCGCGTGAACTCGCCGCGAGTGAAGATTCTCTACGACATCTACCACGCTCAGATCATGGATGGCGACATCGTGCGCAACATTCGCGATCACTTTCAGTGGATCGGGCATTTCCACACCGGCGGAAATCCGGGGCGGCACGAGATCGACGAGACGCAGGAGCTGAACTACCGGTTCGTGGCGCAGGCGATCGCGGACCTGGGATACACGGGGTACATCGGGCACGAGTACTCGCCGGCACAGGGCCGGGATCCGCTGGCGAGCTTGAAGCAGGCAATGGAGATTTTCGGGGCGTGAGAAGGACCGCGCCGGTTTTCTTTCTGCTCGGCGCTTTGCTGTACGCCCAGGGCCGCGCGGCATGGATGCGCGAAGCGCGGTTCGGGGTAATGACCCACTACCTGGCGGACTGGATCGCGCAGACCACCCACGAGCCGATGAGCGTCGAGCGGTGGAACAGCCTGGTGGACCACTTCGACGCCGAGCAGATCGCGGAGCAGGTAAAATCCACGGGCGCGGGTTACTACCTCATCACCATCGGGCAAAACTCCGGGTATTATCTGGCGCCGAACGCGGTGTACGACAAGCTGACAGGGATCGCGCCGAGCAAGCTCTCGCGGCGCGACCTGGTGGCGGACCTCTATGAGGCGATGCACAAGCGCGGCATCCGGCTGATGGTGTACCTGCCGTCGGGCGCGCCGGGCGGGGACAATGCGGCGGACGCAGCGCTGGCATGGCAGAACGGTCCATATCGCAACAAAGAATTCCAGCAGAAGTGGGAGCAGGTCATTCGCGGGTGGTCCGTGCGGTGGAGCAAGAGGATCGCGGGCTGGTGGTTCGACGGGTGCTATTGGCCGAACACCATGTACCGCGCTGAGGACGCGCCTAACTTCGCGACGTTCGCGGCGGCGGCGCGCGCGGGGAATCCGGATGCGGCGCTGGCGTTCAATCCGGGAGTGATTCACCGGCTGATCTCGATCACGCCGCACGAGGACTACATCGCCGGGGAGATCGACGATCCGGACAAGATCACGATCCGGCGGGCGGTGGACGGCAAGCAGGATGGGGCGCAGCTTCACGTGCTGACGCATCTCGGGGAGCAATGGGGAAAAGGCGCGCCGCGCTTCACGGCTGCGCAGGCCGCGGAGTGGAGCCGCAAGGTGGTGCAGCAGGGCGGAGCGATCACGTGGGACACGCCGGTGGATCCCACCGGTAAAATCGCGCCGGAGTTCGTGGAGCAGTTGACCGCGATCGGGAAGGCGGTCAGGTAGCAGGGCGGACGACGAAAGGCGATCGCTTGCCCCACTCTCACTTCAGCTTCGCTGGACGGCCGGTGCGGATGGATTCCTTCGCGGCGTCGATGATCTCGACCACGCCCACGTTGATATCCAGCGCGGTGATGCCTTCGATCGGCTTGTTGTTGCGGATGGCATCCACCATGAATGCGATCGGGTCGGCCTTTTCGGGAGGCAGGGGCGCGAGCGGCAGCTCGCGCGTGTCGCGGCCGCTGCGCAGCTCCACCTTCTGCTGCGTCATATAGATGCTGCCGCGCGTCAGGCTGCCGTCCGGCCCTGAGGTGGAGCCGAAGATCTCCAGGTCCTGAAAACTGCGCGGCAGGTCCCAGCTTCCCTCGAAGACGTTGATACCGGTTTTATACTTCAAGACCAGCGTGGCCGAGTCCTCCACCTTGGGAAAGGTTTCGGGACGGAGGTGGATTGCCTCGGCATAAACGCTTTCGGGGCGCCCCATATACCACAGGGACCACAACGCGTTGTAGCAGCCGAAATCCATCAGAGCCCCGGCACCGTTCTTTACCGGGTCGGTGAGCCAGTCGAAGAAGTACTTGCCGGGGCCCGTGGAGCCGGGTCCGCCATGTCCCACGATGCCGTGGAGGCGCCAGGGCTTGCCCACGGTGCCCTTTTCCACCTCGGCGTGCGCGATCAGGTTGGCCGGCCACCATGCCATCTGGTAGTTGCACATGACCTTGACGTTGTACTTCCGGGCCAGTTCCGCCATGGCCAGCGCGTCCTGGTGCGTGGAGGCGAGCGGCTTCTCGAAGATCACGTGGATGTGGCGCGGGGCGCACTCCTTGAGGATCTCCAGGTGGCGATTGTTTTCGACGAACGCCCAGACCAAATCCGGCTTGGTTTCGTCCAGCATTTTCCGGTAATCGTCGAAGAAGGGAACGTCCTTCGCGCCTTGCCGTTCTTTGGCCTGTTGCACGAGCTCCGGAATGGTCTCGGCAATCCCGACGAGCTTGATTTGCTCGCTTCGCGCCATACGGGGAAGGTACGAACCTTCGTGGGAATGAATCAATCCGATCACAGCGGCTCGATACGGCTGGCCAAACGCCGGCAGCACGGCCAGTGAGAGAGCCACGGAAAGCAGCGTTTTCTTCATAGGCTTATGCTAGCTGGTTGCGGACGAAGCGCGGACGGGCATCGACTTCCACAATGATTAAAAGAGATAATAGGGTTCTGAATACTGCTTTGCAGTCGCACCACCTGTCATGGATGCGGCCGTCCCGAACCTGACGCTCGATGTCGGGGAGCAGGGCAGGAGGGTTATGCAGGTCAGTAATCCAGTCGCAGGGCCGCGATCCACTGCGACCTCTTCGCGTTACATTCCCTGTCGTGAGTTCAGCCGCCGGCGGTGGCCGCTGCTGGCTGCCGTCGTCCCCGTATTGCTGGCGGGCTGCCGGCAAGGGGAGCCGGCACGAGGAACGTCTGCGGCCGCACCGGCGCCCGTCGAGGTGGAGGTAGCGGTGGTCGGGGCGCGGGACGTTCCAATCGTCAAGGAGTGGGTGGGCACCCTCGACGGGTTCGTCAACGCGGAGATCCGGGGACAGGTGACCGGCTACCTGCTGCGCCAGGTATACCGGGAGGGCTCGTTCGTCCGCAAGGGCGATCTGATGTTCGAGATCGACCCAAGGCCGTTTCAAGCGGCTTTGAACGAGGCGAACGGCAGGCTGGCACAAGCCGAGAGCAGCGTGCAGCAGGCCGACGGGAACTTGGCGCAGAACCAGGCCAGGCTGGGCAAGGCGGAGCTCGACGTCAAGCGCTACACGCCGCTGGTCAAGACCAAAGCGATCAGCCAGGAGGAGATGGACAACGCGATGCAGAGCCGCCTGGAGGCGCAGGCCGCGGTGGAGGCATGCAAAGCCGCGATCGAGACGGCAAAAGCCTCGGTGGTGGCGGCCAAGGCGGCGGTGTACGACGCGGAAGTGAAGCTGGGATTCACGAAAATCACCGCTCCCGTGGATGGAATCGCCGGACTGGCCCGAATCCAGGTGGGCGACCTGGTGAGTCCTCTTGGCATCGCGCTGACCACGGTGTCCACGGTGAATCCCATCAAGGCGTATTTCACCATCAGCGAACAGGAGTACCTGGCTCAGGAGCGCGCGGGCGGGCCGGAAAAGTGGGCCAGGAATCTCGATCTGGTGCTGGCGGACGGCTCGGTGTACGCGCACAAAGGCACGTTCTACATGGCGGACCGCCAGGTAGACGTGGGTACGGGCGCGCTGCGCATGGCGGCGCTCTTTCCCAACCCGGGAAATGTTCTGCGGCCGGGACAGTACGGGCGCGTGCGGAGCGTCATGGGAGTGCGCAAAGGCGCTGCCGTGGTGCCGCAGAGGGCCGTCTCCGAATTGCAGGGCGCGTACCAGGTGGCCGTGGTGGGCGACGACCACAGGGTCGCCATCCGCGCGGTCCGGGTGGCCGACCGCGTGGGCACCCTGTGGGTGGTGGAAGAAGGCGTGCGCCCCGGGGAACGGGTGATCGTGGAAGGCCTGCAGAAGGTGCGCAACGGATCCGAGGTGAGCCCCAAGGCGGCCACGGCGCAGGGGAACGGGAAGTAGGCGCCATGTCCAGGTTCTTCATCTCCCGGCCGATCGTGGCGATGGTGATCGCCATTCTTACGGTGCTGGTGGGCGTGATCTCGATGCTCTCGCTGCCGGTGGCGCAGTTTCCGGACATCGTGCCGCCCGAGGTGACGATCACCGCCACGTTCCTGGGCGCCGACGCGCAGACCATCGAGCAGTCCGTGGCCGCTCCCGTCGAGCAGCAGATGAGCGGTGTGGACAACATGGCTTACATGATGTCCACCAACTCGAACGCCGGCAGCATGGGGTTGCGCGTGACGTTCGAAGTGGGGACTCCGCCGAACACCAACCTGATCCTGACCCAGATGCGGGAGTCGCTGGCGGCGACGCAACTGCCGTTCGATGTCCTCAACTTCGGGGTCGTGGTGAGGAAGGCGACGAGCACGCCGCTCGTAATGCTCTCCCTTTACTCGCCGAGGGGCACACGCGACCGCAATTTTCTGGCAAATTACGCCTACATCAACATGGTGGACGAGCTGGCGCGCGCGCCCGGCGTGGGCGACGTACTGGTGTACGGCGGCCGGTACGCCATGCGGATCTGGGTGAAGCCGGACCAGTTGACCAAGCTGCAACTGACGGTCTCCGAGATCGCGCGCGCGCTGCGGGAGCAGAACACGCTGAACCCGTCGGGGCAGTTGGGCAGCGAGCCGGCGCCGGCAGGGCAGGAATTCACGTACGCGGTGCGCGCGCAGGGGCGCCTGGTGACTCCCGAGGAATTCGGCCAGATCGTGATTCGCGCGAACCGGGACGGCTCGGTGTTGCGTCTGCGGGACGTGGCGCGCCTGGAACTGGGGGCCGAAAGCTACAACATCACCGGGCGCGTGAACGGGCACCCGGCCGCCGTGATTCCGGTGTACCAGTTGCCGGGCTCCAACGCGCTCGATACCGCGAAGAACGTGCGCGAAGTCATGGCGCGCCTCAAGCAGCGCTTTCCCGACGACGTGGATTATCTGGTGTCGCTGGACACGACCCTGCCGGTCGACGAAGGCATCTCGGAAATCGTGGTGACGCTGGCGGAAGCGCTGCTTCTGGTGGCGCTGGTCACGTACCTGTTCCTGCAGGACTGGCGCGCGACCCTGATTCCGCTGCTGGCGGTGCCGGTCTCGCTGGTGGGGACCTTCATATTCTTCCCCGTGTTCGGATTCTCGGTCAACACGCTCTCGCTGTTCGGGCTGGTGCTGGCGATCGGGCTGGTGGTGGACGATGCGATCGTGGTGGTGGAGGCGGTGCAGCGCCACATCGAGGAAGGGCTTGATCCGAAGGCGGCGGCAATCAAAGCCATGGAAGAGGTGTCGGCGCCGGTGATCGGGATCGCCATCATCCTGGCGGCGGTATTCGTGCCCACCGTCTTCGTGCCCGGCATCACGGGCCGGCTCTACCAGCAGTTCGCCATGACGGTGGCAACCTCGGTTTTGATCTCGGCATTCAACGCACTGACGCTCAGTCCGGCGCTGGCGTCGCTTCTGTTGAGACACAAACGGCAGGCGCGGGGGCCGTTGGGGGCGTTTTTCCGGGCATTCAACCGTGCCTTTGAGCGCGCAAGGAACGGCTACGTCGCCACGTGCGCGGGGCTGATCCGGAAGTCGTTGCTGGCGCTGGCGATGTTGGCGGGCTGCGCGTTCGCAGCCGGCTGGTTCGGCACGAGGATTCCGACGGGATTCCTGCCGGAGGAAGACCAGGGGTATTTCCTGCTTTCGATCCAGTTGCCTGATGCCTCTTCGCTGCAGCGCACGGATGTCGTGATCCGCAAGATCGAAGATGTGATGAAGACGATACCCGCGGTGGAGACGTACACGAGCGTTTCGGGCATCAACCTCTTCAGCGGCGTGGCCAACACGTACTCGGGCGCGTTTTTCATCAAGCTGAGGCCCTGGGGCGAGCGCAAGAGCAGAGAGGAACAGGCGACGGAACTGGCGCGCTATCTGAACCGGCGGCTTGGCGGAATTCCGGAAGCCATCGCGTTCTCGGTCACACCGCCCGCAATTCCGGGCGTAGGCGCGTCGGGCGGGTTCACATTCATTCTCGAAGACCGCTCGGGGGCCGACATCGAGTTCCTGAACTCCAACCTGCAACGGTTCCTGCAGGGGGCGAGAAAGCGGCCGGAGCTGACCAATCTGTCCACCACGTTTCTACCCTCGATCCCACAGGTGTTCGTGAACGTGGACCGGGACAAGACGGTGGCGCAAGGCGTGGCGTTAAGCGATCTCTACCAGACGCTGCAAACGTTCATGGGCGGCGCGTTCGTGAACTACTTCAACCGCTTCGGACGGCAGTGGCGTGTGTACCTCGAGGCGGAAGGGGAGCAACGCACACGGGCGGAGAACGTCGGCCAGTTCTACGTCAAGAACGCCAGGGGCGACATGGTGCCGCTCTCGGCGCTGACGAGTATCCGGAGGATCATCGGCCCCGAGTTCACGCAGCGTTACAACCTGTATCGCTGCGCGCAGATTTTCGGCAGCGCCGCACCCGGCTACAGCTCGCGCCAGGCGACCGATGCCCTGGAGGAGACGTTCGCGCAGACCATGCCGCGGGAGATGGGCTTCGACTACGCGGGCATGTCCTACCAGGAACAGGCGGCGCGCAAGGGTGTATCGCCGATGGCGGTGTTCGGCATGTCGCTGGTGTTCGTGTTTCTCATCCTGGCGGCGCTCTACGAAAGCTGGACGCTGCCAGTGAGCGTGCTGCTGGGGACGCCGGTGGCGGTGGCCGGCGCGCTGGCGACGCTGTTCCTGCGCAAGATCACCAACGATGTTTACGCGCAGATCGGGCTGGTGATGCTGATCGGCCTGGCGGCCAAGAACGCGATTCTGATCGTGGAGTTCGCAAAGGTGCGGTATCAGGGCGGCATGGGCCTGACGGATGCCGCGCTGGAGGCTGCCCGGCTGCGGTTGCGCCCCATCCTGATGACGAGCTTCGCGTTCATTCTGGGCTGCGTCCCGCTGTGGATGGCGAGCGGGGCGGGCGCGCTGGCGCGGCGAGTGGTGGGCAGTTGCGTGATCGGGGGGATGTCGGCGGCGACAGGGATCGCGGTGCTGCTGATCCCGGTCACGTTTTACCTGATGGAGCGGATTGGCCCGCGCCACCAATCGGGGCCGCAGGGAGGAGGGCACTGAGATGCGAAACATCGCGTGGGGCATCGCGGCCGGCTCCGTCTTCCTCCTCGCCGGCTGCCTGGTAGGACCGCGGTACCAGCGTCCGGCGGTGAGCGCGCCGCCGGTGAGCCGGGGGCAGGCCGCGGCGGAATCTGCGTCGCTGGCGGATCTGCCGTGGTGGGAGGTGTTCCGCAACGACACGCTACGCGATCTGGTCAGGACCGCGATCGCGAATAACAACGACCTCCGTGTGGCGGTACAACGCGTCGAGCAGGCCCGCCAGTACCGCGTGCAGACGCGATCGGAGTTCTTCCCGTCAATCGGATACCAGGCAGGAATCAGCGGCGGCGAAAACGAGTTTCTGGGCAGCCCCACGGGAGCGATCGGCGAGCAGCGAGGTTCGGTGGCAATCGGCATCGGGGCTGTGTGGGAGGCCGACGTCTGGGGACGGATCCGGCGACTCAACGAATACTCCCTGGCCAACTACCTGGCCAGCGAACAGGCCCGCCGCGGGGTGCTGCTGTCGCTGACAGGCGGTGTGGCGAGAGCGTACTTCGAGCTGCTGGAGCTGGATCTACGGCTCGAAATCGCGCACCGCAACGCGAAGTCGTTCGAGGAGAGTCTGCGGATTTTTCAGGAGCGCCTGGAAGCGGGCACGGCGTCGCGGCTGGATTCGACCCGCGCGGAAGCGGCTCTGGCGACGACAGCCGCCGCGATTCCCGAGCTGGAGCGGCGGATCGCCATTCAGGAGAACGAAATCCACCTCCTGCTGGGATCGGCGCCGGGAGGAATCCCGCGGCAGGGTACGTTGCTGGAACAGACGATGCCTCCGGAGGTGCCCGCCGGGATACCCTCGCAATTGCTGGAGCGGCGGCCGGACGTGCTGCAGGCCGAGATGAAGGTGCGCGCGGCGAACGCCCAAATCGGCATCGCGACGGCGGCGTTTTTCCCCAAGATCGGCCTGACGGCGCTCTTCGGCAGGATGAGCAGTCCGCTGGAAGACTTCACGACCGGGCGGACCAATGTGTTCAGCGGGGCGGCGAGCGCGATTGGGCCGATCTGGGAAGGCCGAGGACTGCGCGCGCAAAAACGCCAGGCGGTGGCGGCCTGGGAAGAGACGCGCATCGAGTACGAACAGACGGTGCTGGCCGCATTTCGCGACGTTTCGAACGCGCTCATCACGCGTGAAAAGCTGGAAGGCGTGCGGCAGCGCCAGATGGAAGCCGTGCTGGCGTATCAGGCCGCGGTAGAGGTTTCCATGCAGCGCTACATGGCGGGCAAGTCGGGCTATTTCGAAGTACTGGAGGCGCAGCAGCAACTGGTGCCGGCGGAGAATGCGCTGGCGCAAACGGAGTTCGACCGCCGTCTGGTGATCGTTCAGCTCTACGAGGCGCTCGGCGGCGGCTGGCACTTGAGCGATGCAGAGTGGAACGGGCCGGCTGGAGGAACTCCGGCACCCGTCCCCAGGAAGAATCCCTGAACCCAGGGCCGGTCGGGAGTCCCCGCTTACGCCGGAAGGCGCAGGCGTGCGATGCAGCCGGGGCCGTCGGAGCGGTTTTCCAACGCCAGCGCGCCGCCGTGGCCCTCGGCGATCTGGCGGCTGAGCACCAGGCCGATGCCGCTGCCGCCGGGCTTGGTGGTGAAGAAGGGGACGAACAGGTTGGCGGTGCTGGAAAGACCGGGGCCTTCGTCCTTGATCCAGACCTCCATCATCGAGCCGTCGCGGTGCCAGCCGATGGTCACGTTGCCGCTGGTAGCGAGCGAGGCGTCGGCGGCATTGCGCAGGAGGTTGATAAGCACCTGCTCGAGCTGGTCGGGGTCGCCCTGCACGGTGACGCTGGGACCGGGGTCGACCGCGACGTGTACACGGGTCTCGAAGCTGACAGCCCGGCCCACACAAGCGGCGATGTTGAGCGGCTGCAATTGGGGGCGCGGGAGCTTGGCGAGGCGCGCATAGGCGCCGATGAACCGGCTCAGGCTTTCGGATCGGGAGGTGATCACGCTGAGGCCGCGGCGCATATCGTCGCGCCAGTCTTCGGGGAGCGGATCGCGCGAGACGATGGATTCCAGGCTGCCGGCGATGGATTTGATGGGCGCGAGGGAGTTGTTGAGCTCGTGGCCGAGCACGCGGACCAGGCGCTGCCAGGCTTGCAGCTCCTGTTCGCTGAGGGCCTGGGTGAGGTCGGAGATGACGACGAGCTCCAGCGGCAGGCCGTGTTCGCGGACGCGGGTGCGGCGCACGCCGAAGCGTCCGGCGCCGCCGGGGAAGACGGTCTGAAGCGTGGTGACGGCGGGACCGTCGAGGCAGGGGTCCATACCGAGCTCTTGCGCGGTCTGTCCGAGGAGGCGCTCTGCCGGGGCGGCCAGCAGCGTCTCGCCGGCGCGGTTTACGAGGCGCAGCCGCTCGTTTTCATCGAAGGCAAAGATGGCGACGGCGATCTCGCGCATCACGCTGCGCAGGAGCGTGGTGGCCTCCATGGCCCCGAGTCGCTGCTCGCGCAGGGTGCTCCCGAGGGTGTTGACCTCGCGCATGACTTCGCCGAGGGCATCGTCGGGGCGCGGGGAACGGCCGCGGACGGAGAAATCACCTTCGCGCAGGGCGCCCAGCAGGTTGGAGAGCGTCTGGAGCGGGAAGACCACGCGCTCGCGGATGGCGAAGGCGAAACCGAGCCACGCGACGACGATGATCACAGTAAGGGTCCACTCGACCTTGGCGGAGTTGCCATCGTTCCAAAGCATCCAGAGCGCGGCTGCCGAGCCGGGAAGGCCCGCGAGGAAGGCGAGCAGCACGATCCGGCCTTCGTAGCTGATGTGGGCGGGCTTTTCCGGATTACTCACAGTCCGTATCTTTGCAGGCGGCGGTAGAGCGCGCTGCGGCTCAGGCCGAGCGCGTTGGCGGCGTGGCTGACGTTGCCGCTGAAGCGGGCCAGCGCCTTCTTGATAAGCAGCGCTTCGACGTCTTCCAGGCTCATTTCTTCGAGGCGGGGCGGGCCCTCGCGGCCGGTGCGGAGGCCGAGATCGGCGGCGCGCACCATGTCGCCCTGCGCCATGAGGACGGCGCGCTCGAC
>DATJYJ010000546.1:0-9779 GCA_035578025.1 Verrucomicrobiia bacterium
CGCCGCGGCGAAAGGCGTGCAAGGCGACTCCGAAGGAGCCGGCGACGACGCGGAGGGATTTCAAAATCCCGAAGATGCCGGCGGTGGCGATGGCGCCCACGCCCACGAAGCGTACGTAGCCGCGGAAGATTTCGCTCGCCGTCATCTTGGCGATGGGCACGGCGGCGGGGTAGACGGCTGTGGTGTGCTCGCGGCCGATCATCCAGATCAGCGGCACCAGCACCAGGTTCGAGAGCACGCCGCCGGCGCACAGGATCAGCGAGCTGCGCAGGCCCATCACGTAGCCCAGGCCCAGGATGAAGCCGATGGCATCGAAGCTGACCGCGACTTTGGCCCGCTCCGACAGCGCGCGCATCGCGGGCAGGAATTGGAAGTCCAGGTACTCCTTCCAGACCTGGAACGTGGTAACGAAGAAGTCGTAAACGCCGGCGATGAGCGTGGCTTCCAGCAGCAGGCGCGCCTGCAAGCCGCCTTTTTCGCCGGTGACCAGAACCTCGGTGATGGCGGTCGCTTCGGGGTAGGGAAGCAGGCCGTGCATGTCGCGCACGAAATACCGGCGCAGCGGGATCAGAAACAGCACGCCCAGGCATCCGCCGGCTACGCAGATAAAGATGGTCTGCACCGGGTGCGGATCGAGCTTGAGAATGTAAAGCGCGGGCAGCGTGAAGATGGCGCCGGCCACGATCGAGCCTGCCAGCCCGCCGATGCCCGTGATGATCACGTTTTCGAGCACCGTGGACCGCCGCCGGTAGACGCGCGCCAGTCCGATCGCCAGGATCGAGATCGGAATCGCCGCCTCCATCACCTGGCCCACCTTCAGGCCGGAGTAGGCCGACGCAACCGTGAACACCACGCAGAGGAAGATTCCCCACCCCACCGAACGGGGCGTAAGCTCCGCGAGCGTCTCGTGAGCGGCAACTGGGGGTTGGTAAACCTCTCCGGACGGGAGCGGCGTGTAGGCGTTGGCAGGCAGGCGTTTGGCTGGCGCGGCGGTGGCCATGACAGCGTATCGTAGCGCGCTGACGCGCTCCGCGCTCGGCTGCCGCTTTCTGGGTACCGTAGCGCACGCCGCTCCTTTGTGCCCATAGACATCCGTATCCGAGCAGGCGCACAATATGACCGGAGGTTCTGCTATGCCGATCCTTCCAAAGCTTCAGGAACTCCTGGACTTGAGCGGAGTTCCTTACACCCATACCGTACATCCCCTGGCCTACACCGCGCGCGAAGTGGCGAATGCCGAGCATGTGCCGCCGCAGGAAGTGGCCAAAGTCGTCGTCATCGTCGCTGACGGTGAATACAAAATGGCGGTGCTGCCCGCCAGCAGAGTGCTCGATTTTCCGGAGGTTCGCGCGGTGCTGGGCTCGCCTTCGGCGCGTCTCGCCACCGAGGACGAGCTCGGCCGCCTCTTCCCCGATTGCGAGCTGGGCGCCATGCCGCCGTTCGGCAATCTGTATCACATGAAGGTGCTGGTCGATGCCTCCCTGCTGGCGGACGAGCAGATCGCGTTCAACGCCGGGACACACCGCGATGTGGTCCACATGCGCCTTGAGGACTATCGCCGGATGGCGCAACCCGAGGTCGCATCGCTGGCGCGCGAGCCGGTCGCCAGGTAATCCGGACGGAAAATGGGTGAGGGCGGACGATCGCTTTTCGTCGTCCGTCCCGCGCGCATAGCGCGCGACCGCCTACCCCACAAACGCAATCGACACCGGACTCGCCGTGCGGACGATTTGGCCCGCTGCGGTCAACCGGCCGCTCGCAGCGTCCCCGCGAAAAGCCACGATCGTGTCCGACTGCTCGTTGGCCGCGTACAGAACCCGCCGTGCCGGATCGAACCCGATGAATCGCGGAGTGCGCCCCTGGCTCGGCGTCCAGCCGCCGGACGTGAGCAGGCCGCTCGCCGGATCGGCAGCGAATACCGCGATGCTGTCGTGCCCGCGGTTGGAACAGTAGACGAACTTCCCGCCCGCCGAGACCGCGATCTCCGATGCCGTGTTCTCGCCGGTGTACTCCGGCGGCAGCGTCGGCAGAATCTGCGCCGCTCGCAGGTGCCCGCGCTCGGCTTCCCAATAATAGGTGGTCACGGTGCTGGCGATCTCGTTCAGCACCCAAAGCACGGTCAGCGCCGGATGAAACGCCGCGTGGCGCGGACCCGACCCCGGCCGCGCCACCGCCGATCCCTGTGCCGTCGGCGTCAGTTTGCCGGTGGCGGAGTCGAACGCAAAGACAAAAATGCGATCCAGGCCCTTATCCGGCACCACCACAAAGCGCCCCGATGGATCGAACACGATCTGGTGGGGATGCGATCCGGCCTGCTCCACCCGATGCGGCCCCGGCTGTCCGGGTAGCGGCACCACGTGCGCCGCTTCGGCCAGCCTTCCATCCTCCTTCACCGGCAGCACCGCCACACTGCCGCTCGAATAGTTCGCCACCACCAGCCATCGGCCGCTGGCGTCGAGCGCCAGGTGTACGCCGTTGCGCCCTCCGGTCTCCGCGCGATTCAGCAACGCCAGATTCCCGCTCGCGCGATCGATTGCGAACGCCGTGGCGTACGTCTCGTCGCCGTGCGCCGAGTACAGATGCCGTCCGTCGCGCGCCGCGATCAGGAACGACGGGTTCACCAGGTCGCCGGCGCGCTGCACATGCGTCCACGCGCCGGGTTCCTCTTCCACCCGGTACCCGTGGATGCCGTCGCCGCGCGCGTACCGCTGCGCGGTGGTGTAACAACCGACGTATGCAAAAAGCGGGCCGGCCGTGCTTGCGGACTGCCCGCGCGCCGCCAGCGCTGCGGTGGCGCCCCCGAGCAAGGCGCGGCGTGTCATCATTTCGCCTCCGGACCCACCAGCATCTCACAGCGCGATGTCGGCTAAAATATCGGGATCTTGATCCGAACATTGGAAGATGCCATCGCCCTCGCTTGCCGGGCGCATCGCGGCCAGGTAGACAAAGCAGGAAAGCCGTACATCCTGCACCCGCTGCGGGTCATGCTGCGTCTCGAGGATCCGGCCGCGCAGATCGTCGCCGTGCTGCACGACGTCGTCGAAGACACGCCCGTCACGCTGGCCGATCTCCGCGCCGAAGGCTATAGCGGCGAAATCTGCGACGCGGTGGATTGCCTGACCCGCCGCCCCGGCGAGGCGTACGAGGCCTTCATCTCTCGGGCGGCCGCCAATCCGCTCTCCCGCCGCGTGAAACTCGCCGACCTCGAGGACAACATGGACCCGCGCCGCCGCATCGACGGCGAGCGTGAGGCCCTGCGCCAGGTTTGCTACGGCGAGGCTCGCGCCCGCCTTCTCGCGACCGCATAGAGAACGCATAGAATAAGGAACGTGAACCGGCGCGACTTCTTCCAGGCCGCGGGCCTCGGCACGTACTCCCTGATCGTGCTGGCCGGCGAATCCGCCGCGCAGACCCAGTCTCCGCCGCGCGATTTCGACGCCATTGCTCCCAAAGACGCGCCGTTCGCGCCCGCCGAAAAGCACATGCGGCTGGTCGAGCTCGAGGCGGACATCCTGGTCGCCGGCGGCGGACTCGCCGGCGCCTGTGCCGCTATCGCGGCGGCGCGGCAGGGAGCGCGCGTCGTCCTTGTGCAGGACCGCTCGCGGCTGGGCGGCAATTCCTCCAGCGAAGTCAAAATGCACGTGGTCGGCGCCAACAACCACAACGGCCGGCCCGGCTGGCGTGAGGGCGGCCTCATCGAGGAGCTCCGCCTCGCCGACGCCGTTAATAACCCGCAGCGCTCCTGGGAGCTCTGGGACCTTCTCCTTTACGACAAAGTGATCAGCGAGCCCAACATCACTCTGTTGCTTGAGACTACCCTGTACGCGGCGTCGGTGACCGGCGGCCGGATCACTGAAGTGGCCGCCCGCTGCGACAAGAGCGAGCACCTGTACCGCATCCGCGCCAAAGTGTTCTGCGACTGCACCGGCGATTCGCGCCTGGGACTCGAAGCCGGCGCCGAAATGCGCACCGGCCGCGAAGCCCGCGCCGAATTCGGCGAGTCGCTGGCCCCCGATCAGCCCGACAATCGCACGCTCGGCTCCAGTATTCTCTTCACCTCGCGCCTGTACCACAACCCGATGCCCTTCACCGCGCCTGCGTGGGCCCGCAAGATCAACAAAGAGCAATTGATCCACCGTCCCGTCACGAGCTGGGAGTACGGTTACTGGTGGATCGAATGGGGCGGCGACAAGGACATCGTCGCCGACAACGAGCGCATCCGTTTCGAGCTCCTCTCCATCGTGATGGGCGTCTGGGACTACATCAAAAACAGCGGCGCGTTTCCCGACAGCCGCCACTGGGCTATGGACTGGGTCGGCATGATGCCCGGCAAACGCGGCAGCCGCCGCCTCCTCGGCGACTACATTCTGAAGCAGCAGGACCTGATGCAGGGTGGCTTCCCCGACGCTGTGGCAATCGGTGGATGGCCCATGGATGGCCATCCTCCCGAAGGCTTCGATCGTCCCGACCTTCCGCCGAACACCGTGCTGAAGCCGCCCGAAGTCTACGACATCCCGCTGCGCAGCCTCTACAGCCGCAACCTCGCGAACCTCTTCATGGCCGGCCGCAACATCAGCGCCAGCTACGTCGCTTTCACCTCGGCGCGCGTGATGGCGACCTGCGCGGTCGAAGGCCAGGCGATCGGCACCGCCGCTGCCCAGTGCATCGAGCGCGGACTGCTCCCGCGCGAACTGGCGCGGGATCCCAAGCAAGTCGCACGCCTCCAGCAGGCGCTACTCCGTGACGATCAGTCCATCAAGCACCTCCGTAACCAGGACCAGCTGGATCTCGCCCGCACCGCCACCGTATCGGCATCCGCCGAATCCGGCGAGGCCAAAGCGGCGCTGGTCATCGACGGCGTCACGCGCAATCTCCCCGACCGTCATGGCGATCCCGCCGAAATTCACCTGTGGGCCGCACCCGCCCCCGCATGGATCGAGCTCCGCTGGCCGCGCCCGCAACGCATCCGCCAGGTGCAGCTCACATTCGACACCGGATTCAAGCGGCAGCTCACCCTCACCGCCCAGGAATCGCAGAACGTCAACCTGCTGCGCGCGCCGCAGCCGGAAACCGTCCGCGACTACCGCATCCTTTGTGGCGGCCGCACGCTAGCCGAAGTCAAAGACAACTTCCAGCGCCAGCGCCGGCACACGTTCGACCCTGTCGAGATGGATTCCCTGCGCGTCGAGATCAGCGCCACCAACGGCGATCCCGATGCGCGCATATTCGAAATCCGGTGCTACGGGTAGATATGCGGCGCCGCGATTTCCTCGGCCTCGCCGCCGCGGTTCCCCTCGTCTCGCCCGCCCAATCGCCGCGTACCGAGGTCTCGATTCGCGCCGACCGGTTCTTCATCAACGGCAAGCCCACGTACCAGGGCCGCGCCTGGGAGGGCATGTCCATCGAAGGCCTCCTCCTTAACGCGCGGGTGGTACAGGGCATCTTCGACGACCTTAACCCCGAAACGCGCTCGCACTGGGCGTATCGCGACACCCACAGGTGGGACCCCGAACGCAATACCCGCGAGTTTGTCGCTGCCATGGCGGAGTGGCGGCGCCACGGGTTGCTTGCTTTCACTGTCAATTTGCAGGGCGGCAATCCCGAAGGTTATGGCAACGCCCAGCCTTGGGAGAACTCGGCCATCCAACCGGACGGAACTCTGCGCCCGGCCTACATGGCGCGCCTCACGCAGATTCTGGACCGCGCTGATGAACTCGGCATGGTGGTCATCCTCGGCTATTTTTACTTCGGCCAGGACCACCGGATGCTCGATGAAGCCGCCGTCAGGCGCGCCACTCTCAACGCCACCAATTGGCTGCTCGACCACGAGTACCGCAACGTGCTCGTGGAGGTCGATAACGAATGCAACGTGCGCTACCGGCACGACATCTTGAAACCGCCCCGCGTGCACGAGCTCATCGAGCTCGTCAAGAGCACCACCCGAAACGGCCGGCGGCTGCTCGCCGGCACCAGCTACGGGGGCGGCACGCCGGCCACATCCAACGTCATCAAGGCATCGGATTTCCTCCTGCTGCACGGCAATGGCCCTGACGATCCCGCGCGCATCCGCCGCATGATCGAAACCACCCGCTCCACCGAGGGCTACCGCGCCATGCCGGTCCTGATCAACGAGGACGATCACTTCCGCTTCGACGCCCCGGACAGCCACATGCGCGTCGCGCTCGGCTTGTACGTTTCCTGGGGATACTTCGATCCCGAGGATTTTCAATGTCCTCCGGTCAACTGGGGAATCAACACCGATCGCAAGCGCCAGTTCTTTGCCAAGGTCAAAGAGGTCACAGGCTCATGATCTTCCGCTTTCTCCTCGCGCTTCAGCTTACGGTGGCCTGCACTGCCGCCGGCCGCAAACTCTCCGCGCTGATCGTCGACGGCGTGAACAACCACGACTGGGCCGCCGCGACCCGCGCGATCCAGTCCATTCTGGAGGGCTCGGGCCGCTTCACCGTCGAGGTCTGCACCTGGCCGAAGCTGCCGGTGTTCCGCGGCCATGACGTGGTCATCGATAACTTCAACGGCGGTCACACCGCTTCGGGCACCCGCTGGCCGCGCGACGTGGAGCAGGCGCTCCAATCCTATGTCAGCGGCGGCGGCGGACTCGTCGTATTCCACGCGGCCAATAATGCTTTCCTCGAGTGGCCCGAATATAACGAGATGATCGGCCTCGGCTGGCGCGACCGGTCGTTCGGCCCTGGTGTCGCCATTGGCCCGGGCGGCGCGCTGTTCACAGTACCGACGGGTTCCGGCCTCAACCCCGGGCACGGCCCGCGCCATGATTTCGATGTCTTCGTCCGCGACCCCGATCACCCCATCACGCGCGGCCTGCCTTCTCATTGGCTCCAGCCTTCCGAGCAGTTGACTCACGGCCAGCACGGCCCCGCGCAGGGTCTCGCCATTCTCACCTATGCGTTTTCCGAGGTGTCGCACCAGGGCGAGCCGATGGATTGGGTTCGCTCGTACGGCCGCGGCCGCGTCTACACCACCATGCTCGGCCACACCTGGAAAGACGAGTTGAATCCCAACCTCGACAACCTCAATTTCCAGGCGCTCCTCGCGCGCGGTGCCGAATGGGCCGCCACCGGATCCGTAACCTTGCCCGCCGATCTTGGCTGGAAACCGCTGTTCAACGGCAAGGATCTCGAAGGTTGGGAGCCGCGGGGCGATTGCACGTGGACCGTGCTTCCCGGCGGGATTCTCTTCGGTGCCCGCACGGCCGGCAAATCCGTTCCGCCCGGCCCAAAGGAGTTCCGCGAGTGGGAAGGCCTGCAAGCCTGGCTGTACTCCAAGGCCGATTTCGACCAGTTCGATCTCCACGTCGAATACTGGGTGCCGCCCCGGGGCAATAGCGGCGTTTCCATCCGCGACCGTTCGCGCGCGCACGCCGCCATCGGCGAACCGGACGCGGAGCGCCCCGATCTCGCCGGCTTCCCTAAAACCACCCCCGCGCACATCGGATACGAGATCCAGATCATCGATTACGACGATACCTACCCGACAGGCAGTATCTACAGCCTGGTGCCTGCGAAGAGGGGAGTGCATCGCCCCGGCGCCTGGAACAGCATGGATATCCAATCGCGCACCGGCCTCATTCGCGTGCGCGTCAATGGCGAGGCTGTCGCCGAAGGTCCGGGAGATCCGGCGCGTCCCAAGACTGGTCCGATCGGACTTCAGTTACACGATCGTTTCAGTTCCGTGATGTTTCGCAATCTTCGCATCCGGCAATAGTGCGGCCCTCGTGATACGATATTTCCCAATTGGAGGGCGATCGTGGCTCATTTCTCCAGACGCGATTTTTTAAAGACCGGAATCGGTGCCGGCCTGCTCGCCGGGACCGGCGGTTTTCCCTTGCGGGCCGCGCGCGGCACCGCTACCGATTGGGTGACGCTCGGTAAGTCCGGCGTCAAAGTTACCCGCCTCGCATTCGGCACTGGAACTTTCAGCGGGCGGGTGCAGCGCGAATTGGGGCAGGAGAACTTCACCCGGCTGGTGCGTTACGCGTATGACCGAGGCATCCGCTTCTTCGAGACCGCCGAAAGTTATGGCGAGATGCACCGCATGCTGGGTGTGGCGCTGAAAGGCATCCCCCGCGATTCCTACCGTTTGATGTCCAAGGTGACCACGCGCGAGGGCGTCGATCCGCAGGAGAAAATCGACGAGCTCCGCAAACTGGCCAACACGGAGTATTTCGATATTTTGCTCCTGCACTGGCAGCACGTCGCGACCTGGCCGTCCGACACGGTGCGTTGGCAGGACGGAATCCTGGAGGCGAAGTCGAAGAAGGCCGTCATCGGCCATGGGGCGTCCGTGCACGGTCTGCCGGCGCTGCGCAAGTTCCCCGGCAACAAGTGGCTCGAAATCGCCATGATCCGCATGAATCACAACGGCGCCAGGATGGATGCCGAAGACTACAACGCCTCGTCCGGCAATGTCACCGAGGTGGTTGCCCACACCAAACAGGTGCGCGCTGAAGGCATGGGCGTGATCAGCATGAAACTGGTCGGCGAAGGTACGTTCAAATCGCGCGAAGACCGCCAGGCCGCGATGAAGTTCGCCTTCAACAACGCCGGCGTGGATTCCGTGACCGTCGGCTACAAGAATACCGCCGAGATCGACGAAGCGATTGAAAATCTGAACCTGGCGCTGGCCTGACCTACCAGGCCACTTTCACTTTCTTCCGTCCCTTCGGCACGTTGCCCAGCAGCACTTCCTGGCTGTTCCAGGCGGGTTGTCCTTCGGTCCGCGTGGCGCGTTTGTAGGTCCCATCGCCCAGCATCCGGCGCGCCTTCACGTTGTCCAGCAGGTAAACCGAGAGAATCTCGTCTCGGATCCGGTCGCGCAGCTCGGCGTCGTGAACCGGGAACAGCATTTCCACCCGCCGATTCAGGTTGCGCGGCATCAGGTCGGCGCTTCCTAGGTAGATCTCCTCTTTGCCGCCGTTGCGGAAATAGAAAATCCGGCTGTGCTCCAGGAAGCGGCCCACGATGCTCGTCACGCGAATGTTCTCGCTCACCCCGGGCACTCCGGGGCGCAGGCAGCAGATGCCGCGAACCAGCAGATCGATGCGCATTCCGGACTGTGACGCGCGGTAAAGCAGTGCGATCATCTCTGGATCCACCAGCGCGTTCATTTTGAAAACCAGGTGGCCCTTGCCCGATTTTTCGTGTTGCTGAATTTCCCGCTTAATCAGCCCCTCCAGGCGCTGCCGCAGATTGATCGGCGCCAGCAGCAGCGTCTGATAATCGCGCTTGGCCGAATAGCCGGTCAGAAAATTGAATAAATCGATCGTGTCCGACGCCAGCTCCGGACTGCACGTGAAAAGCCCGATATCCGTATAAAGGTGCGCGGTGACCACGTTGTAGTTGCCGGTCGCCAGGTGCACATACGGGCGGATCACGTCGCCTTCCTTGCGCAGCACCAGCGCCGCCTTGCAATGGATCTTCAGGCCAAGCAATCCATAGACCACGTGGCAGCCGGCGCGTTCCAGCGTCTTGGCCCACTCGATGTTGCTCTCCTCATCAAACCGCGCCTTGAGCTCCATCAGCACTGCCACCTGCTTGCCTTCCTCGATGGCCTCCAGCAGCGCCTCCACCACCGGCGAGTTGCGGCCCACCCGGTAAAGGACTACCTTGATGGCCAGCACATCGGGATCCCGCGCCGCCCTGCGCAGGAAATCGACTACCGGCTGGAACGACTGAAATGGATGGTGCAGCATCACATCGCGCGTCCGAATGATGCTGAAGATATCCTCGTCTTCCGCAAGT
>DATJYJ010000547.1:0-20737 GCA_035578025.1 Verrucomicrobiia bacterium
GAAGTCTACGGACTCATATCCATGCTGCCGGGCGAGGGCGAAAGCTCCGGCCCGCATCGCACACTCATTTTTTCCGGCCTGACGTCGGTGGGCGCGCATGGGGCGGCGGAGTTCTTTGCGCGGCCCGAAGGCCTGGGAGTGCTCCTGAAGCACCTGTCATCGGAAGGTTACTCTGGTTTCCCGTCTGCGTATCAGGTTGTGGTCCGATGCACCAGCAGCGACACGCTGCTCGTATCCACCGAATACGTCACCCACCGCGTAATTGCGCGCTGACTTCCTCTTACTGATTCAGATTCCAGATATCTGTGTGCCACTTCCAAATGCCGTCCTCCTGTTTCCAATGGACGACATACTTGACGGCAATCGCCTGCCCGCCGCTGGTGACAATGTCGGCCCGGCCGATCTCTACCGCCGTGTCGCCGGCGGAATCGGCTTTAACGGTGCTCAGGGTCACCGACTTGGGATCCATGGCAGCGATGGCCTGCGACCAGAATGCCTTGATCCGTTCACGGCCTTCGATCATGGGAGCCCCGGGTGGCAGGATCGTCGCGTCTGCCGTATACACGTGATTCAGGGCCTCGACATTGCGCTTTGCGCCGACTTCCGAATTGAACAGCTCGTTGGTTTGCCGCATCGCGGCCAACACATCATCAGGTACGGGCACATCATCCTCCGCGCGCAAGGTTGCGCAAGAAGAGTATAGCGAACCCTTGCGCGTGTGGCCGCCGGGCGCTACCTTCGGGCGGGAGGACGCTTGACCTACTTCGAACACCTGATGCAGGACCTCAACTACGCGTGGCGGATGTTCCGCCGCGCACCGGGGTTTGCCGCGATCGCGGTCGCGACCCTGGCGCTGGGAATCGGTGTGAATGCCGCCATCTTTTCGACGGTGGATTCGGCCATGCTGCGGGCGCTCCCGTATGGCGATCCCGAGCGCGTGGTGTTCGTTTGGGAGGACGGCAGCTTCGTCGGATTCGGAAAGAACACGCCCGCACCGGGGAATTTCGCGGAATGGAGGCGGCGCAATCAAGTCTTTACGGACATGGCGGCGACGCGCAGCGTTTCCGCCAACCTGACGGCGGACGGGCCTCCGGAACTGGCGTTCGGCCGGCAGGTGACCGCCAACTTCTTCTCCGTGCTGGGCGTCCGTCCGATCCTCGGCCGCACGTTCACCGAAATGGAAGAGCAGACCAAGTCCCCGGTGGCGGTGATCAGTTACGCGCTCTGGCGGCGCCGCTACGGTGGCGATCCGCAGTTGGCCGGCAAACAGATCCTGATGGACGGCCGCAAGGTCACCGTGCTTGGAGTCATGCCGGAGGATTTTGCGCTGGTGCGGCGCGACGTGGCCTACTGGATGCCGATTTCGTTCAGCGCGGCGGATCTCGAGAACCGCGGCTCGCATTACCTGAACGTGGTGGCGCGGCTCAAGCCGGGCGTCGCGCTGGCGCGCGCGCAAGACGATATGCGCGCGGTGGCAGCCCGCATGTCCGCTGAGTACCAGGAAAATCAGCGGGTCGGCGCCGTGGTGGTGGGAGTGAAAGAGGAACTGCTGGGGAGCGCGCGGACCGGGTTGCTGGTGCTGATGGCAGCCGCCGGATGCGTGCTGCTGATCGCGTGCGCCAACCTGGCGAGCCTACTGCTTGCCCGCAGCGTGGCGCGGCAGCGCGAGATCTCGATCCGCGTGGCGCTGGGCGCGGGGCGGACCAGGCTGGTGAGACAGATGATCACGGAAGGGCTGATGCTGGCACTGGCCGGCGGCGCGCTAAGCCTGGCGATCGTGCCCGCCGGAATCCAGGTATTGGAGAAGCTCGTGCCGGCGACCCTCCCAGCCAGCGCATTGCCCCAGGCCGATGGGCGATTGCTGGTGTTCGCCATGCTGTTATCTTTCGCCACCGGCCTGCTGTTCAGCCTGATCCCGGCTCTACAAACCGCGCGAAGATCGCCGATCGAGGCCTTGAAGCAGGACGGACGCGCCGGGACGGGCGATCGCGGACACGCCATCCGCGATGCGCTGGTGGTGGCTGAGGTGGCGCTCGCGCTGGTGTTGCTGATCGGCGCCGGCCTGATGCTGCAGACGCTGGCCCGGCTGCAATCCCTCACACTCGGGTTTCGACCCGACCACCTGCTGACGCTGCGCACGGTGCTGCCTCCCAAGTACGGCAACCTCGCGGCAAGGACGTCCTTCACAAATCGCGTGCTAGAGGGCGTGCGGACGCTCCCCGGCGTGTTGGGGGCGGGCTATGCATCGACCCTGCCGTTCGAAAGCCGCGGCGATACCACGGGCTACGCTGTCGAAGGCCGTCAATTCGACGCCAACGATCCTCACGATGCGCTGTACCGGGTGGTCAGCGAGGACTACCTTCAGGTTCTAGGCGTGCGCCTCGTGGAGGGCCGCTTTTTCAATCGCGGCGATGGCCCGTCGACCACGCCGGTCGTGATCATCAACGAGAAATTCGCCCGCCAGTACTGGCCCAAGGAGAGCGCCGTCGGGCGCCGCATCTCGCTCACGTATGACGATCCATCGGTCTGGCACACGGTGATCGGCGTGGTGGGAGACGTGCGCGAGCGGGGCCACGAGCCGGCCATGAAGCCCGGGGTCTACCAGCTTGCTGCTTACGCGAGCCGGCAGACGCGGGAATTGATTCTCCGCACCGCGGGAGATCCGATGAGCCTGGTGCCGGCGGTGCGGCGCGTGATTGCCTCGGTGGACCCCGAGCAGTCGGTGACGTGGGTGCGTTCGATGGACGAAATGGTCGATCTCGACGTTGCCGACCGGCAGCAGCAATTGACTCTGCTGGGGGCCTTCGCGGTGTTGGCGCTGGTACTGGCCTCGGTCGGCCTTTACGGCGTGTTGTCTTACGTTGTGTCGCAGCGCAGCCGGGAAATCGGGATGCGGATGGCGTTGGGCGCCAGCGGCGGCAGCGTGGTGCGCATGGTGGTGGGGCGGGGACTCACACTCACCGCAATCGGGCTGGTGATCGGGCTGGCTGCGTCGATCATGCTCACGCGGTTGATGGAGAACCTGCTCTACGGGGTCGGCGCCAATGATCCGGCGACGTTCGCGGGGGTGGCCGCGGTTCTGGGCCTGGTGGCGGCCGTGGCGTGCTGGATTCCGGCGAAGCGTGCGTCGCGCATGGACCCGATGGTGGTGCTGCGGGAAGAATAATCCGTCCGCGCTACATCCCGACGAACTTCACCAGGGCCGCCGCCAGGGCGCCTCCCGCCAGCGGGCCGACGATTGGCACGAGGGCATAGCTCCAGTTGGACGACTTCTTCCCCGCAATCGGGAGAATCGTGTGCGCGATGCGCGGGCCGAGGTCGCGCGCCGGATTGATGGCGTATCCCGTGGGTCCGCCGAGCGACAGGCCGATCGACCACACCAGCATGCCGACAAACGGAGGAGCAAACGGCACATTCACAGCTTTGGAACCGATGGCGAAGACCACCAGGATCAACACGAACGTCCCCAGCGCCTCGACGAAGAGATTATGCGGAGGGCTGAGCACCGCAGGCGACGTCGAGAAGCAGCCGAGTTTGAGGCCGGGGTCCGGTGTGAGCGCCCAGTGCGGCAGGTAGTGGAGCCAGACCAGCGTAGCACCGGCAATTGCGCCCAGCAGTTGAGCCGCGACATAAGCAGGAACGTTTGCGAAGTCGCCGGTTTTGATTGCGACCGCCAGGGTGACAGCGGGGTTCAGATGGGCTCCGGGGCTGCCGCATGCGATGGCGGTCAACACCCCCGCCGTCACGGCAAAAGCCCAGCCCGCCGTGATCGCCATCCAGCCCGCGCCTTCAGCCTTGCTGCCCTTCAACAGGACGCCGGCCACCACGCCGTTGCCCATCAGGATCAGAACCATGGTGCCCATGAATTCGCCGAAGAACGCGTTTTGCATAAAGAACACAGTACCGCGGGTCTAGATCCGGCGCCACCCGAATCTACTCCACCCAATCGAACGAGCGCGTGACAGCCTTCTTCCAGGTGCGGTACAGCGATTCGCGGGTGGACACGTCCATTTGCGGCTTCCATGTCTGGTCGGGCGTCCAGGTCAGCCCGTCGAAAAAGCCGATCGCTTTGCCGGCAGCAAAGGCCGCGCCCAGCGCGGTGGTTTCGTGAATCGCGGGCTTGAGAACGGGCCGGTCGAGAATGTCGGCCTGGAACTGCATCAGCAGACTGTTGGCCACCATTCCTCCGTCCACACGCAGCACGTCCAGCCTGATGCCGGAGTCCTTTTCCATGGCTTCCACGACTTCCCGCGTCTGGAAAGCGGTCGCCTCGAGCACGGCGCGCGCCAGGTGGCCCTTGTTCACGAATCGGGTGAGTCCCGCGATTACGCCTCGGGCATTGTCCTTCCAGTACGGCGCGTACAGGCCACTGAATGCCGGAACGAAATAAACGCCGCCGTTGTCTTTCACGCTGCCGGCCAGCACCTCGATATCGGAGCTCTTTTCCACCATGCCGAGATTGTCGCGGACCCACTGCACCAGCGCGCCGGCAATCGCGACGCTACCCTCCAGGGCGTACACGGCCGACTCTTTGCCAAACCGGTAGGCTACCGTGGTGAGCAAGCCGTGATTCGAAGGTACCGGCTTAGTCCCGGTGTTCAGCAGCAGAAAACATCCCGTGCCATAGGTGTTTTTGGCCTCGCCCGGATGGAAACAGGCCTGCCCCGCAAGGGCGGCTTGCTGATCGCCCAGAATGCCCGCGATCGGGACGCCGGCGAGCGGTCCCGCGGCGATATTGCCGTAGACTTCGCTGGATGACGCGATGCGCGGCAGGCAGGCGCGCGGTATGCGGAAGGCGTCAAGCAGATCCGGGTCCCAGTCGAGCGTCGCCAGGTTCATGAGCTGGGTGCGGCTGGCGTTGGTGCAGTCGGTGATATGCAGGCCGCCGGTCAGCTTCCACGTGAGGAAGCTATCGATGGTGCCGAACAGGATGTCGCCCGCGGCGGCGCGCTCGCGGGCACCGGGAACGCGATCGAGAATCCAGCAGATCTTCAGGGCGCTGAAATAAGTCGCGAGGGGAAGCCCTGTCTGGGCACGGAAACGGTCCAGGTTCGGCCGGGCCATCTCGGCGACCGCCGGCGCAGTACGCGTGTCCTGCCACACCAGCGCGTTGTGCACCGGATCGCCGCTCCTGCGGTCCCACATCACAGTGGTCTCGCGCTGGTTGGTGATGCCCACCGCCCCGATGTCTGCCGCCCGGAGAGCGCGCTGCTCCAGCGCTTCGGCGATCACCTCCCCGGTCCGCCGCCAGATCTCCGCCGGGTCGTGCTCCACCCAACCCGGCTGCGGATAGATCTGCTCATGTTCTTTTTGGGCAACCGCGACGACCCGGCCCGTGCGGTCGAAGACAATGAACCGCGTGCTGGTGGTCCCCTGATCAATAGCGCCGATGTATTGAGGCATGGACATACTACTGTACTCGACGGCGCGCCCTAACGCCGAAACTTCAGGTGTTCCTTGAACGCCTCAAGTGAGTGGTACACGATGGGGCACACGCCCGCACGGTCGATGATCGACCACATCCGGCTGGCAATCGAACCGTTGCCGCGAACCAGGTGGGGATACCGTTGGCAGACATCCGGGCGGGCCTCGTATACCGTGCAATCGTTGCCGCTCAGGAAGACGCAGGAGCCGTCTTCACGCCGCCGCAGGATGAAGCCTTCCTCTTCGTCCGGTACGACGTAATCGGCCGTAATTCTCTCCGCCTTCAAGCGAAAATGGCGTGCGAGCCGGTCCACGTCGCGTTCTGCGACCTTGGCGGTCGCTACGCGGCAGCAGTTGGCGCACTGCCTGCAATCGATGTGGTCCTGGATCTCTTCGGCGATTCGGCGCAGGATGCGATCCGAGTGATCGTGCGATTTCATGAATCGGCGAAAGCGGAAATTTTCGTCGCGTTTCTTTTCGCCCAAAAGCCGGATCTGTACCAGGTCCGTGATCACAGCCGTTTCGCAACCACGAGCGTGATGTCGTCGGCCTGCGGCGCGCCGGCGGCGAACTCGGTCAGCGCGTTGTTCACCGCGTCCACGATCGCCATGGCGGGCACAGTGCGATTTGCCCTGAGAATTTCGATCAGGCGTTCCTCGCCGAACTCGTCGAAGTTGGGATTGTTGGCCTCGGTGACTCCGTCGCTATAGAGCACGAGCATGTCGCCGCGGTTCAGGTGGGCATGCATTTCGCTGTACGGCGCGACGGGCAGGATTCCGAGCACCGGCCCCCCGCCTTGCAGCAGGTCGGCCGCGCCGTTGGCCCGCAGCACGATCGGCGGATTGTGCCCGGCATTGGCGAACGCGATCTCCCCGTTGGATGCGTCGAAAACGCAGAAGAAAAACGTGATGAACCGGTTTGTGGGGCAATTTGCGCAGGTGGCCTTGTTCAGCCGCGTCATGAAGGATGCCAGGTTGCCCGGGTCCTGCGCCAGCAATTGCACCCGCGCATCCAACTGCATCATCAGCAGCGACGCCGGCATGCCCTTACCGGAGACGTCGCCCAGCGCCAGACCGACCTTGCCATCCGGATATTGGAAAAACGAGTAGTAGTCGCCGCCGACGGTTCGGCACGCGGCGTTGTAGCCGGCGATGTCGGCACCGGGGATTTCCGGTGCCTGGCCGGGGAGCGCCGCTTTCTGAATATCCGCCGCCTGCGAGAGGTCGCGCTTCATGATGCGCTCGGCCTGCTCGATCTCCGTGAGCCGGGCATTCTCAATCCGAAACGCCGCGACATTCGCCATGAGCGTCAGCAGGCTGAGATCGTCTTTGGTGAACTCGCGCAGGATGAAGGGCGAATCCACGTAGAGCAGGCCGATGATGCGTTCCTTGGTTTGCAGCGGCGCGGCCATCATCGTGTGTACCTTCTGCTCCACGATGCTCATTCGGCCCTTGAACGCATCGTCAAGCTGGGCGTCCCGCACCAGGACGCTGGTCTTTTCCTTGAGGACGCGGTCGCGGACCGCGGAACTGATCCGGAAACCATCGCCCTTGTGAGCCTTCACGACCAGCTCATCATTTTCCAGAATCATGAGCACGCCGCGCTGGGCATTCACCGCCTGAATTGCCAGGCTCAGCGTGACCGGAACCAGGTCGCTCATCGTGGGGTAGCCGGAAAGCTCTTCGCCGAACTTCAGCAGTGCCTGCAGCGGCGCGGACGCCTTCGGACCGCCACTCTGAATGGCCATGGTCTGGTTACTGAGCGCGCCTTCGAGGCTGGTGACTACGGTAGAGGTGGTCGGGGAGCTACTGTCGCCTTCGAACACGACCACGCCCGCGGCGGCGCCTGCGTCGGTAGGCGAGTAGACGATCACCAGGTGTCCGGCGGTGATCCGGTCGCCGGGCCGCAGTATCAAACGAGCCTTGAGCGGAATGTTGTTGACGAAGGTGCCGTTCTTGCTGCCCAGGTCCTGAACCGTCCAGTCTTCGCCATCCGGCTCGAACGCGAAGTGCTGCCGGGAGAGGCCGGCATCCTCGGGAAAACAGAGCTCCGCCGCGCTGGAGCGTCCGATGGCGAGCCGCCCGCCGGCGAGTGTGACCGTCTTCATCTGCCCGTCCGGACATTGAATCAGGAGTTCGCGTGGCATGTATTGTGCTTAACCATTATATGTGGACCGGCTTCAGCCGGTCCATGCGAGCGTAACGCGCCCGTACTTGTGCAGCCCTTTCTCCATCTTGTCCACCGCCCAGCGAGCGCAGCGCGCTAATGCGTGAACCGCACCAGCAGCCCGCCGCCTGCCGGAAAATCCGCCTGCACGGAGTCCCTTCCCGTGACTTCGTGCTTCCTGAGCTCGACGGTATCCCCCGCGTCCCGCACCTCGACTGCCTGATATGTGCCGGACCCCAGAAAACTCAGCCGCAGATCCGCCTTCCGCGGAGCCGGCCCGTTCATCACCGCCAGGAACCACGTGCCGCCTTTGCGGCGTGCATACGCCGCGAATTCCCCGATCTCGGACGGCGGCAGCACGATGGTCTCATCCCAGACGCTCGGGATGGACTTGATCACCTCCACCGCTGGGCTCGCCAGGATGTTCGTCGGGTTGGCGGCATAGACCAGCAGCGGGCTGGTGATCATGGCCGCGCTGGCAATCTGGTTCGCGACCGTAGTGTCGTTGCGGCGCGGCCCGAAGTGCATCGGCGTGTAGTCGGCGCCTCCGGCGAGCAGCCGGCTGAACAGGATGGTGGTCTGGTGCTCGGCCCGAAGCGAGCGCGTCGACTCCAGCCCACGAATCGCTTCGCGGGTCAGTTCGTTTGGCCAGGTTCGCGAGAGCCCGGTCGGCTTGTTGGCACCATGAAAATCGATCACCATGTGGTGCGCCGCGGCCTCGCGCAGCAGATCCTCGTAGACGTCCACTACTTCCATGGCCTCGTGGTCGAAGAAGTCGATCTTCGCCCCGGCGGCTCCCGCCTGTTGCAGCCGGTCGAAGAATGCGCGGCGCTGCTCGGCGGTGGCCAGATCGCGGCGAAATGCCCACAGGATCGCGCCCACGCCCTGCTGGCGCGAGTAATCGCAGAACTCCTTGAGCTGCTCCGGCGACCAGCTCCGCCAAAGACCCTCCACCACGTTGTATTCGAAGCCGAGCTCGCCGGCCAGGCGGCTGAATTCCTTCATACCTTCGAAGTTGTTCGGCCCGCCGTCGAGATAACGCCATACCGCGCGCCCCGGTTTGACCCACGGCGTGCGCAGGCCCTCCGGAAAATACTTCGGGTCGGGCGGATCGGAGACGCTGTTGATCACGTCCGCGTTCACCAGGGTGTTCAAATCCGGGCCGGCGAGAATGATTCGCCACGGGGTCGTAATATCGCCCTTGATGGAGGGCGCGATGGCCAGCCGCTCCCAATCGGCCTTTTCGAATCGCAGGGCAAACGGGTAGGAGACCGGCTGACTGTGACCAAGCAGCGCGCGGAAGCTGTGGCCGGCATCCGCCACCAGGGCCATGCCGTCGAAGTGCCGCAGAGCGCCCTCGGTGATCGACCCATAGCCCGCGCCGTCGGGCAGCCGGAATGTCAGGGGCGTTGCGGCCAGGTCGCCATGCTCGATCTCGTCGAAGGCGTGCTTCTTGTAGTTGCCCTCGTAGTGCCCCTCCAGATCGTGATACCACGCGGTGCTGCCCGCGGCGATCCGGAATACGGTGACGTCATCCGCTACCCGGGCGCGGTCGCCCGCCCCGGGGACCACATAACGGAATGCAACGCCGGTGTCGTAGGCGCGCGCTTCTATTGTGAAGGGGGTGCCTGACGGGACATGCGTGATCGCGAGGCGGACCGCGTTGGATCGGTCCCTGGCAGCCGCGTGGACTCCATACACCGGGTAGGTCGCGTCAGTCTTGTAGGTCTGAGCCTTTCCGGCGCGTGCCGCGTCGCAGAGGTTGACGCCGTCGATCTGAATGCCGAAGCGCGAGGGATCGATGACAGGCTTTCCGCGCAGGCTCACGTCGTAGAAAAGATGCTGTTGATCGGCGCTGATGCGAAAGCGGACGGCGCCATTTGGGCTGGTGAGGACCAGGACGTCGGAGGCATATGCCGCGACGGCGCAGAGTGCTGCCGCGGCGACGAGCTTTGTGGCCACGTTACCGTTATAACTCAAAGCAGGCTAAAGCCGCGCTCACCCGTGAAATCGAATGGCTAATCTTTTGATTGCCCTTGAACAGGCCTCAATCGTTTGATTGAGACCCTCGTCAGCCTGAAGCAGGGCATAATGGTTTGGTCACGACGCCAAAATGTTGAGCCTGGAACGGCTATGGGACGAGCGCAACCGCACACGTGTCCTGGGATTCAGTTGTGCGATCACTCTCCTCATAGCCTTGGTCGATTGGTGGACGAAACCGTACGTCTCGCTTGGCTTCCTTTATCTGTTCCCGATCATGCTTGGCGCCGCGTTCCTGCCGCGGTGGATTGTGGCGGCCCTGGCGGTCTTGTGCGCAGTCCTGGCGGAGGTGTTCAGCTCCCTTGAACCGTCTTTCGTCCGCCTCGGCTTTGTCACTCTCGCCTTGGGGGGCTGCGGGCTATTTGTCTCCGAGCTGGTTCGCAACCGACGACTGAGCCTCGAAGCACAGGCACGATTCAAGGCGCTGGTGGAAACCAGTCCCGCGGCCATCGTGACCGTCGACGAACGCGGCTTCATCGAGCTGGCCAATTTCGCGGCGACCGAACTGCTTGCGCCGCGCGACGGGAACCTGATCGGCAGTCCGATCGCGGCTTTCCTGCCCGAACTGCACCACGCGCTGCGCTGGGAAGAAGCGCCTCAATTCCGCGCGTCGATGCAATGCCGGGGTCACCGCGGCAACGGAGAGACGTTCACCGCCGATGTCTGGTTCTCTACGTACAAAGAAGGTGCGGCTCCGAAGCTGGCCGCCATCGTTGCCGATGTCAGCGAAGAAGCCGTCGAAACTGCAGCCGCGGCCGCCGCCGGGGCAGGGAACCACCACGCCTCCGATCGGGACCGGGCTGCATTGAACAATCGCGAGGCGGAAGTGCTGCGGCTGCTGGTGCAGGGACTGGCCAACAAAGAGATCGCCGCCCGGATGGAGATCTCAGAGAGCGCCGTGAAAAACACGATTCAACAACTCTTCGCGAAGACGGGAGTTCGCACGCGCGGCCAGTTGGTGCGCGTGGCCCTCGAACAGTACCGAAGCCTGTTGTGAGTGGGCGCCAACCGACTCAATCGAACGATTATCCAAAGAACAAACCAACTGAACACCAAACCGGTTACAGTCGAGGCAGCATCCAAGCACTCAGTAGCGACCATCTGCACACACCAGAGGAGTTGCGGAACGTACAATGCGCCGCCTTTCGATTGAACGATGCCTGATTCTCGTATTCGCTTTCGCACTGCTTCTTTCCGGCTACGGATGGTGGCAAGGCAGCCGGGAACTGAAGGCCACAACCACGGCCAACAACCATCTGCGGCAGGCTCTGGGTGATCTGGTGGTCAACATCGCTGCGAAAGACAGGGAAATCGACCGGCTTCAGCAGGCGCTGTGCCAGGCGTCCGAGCAACTGCCTTTGCCGCACGAGTCGGACAGTTCTGATTCAGCCGAACGTTGAGTACTTAAGCGGGTGAGCTGCCGTGTGCGCTCGTACTTTCCAGGTGCGCGTCGAGCGTAATGTTGGTTTTGTACAGCTTCGATACGGGGCAGCCCGACTTCGCTTCCTGGACCGCCCGGTCGAATGCGTCCTGTGTGACCCCGGGCACTTTGGCATGCAACTCTAAATGGCTCTCAGTGATCGCGAAGCCGCCATCCTGCTGGCTCAAAGTGATGGTGCAGGTGGTCTCCAGCGACTCCGGCTTCAGGCCGGCCTTGGTCAGTTGCGCCGACACCGCCATCGTGAAGCATCCCGCGTGCGCCGCGGCGAGTAACTCTTCCGGGTTGGTGCCTTGCCCGTGCTCGAACCGGCTCACGAAAGAGTAGGGGGTATTCGATAGTGTGCGGCTGGCAACAGATATCTGGCCGGAGCCGGATCGCAGATCGCCGCGCCATTGGGCTTGTGCCGTGCGTTGCATGTCAGGGTTCTCCTCAAGCAATGAGATGACTGTTTCCAAGACTGGTTTCAATTAGTTGAGAGGGGCGGCTGTTAGAATCGGTAGAAATGCGATTTGCCACTTTCGTTTGTCTCGCCCTGTGGGCCCCTTTACACGCGCAGACCCAGGTGAAGCTCCGTGTGGACGCTACAGACGCCACGCGCCGCCTGTTTCATGTGCGGATGTCCATGCCGGCCAAATCCGGTCCGATGACGCTGCTCTATCCGCAGTGGATTCCGGGCGAGCATAGCCCAACCGGTCCGATCGCAAACCTGGTCGGGCTGAAAGTACAGGGTGGGGGCAAGACGATCGCCTGGAAGCGCGACAGCGTAAACATGTTCGCGTTCCACCTCGATGTTCCCGCGGGAGTCACGTCTCTCGACGTCGCCTTCGATTTCATCTCACCGCCCGATGCGGAAGGCTTCTCTTCCGGCGCGTCGACGACCACCGAACTCGCGGTCTTGAACTGGAACCAGCTCCTGCTGTACCCGCAGGGTGCGCAAGCCGACGATCTGCAATACCAGGCGACCCTCAGGGTTCCCGCGGGCTGGCGCTACGGCACCGCGCTTCCGATCCAGCGCGAGTCGGGAAACGAGATCGAGTTCCAGCCCGCTTCGCTCACCACCATGGTGGATTCCCCCGTCTCCGCCGGGGCCCACTACAAGACCTTCGACTTGGGCACCGACGGCGGCATCCCGCACTACCTACACGTGGCCGCGGACAGCGACCGCGCGCTGGAAGCTCCCAACGAAGTCGTCGAACACTTCCGCAGTCTCGTCAAAGAAACCGGCGCACTCTTCGGTGCCCGCCACTACCGCAGCTATCATTTCCTCTACACGCTGAGCGATCACGTGGCGCACTTCGGGCTCGAGCACCACGAATCCAGCGACGACCGCACTGCCGAGCGCTCGCTCATTGACCCCGACATCCTCCGCTCCACCGGCTACCTGCTGCCCCACGAGATGGCGCATTCCTGGAACGGAAAGTACCGTCGTCCCGCCGGGCTTACCGCCAACGGGCATGACGGCGGATACGACGTGCCGATGAAGGGCGACCTCCTCTGGGTCTACGAGGGCCTCACCAACTACCTGGGTGAGATCCTCGCCTCTCGCAGCGGGCTGTGGAGCCCCGAAGAGTACCGCGAGTCGCTGGCCTCGACCGCGGCCGAACTCGACAACAAGGCCGGACGCACGTGGCGGCCGCTCGAGGACACCGCCGTCGCGGCGCAGATCCTCTACGAATCCGGCGACGATTACGCAAGCCTGCGGCGAAGCGTCGACTACTACCCCGAAGGCTCGCTGGTCTGGCTCGAGGCCGACGTGCTCATCCGCCAACTCAGCAAAGGGGCGAGATCGCTGGACGACTTCTGCCACACTTTTCATGGCGGCGCCAGCGGAAAAATCGAAATGAAAACCTACGAGCTGGCCGATGTTGTGGCGGGCCTGAACGCCGTCCAGCCCTACGACTGGTCAGGCTTTCTTGACCAGCGCCTCCATTCGACCGTCGCGCACGCGCCTCTTGGAGGGGTCACGGGATCCGGGTGGAAGCTGGTCTACGATGGCGTTCGCAGCGATTTCTGGAGAGCGAGCGAGGACAAAAGGAAGTTAACGGACATGAGCTATTCCATCGGCATCCAGGTCAGGGAGGATGGCGGCATTTCGGACGTGCTTTATGGCGGTCCGGCGCAGAAGGCGGGAGTGACTCCCTCCGTGAAGCTGATTGCGGTCAATGGCCGGCAGTTCAACCCGACCGTTCTTCGCGAGGCGGTGGCGGCCGCCAAACCCGTGGAGTTGCTGGTCAAGGATGGCGAGTTTTATAAGGCTTACCGCATCGAATACACCGGCGGCGAGAAATACCCGCATCTCGTGCGCGACGAGTCGAGACCGGACCTGCTGACCGCGATTATCGCCTCCAAAACGCGGCGCTGAACTGAGTCGCCGAATCACGCCTGTGAAGTTTTGGCCCATTCCATGAATGGTTTACGTCGTGTTCTAATAGATATTTCATATGGGTCGTTTGTCTCTCTTTGCGGGCGTGGGGTGGGCTGCGTGTGTAGTGGCCTCGGCCGCGCCGAACACGGTCATGTCCCGGTTGCCGCTGCGGTTTGAGGAGAATCGTGGGCAGTTTCACCCGGCGGTCCGCTACACGGCTCGCGCCGGCGGGTACAACCTTCAGCTTACCGATCGCGGCCCTGCGTTCCTCCTGGGAAATCAGCGAGTCGAAATCTCCATGGTGCACGCCAATCCGGCGCCTCGGGTGGAGGGTGTCGATCGGATGGCTGCGCCCACCAATTACTTTGTCGGGCCGCGCCAGCAGTGGCACACCGGCGTGGCGAACTACGCTCGCGTCCGCTATCGCGCCGTGTACCCCGGCGTGGACATCGTGTACTACGGTAACCGCGGCCAGCTTGAGTACGATTTCGAATTGCAGGCCGGCGTGAGTCCCGATGCCATAAGGATGCAGTTCATGGGCGCCGACGCGCTCTCGATCACACCAGAGGGCGATCTCGTCATCGAAGCGGATGGCGTTCAAGCCGTGCAGAAGAAGCCCGTGATTTTCCAGGATGGGCGCCGGATCGAGGGCCGTTACACGCTTCTGGCGCACAACCAGGCCGGTTTGCTGCTCGGGAAATTTGACGAGGCGCGTCCGCTGGTGATCGATCCCATTCTGCTCTTCGGACAATACTTCGGCAGCTCCGGAACAGACCAGATCAACGTCATGAAAATGGGGCCGAACGGGATGCTCTACATCACCGGCCAGACCAGCACCGGCGAGATGCCCTACATCGATGGCGCCTACGACAACTTCAACGACGGCCTGATCGACATCTTCCTGGCGATCATGGACACCAACCCCAACAACAGTTACCCGCTGACGTATTTCAGTTATCTCGGGGGCAGCAGCAACGACATTCCCCTCGGTCTGGATGTGGATTCTAACGGCGTCGCCTACCTGACCGGCTACACCACCTCCACCGACTTCCCCATGGCCGGCAGTTCCTTCCAAACCGTGTCCAATGGCGTGCAGGTCGCCTTCGCGGTCAAGCTCGATCCCAGCCAGTATGGCGGCAACGGGTTGGTGTACTCGTCGTTCCTCGGCGGTACCACGGGCCTGAACACCGGCAACGGCCTCGCGGTCGATTCGAACGGGGTCATGTACATCGTCGGCACCACGCGGTGCAGCGACTTCCCGGTCACGGACAACGCATACGCCGGCGTCTCGTACGGGCCGCAAGACGCCTTCATCACCGTGATGGATCCAAACAGCGGCACGCTCCTCTATTCCACCTACATGGGCGGCGAACTTTCCGATGACGGCCGCGCCATCGCCGTCGGTTCCAACGGACTGGTATATTTCGCCGCCAACACGTACTCGACCATGTTCCCCATCGAAGGCCCGTTCTACCGCAACACGCTGCAGGGCGGCATCGATGTCGTGGTCGGCGTCCTTGATATCACCAAGTCGGGCAACGGCGACGGCGGTTCGATGATCTACTCGAGCTACATTGGTGGCAGCGACCTGGATGAAGTGCGCGCCATGTCGCTGGACGCCAATAACCGGATGATCCTGACCGGTTACACTTTTTCGACCGATTACCCCACTACCTCCGACGCGGTGCAGCCCAATCCCGGCGGTAACGGCGACGCGTTCGTGACCATCGTCAACCCGGGAGACCCGCCAAATTTCATGGCATATTCGACCTATTTCGGCGGCTCACAAACCGATGTGGCTTACGCGGCCAAGCCCGATAACTCGGGCGGTGTATATATCGCCGGCTACACTCTCTCGCCCGACCTGTTCACCGTTGCGGCGCCTCAGCCGGGCTCCGGCGGCGGCACCAACATGTTCATGGCGCAAATCAAACCCGGCGTGCCGGGGCGCCGAGGAATTCAGTTTAGCTCTTACCTGGGGACGATCGGAACCTACGTGGGCAACTCGATCGTGGTGGGCTCCGACGGCACTCTATACTTCGCCGGCTACGGCCAGAACGGATTGCCGACCTGGAACGGCTATCAGGGCGGGGTCAGCGACGGCTTTCTGGTATTGCTGAAGTAGCCCATTCCCCGGCCAGCATACTCCACACCACCAGGTCTACCCAGCGGTCGTTGACCCACTCGGCTTGGCGTGCGATGCCCTCGCGTGTGAAGCCCAGCCGCTGGGGAATCGCGCAACTCTTGTGGTTACCGGTGCCGCATTGGATCACGACCCGATGCAGGCCCAGCTCTCCGAACAGGTATTCCAGCATGGTCTGGCAGCTCCGGGTGACGATGCCCTGGCCGCATCGCGTTTCCTCCACCCAGTAGCCGATGCTGCAGTGGCGGTTGCTCCAGTCGATCGGGTGGCAGCCGATGCAGCCGGCCAGCTCATCGTTCAACCAGATGCCGCACTGCGGCCCCTGGCTGTTCTCGAACTGTAAGCGCGCCCTGGTGATGAACTCGCGGATGTCGGTAACGGACTGCGTACGGTCCACCCAGGGAAGCCACTCGCGGAGATATCCGCGGTTGCATTCCACCGTGGCATACAGCGTGTCCGATTCGGTCAAATCGAACAGCCGCAGTTCCATGCCGGGCCCGACAGAGCGTCGAAACATCGTGCGATGTTACCATGTGGCGCGGATCATCGCTTTTCGTGATCCGCGCCCCCGCGCCCCCCGCGCAGCCGGGTGCCGTTCAGGCCACGTCTAGGCCCCTCCCGGCCTTTGCGGATTGATGGACTTCGAAATTGCCGGCATCTCCGGTGTCTCCGGGCTTTCGATATACGCCAGCAACCCCGGCTTCAGCAGCTCGAAGGCAGTCTGCGGATCGTCCGCAAACTCGAAGAGTTTCAGATCTTCCGGGGAAATCATCCCGTACTTGACCAGCGCGTCGAAGTTGATGATCTCGTTCCAATAGGCCGTGCCGTAGAGAATGATCGACATTTTCTTCGCCAGCTTCCTGGTTTGCGTCAGGGTGAGCACCTCCATCAGCTCGTCCATGGTTCCGAAGCCGCCCGGAAACACCACCAGCGCCTTGGCCAGGTACGCGAACCAGAACTTGCGCATGAAGAAATAGTGGAACTCGAAGCTCAGCTCCGGCGTGATGTACGGGTTGGGAAACTGCTCGAATGGCAGTCCGATGTTCAGCCCGACGGTCTTGCCGCCCGCGTCGCTGGCGCCCCGGTTAGCCGCCTCCATGATTCCGGGACCACCCCCGGAGCAGACCACGAACCGTCGCGTGCCGTTGACGAACTGGTCGCTCCATTGAGTCAAGATCCGCGCCAGCTCGCGCGCTTCGTCATAATACCGCGCGAGCGGGCCTTCTCCCTCCTGAATCCGCGCCGACCCGAAAAATACCACCGTGTCGCGGATCTGTTGGCGCCGGAAATGCGACAAGGGTTCGAGGAATTCGGCCAGGATGCGGATCGCGCGCGCATCCACGCTGTTGAGAAAGTTCTCGTTCAAGTACGCGACCGGGCGGCGCTGGCCATGGTTGGTGATTGCGCTAGGCATTCTGTTTTAACTCATCGACCTTTCTCTTTAATTCCCGCACCGTCTTCAGCAATTCGGCCAGCTTCGGAAACGCTCTCACGGCCCGCAGCCACTCATGGGCCGCGAACGCCGGGGACCCGGAGATGCGTGCTCCTTTTTCGACATCGCCCCCGATCCCGCTCTGTGCGTACACCACCGCTCCCTCGTGCACGGTGAGGTGCCCGCTCGAGCCCACCTGCCCTGCCAGCACCACGTTGCGCTCCAGCACCGTGCTCCCGGCAAGTCCGGTCTGCGCGCAGATGATGTTGTCCTCGCCCACCGTGCACGCGTGCCCCACCTGCACCAGGCTGTCGATCTTGGCGCCGCGCTTCACACGTGTTTCGCCGACGGTGGCGCGATCCACCGAGGTCAGCGACTGTACCTCGACGTCGTCCTCCAGCACCGTCACACCGCTCTGCACAATCTTGACCTGGACGCCATCGGCGCGCCGGGCAAATCCGAAACCGTCACCTCCTACAACCACGCCGTTCTGCAGGATCACGCGGTTGCCGATCTTGCAGAATTCTCGCACCACGGCATGCGAATGCGCCAGGAAATCGTCGCCGATCTCCACGCCTTCGTAGATCACCACGTGCGGATGCAGAACCGCGTTGGCGCCGATGCGGACCCGCTCTCCCACTACGGCGAACGGACCGATCGAGCAGTTGTCGCCTAGGACCGCCGTAGGCGCGATGCAGGCCAGCGGATGAACTCCAGGAGCCGGCCGCGGCGGCTGGTAAAACAGGGCCAGCGCGCGGGCGAAATCCAGGTAGGGATTCCCGGAAACCAGGCAGGCGATATCCAGCCCGGTGACCGCCTCGGAAACCAGGATAGCGCTGGCTTTCGTGTGCTTCACCTTGGGCGCGTATTTCGGGTTCGCCAGGAATGTCAGGTGGCCGGCAGCGGCGTGCTCCATCCCCGCGACGCCGCGAATCTCGATGTCGGCGTCGCCCTCGAGGCGGCAGCCAAGCCGCTCGGCAATTTCACGCAGTTTCATACCAGAGACGCACTTATAGGGTAACCTGTTGTGGCGTGACTCGCCCCGGCCTGTATCGCGCGGACGACGAAAACCGATCGTCCGCGCCACGCCTAACCACTCCGCGCTACATTCATTCCCGGATAGGGTTCAATAGAAACATGCGTTACCTGTGTGGGATTCTGCTTCTGTCTGTTTTGCCGGCGGCGGCACAAATGTCCGGACGGGTCTCCGGATCGGTTGCCGACGTCTCCGGTGCTCCCGTACCCAACGCCGACGTCTCGCTCTTTCTGGCCGGCGGCACGCGGCCCCTGCTGAAATCCAAAACTGCGAGCGACGGCACGTTCAACGTGATTGGAATTCGTCCCGCCGACTACGATCTCATGGTCGAAGCCGCCGGATTCGTCAAGGCCACTGTACATGGCATCACGGTCGATGCCTCGCGCGAAACGCCTGTTCCGCGCATCACGCTCCAACTCGCCACCGTCACCTTCAAGGTCGATGTGAACGCCGCCGAAACCCCGGTCGAAACGGCCAACGCCGAGATCAGCGGCACTGTCACCATGGACGAGATCCGCAACCTGCCGATTCTCGACCGCGACGTCCTCAACATCCTGCAAACCCAACCCGGCGTGGCGTCGAACGGCAACTCCTATACCGTGATCAACGGCCTGCGTACCTCCTATTCGAATATGACGCTGGACGGCGTGAACATCCAGGACAACTACGTCCGCGACAACGCCCTCGACTACACCCCCAACAAGCTGCGCATCGGGCAGGTCCGCCAAGTGACCCTGATCACGTCCAACGCGAACTCCGCCGCGGCGGGCGGAGCGACCGAGGCCGCCTTCTCCACCCCTTCCGGCAGCAACCAGAACCATGGCGAGGTCTTCTGGTACAACCGCAACAACCATTTCGCGGCCAATGACTGGTTCAATAACCAGGCAGGCATCGGACGGCCGTTCCTGAACCAGAACCAGTTCGGCGGCGACATGGGCGGCCCGATCAAGAAAGACAGGCTGTTCTTCTACGGCAGTTACGAAGGGATCCGCGCGCATCAGCAGATGCCGCAGAATTTCACGGTGCTGACACCCTCCGCTCGCACCGGAATATTCACCTACGACGTGGGAAACGCGGAGCGGCAAGTGAACCTGCTGACGCTGCGCGGGCTGACCGGCATCGATAGCGGCGTGCAGCCGCTCCTGGCTCAGGTACCTATAGCCATCAACAACTCGGATGTCGGCGATGGCCGCAACACTGGCGGCTACCGCTTCAACCAGCGTAACAACGAGCTGCTCGATAACTTCACCGCGCGCATCGATTATAACCTAAGTCTCAAGCATGCCTTCAGCGGAACTTACTCGCACAATCGCGACAACACTGACCGCCCGGACTATTCCAACAATTACGGAGTCGTCCCGGCTGTATACAATCCCAGCCACGCGGACCTGATGGCCCTGTCGTGGCGTTTCACTCCAGGCGGCAGCCTCACCAACGAGCTCCGCGGAGGATTCAATCGCACCTACCTGTATTTCATCGACACCCAGAGCACGCCGGCATACATCCTCGGTATACCGACTGCCGGCGACGGCAATCCTCTGTTTTCGAATCCTATCAATACGTCTTTGAGCCAGGGCCGCACCACCAACACCTACAACATCTCCGACGATGCCGCCTGGCAGCATGGACGCCACTACATTCAGTTCGGTTTCCACTTCCAGCACATCGGCATCGAATCCTACGACCAGGCGGGAACCGTACCCACCTTCAACCTGGCAATGGGCTCGGGGCAACCTGCGCTCTCGCGCCGCGACCTGCCCGGCATCACGACAACCGACCTCACGACCGCCAACGCTCTCCTCGCCACACTCGGCGGATATGTCGATGGCTATAGCCAGACCTTCAACGTAAATAGCCGCAACTCGGGCTACGTCAACGGCGCGCCATTCCTACGCCACTTCCTGCTGAACAACTACGCCTTTTACATCCAGGACCGCTTCAAGCTCGCCCCTCGCCTCACACTGACCCTTGGCCTACGCTACGAATTGCCCGGCGTCGTCGACGAGCGTGATTCGCTCGAACTCTCGCCAGTACAGCAGGGCAGCGCCGAGCAGACTCTGCTCTCAAACGCCACCCTCAACTTCGCCGGCTCCTCCGCGGGGCGCGCGTGGTACAACCGCGACTACAAGAACTTCGCCCCCAACTTCGGATTTGCCTGGGACGTCTTCGGCAACGGCCGCACCGCTGTCCGCGGCGGCTACTCGTTCAGCTACGTCAACGATCAGGCTATACTGTCTCCCGAGACGCTGCTGGAATTAAACGCCGGGCTGCAGGGTGTCTCGGCGGACACCGGCTACAGCAACCGCGTCTCAACCGGGCTACCTACCATCCCAGTGCCGCCCTATCAGGTCCCGACCACGGTCGCGGCCAACTATGCCACTAACCCGTTCAACACCGTCGGCATGATCGACCCCAACCTTCACCTGCCGCACGTGCAGCAATATTCGATCGGCATCCAGCATGAGATTCGTGGCACCATCATCGAAGCCCGCTACGTCGGCAACCACGTGGTGGGTGCCTACCGCGCCTTCGACTTCAATCAGGTGGTAATCAACCAGAATGGCTGGCTGGCCGACTTCCTGCGAGCTCAAAAGAACGGCTATCTTTCGCAGGCCGCCAACGGCGTGTTCAATCCCGCCTACAACCCCAACATCCCCGGCAGCCAGCAGCTCACTCTCTTTCCCAAACTG
>DATJYJ010000548.1:0-3826 GCA_035578025.1 Verrucomicrobiia bacterium
CACGCACACGCCGATGAAAGCCATCGTACGGAGAATCAGCAGGGTCTCCAGCGACGTCGCGAATCCCGACCCGAACGCCGAGCCGGCATAGATCAGAATGCTCCAGGTCAGCACCCGGCGGCGGCCCAGCCGGTCCGTCAGATATCCGCCCAGCAGGCCGAAGATCCCCCCCGCCACCGCCGGAACGTAGAACATCAGATCGCGCCAATGCGTGTAACCGGGGCTGCCGAACGCCCCTCCCCCAAGCTGCTCGATGGCCGGCCGCAGGATCAGCGGCAGCATCAGCAGCACGAACGAATCGAAGGCAAACCCGATCACCGCGATCGCGCAGATCAACCACTGAACTACGGTAAGCGGCCGCGTATTCCCGACAGATCCCGGTGACGCCATGACAGGAAAATTCCCTTCGTGCGATTTCCAGGTAGTATGCCACATCGAGTTGCGAAATTGCATATTCGGAAAAAGCTGATAGAATCTTCACAACCTATGGAATCGAGGGTTGCTGTAACTGCTGGCGTGGTGAATCGGCCAATTGGAGGGAAACGTACCATGGTGTGGATCATGTTCGCCCTGGGGGCGGTGCTTTCCTGGGGGCTCTACGGCGTCGCATTGCACAAAGGGCAGACCGTGCTCGGCAGTCCCTTGAAAGCTCTGCTCTGCGTGGGCGGAGCATATTTCCTGATCGGTGTGCTGGCTCCCACGGTGGCGCTGTCCGGACAGGGCGGTGTCACGGGCTTCAACTTCTCCGGCACCATCTGGGCATCGATCGGCGGCGCGCTCGGCGCGGTGGGAGCGGTGTGCATCATCTATGCGTTCCGCAACGGCGGCCTGCCGAATTACGTGATGCCGCTGGTCTTCGGCGGCGCTCCCGTGATCAACGTGCTGGTCTCCATGGCGACCCACCCGCCGAAGACCGCGCCCAATCCGATGCTGTATGTCGGATTCCTGCTTGCCGTCCTGGGAGCCGGAATGGTGCTGTACTACAAGCCTGCGTAGCCAGTGGAGCAGCTTCCCGACCTGGCCGCGTCCAATGACGCCTAATTGCTCCGCAGCGAGGCCATGGGGTCGCTCTTGGTAGCGCGCCGGGCCGGGAAGTAGCTCGCTGCCGCCGCAACCAAACTGAGGAAAGCAGCGGCGCCCGCGAACGTCAGCGGGTCCGTCACACTCACACCGACCAGCATGCCCCCCAATACCCCGGAGGCGGCAAGCGCAATGACCACACCCGCCAGAACGCCGGGGATCATCATGACCACGGCCTCCCTCAGCACCTGCCGGAGCACCTGGCCGGGCTGCGCGCCCAGCGCCATGCGAAGGCCCAGCTCCTGCGTGCGCTGGCTCACGGCGTAACTCATCACACTGTACAGCCCGATCGCGGCCATCAGCAGCGATAAGGCTCCGACTACGCTCAGCAGGCTGGCCCCCACGTTCAGATCGCTCAGCGAACCGGCATTGGCGTCCGCCAACAACCGCGTTGTGAACGTCGCGTCCTGATTGAGCGCCAGCGCTTCCCGCTGCAACGCCGGCGTCATCCTCAGAGGATCGCCGGCGGTCTTGACGAAGATCGAGAAATTCAGTCCCGGATAGAACCACTGGCGGAACGGAATATAAAAGAACGGCAGCGGCCCCTCGGCCGGCGTGTGATACTTGCTGTCCTTGGCCAGTCCTACAACCGTGGTCAGGTTGCCTTCCAACCTTACCTTGCGGCCGATGGGATACGCCCCGTGGAAGAACCGCCGCGCGAACGTCTCGTTGACGATGATCACCATCGGCGCGTCGACGGCGTCGCTCTCGGTAAAGTCGCGCCCTTCGAGCATCCGGATGCCGAGGAGTTTGAAGTATCCGGGCGGAACCGTGGCGCGGTGAATCATCATCTGCTCGTTCGCGGCGGGAACGTAGCCCGGGATCTCCAGTTTGTGCCACGGGGTCAATCCTGCGCCGCTGACCGTGGACATGGGCACGACATCCGAGTAAGTCACCCCGATCACACCGGGATTCGCCTCCATGCGGCTGCGTAACTCGCGGCAAAACCGCCACTGCTCGGGGCCCGAGTAGCCGGCGTATGAGAGATAGAACTGCGATACCGAAACGTTGGTCCGGTCAAAGCCAGGCTGGATGGCGCTCGCATTCCGGAAGCTCCGCCACAGAAGTCCGGCCCCGATCAGAGCCACGATCGCCAGGCCCATCTCCACGGCCACCAACAGACGGCGCAGCCGGTGCGATTTCCTGCCCGACCCCCCGCCTCGCCCGCCCTCCCTGAGGACCTCATCCAGGTCGCAGTGAGCCGCCATCGCCGCCGGTGCCAGACCCGAGATCAACGTGGTCAGGATCGTGAGCGCCACGGTGAACGCCAGGGTGGCTGTGTCGATCCCGCCGCCCAGATCGAGCGGGACGTCCTGCACAGTGACCATCAGGGCCAGCGTCCGTCCCATCCCCATTGCCAAAAACACTCCGGCCAATGCGCCGGCGGCGGCCAGAATCAGAGTTTCAATCAGCAACTGCCGCGTCACCTGAACGGGACGCGCACCCAGCGCCAGGCGGATGCCGAGCTCTTTTTGCCGGGAAACGGCGCGCGCCAACAGCAGATTGGCCACGTTCGCGCACGCGATGAGCAGCAGCAGGCTGCAGACCGCCATTAAGATGCCGAGCGGCTTGCGCAAAACACCCTGGGTGCCAAGGTGACCCTGCCAGAGCGGCGTCAACGTGAGGTCCACGCCGCGATTCGTCTCCGGGTACATCTCTGCAAGACGCCTGCCGAGGGCGGCCACTTCCGCCCGCGCTTGCTCCAGGCCGGCGCCCGGCTTCAACCGCACGATCGTGGATGTCTCGTCTCTGGTCCCCCGATAGTGAAGCGTTCCATTGCCGGTACCCATCGCGGTGGCCAGCGTGATCGGCGCCCAGACGTCAAACACCACCCCGGCCAGCGAGCCCCTGAAGCCGGGGGGAGCCACGCCGATGATCGTCAGGCGGTTCCGGTTCAGCAGGATGTCCTTGCCGAGCACGTTCGGGTCGCCATGGAACCGGCTCTGCCACGTCCGGTAGCTGATAATCGCCACCGGGTTAGCGCCCTCCTGCTCGCGTCTCTCCTCCGGACCGAAACTTCGCCCCAGGATCGGTTTCACCTGGAGAACATCGAAGTAGTTTGGCGACACCAGCTCCGCCCAGGCCCGCTGCGTCCGGCCGCCCGGCCCCATGCTCAACGGAGTAAAGCGGCCCAGGGCCACACCCGAGACCAGCTTCAGGTTGCTCCGGTAGTCCAGGTAGTCGAGAACCGACGTGTTGACCAGGTATTCGCCGCTGGGAGTGACGCTTTCGATGAGAGCCAGCTCACCCGCATTTCCGACGCCCGGAAAAGGATTCAGCAGAACCGTGTGGATCCAGCCGAAAACCGTCGCGTTGACCGCAATCCCCAGAGCGAGTGTAAGAACGGCGACCGCCGCAAACCATTTGTCCCGTCGGAAAATTCTGATCGCGAACAGGAAGTCGTGCAAAACCCCTGGCATTAATTTAATACTATCAACTCTGATTGGACGCGCGGCCCGCGCCCCCGGCCGCTGCGGCGATTCGCGCCAGTCCGCGTGACGGAATCCGTCATCTGTGAGATTATCGGGAAGGACCCGACGGCGCGGAATCTCGCGGGGAGATTGCCTCGCGGTGAACACGTCTCCTCCGAGACGGATCGGCACGGAACGTGGCCCGGGCGCCGGCTTCACGGAGCCAGAGAGCCGATGTCAACAGCCGACATTATCAAGTTCCTCCTTTGGCTGCTGATCGCCGCATCGTTTATCGCGCTTCTGACCAAGCAGCTCAAGGTGCCTTACACCGTGGC
>DATJYJ010000549.1:0-26882 GCA_035578025.1 Verrucomicrobiia bacterium
TACATGCCGGCGGAAGACCGATTGGAATTGCCGGAACGGATTCTCGCCCGCGCGCCGGAAATGCCCGCCGGCTACGACCTGCTGCAAGACGAAGCTTCCCGCCAGGAATTCTGTGCCCAGATCCGCTGGCGCTGCCTGCTCGACAGCGTCTCTCTTGCCCCTCCCGGCGACGCCCGCGAAATGTACTATCCGGCTGATCTCTTCGATCTGCTCCCCGAGGAACGCTTCGTCGATTGCGGCGCGTTCGATGGCGACAGCATCCGTGCGTTCCTGGAACGGTCGGGGGGCCGCTTCGGCCGCGTCTACGCCTGGGAAGCGGACCAGCAGAACCTAGTCGCTCTCCACCGATATCTGGACACCCTGGAGCCGTCGACGAAAGAGCGGATTACCGTGCTGCCCTACGCGGTCGGACGCCAGGACGGAACGCTTCGCTTCTCAGCCGCGGGCACAGTGGGCTCCCGCGTCGACGAAACCGGCCAGGAGGTCGCATGCCGCAGCCTGGACAGCGCTCTCGCCGGATCGCGTCCCAGCTTGATCAAGATGGATATCGAAGGCGCCGAATTGGAAGCGCTCCAGGGCGCCCGCGCGATCATGGCGCAGTCCCGGCCGGTGATGGCGGTGTGTGCCTACCACAATTGCGATCACCTGTGGCTGATTCCTCAGCTTCTGAAAGCAGGCAACCCCGACTATCGCATCTATCTCCGCCGCTATGCGGAAGGCTGTTGGGAGACTGTGTACTATGCCATTCCTCCCGAAAGATCACATTGACACTCTCCTGTGTCGCCATCTGTAATTGACGTAGTGCCATGCATTTCACTGCCCCATCGTCCGCGTCCGCCGGCCCGCTGACGCGCCGCGCTCTCCTTTCCACGGCTGCCGGGCTGGTGGTCTCCGCCGAGACCGCCTGCACCTCGAAAGCCAACTCCCTGATCAATTTCGGCGTGATCGGACTGGGCCGCCGCGGCAACTACGTCGGCGCCCACATGGCAAGAGATCCCCGTGCGCGCCTGGCCGCGATCTGCGATATCTATGACGACCGCATCGAGGACGGCCGCGGCGCGATCCCCGGCGCCGGCCAGGTCCCGGCCTACAAGGACCTCCACGAAATGCTGGCCCGCCCCGACCTCGATGCGGTGCTCATCGCCACGCCGGTCTTCCTGCACCCGGACCACTTCGAAGCCGCCGTGAAGGCGAAAAAGCATATCTACTGCGAGAAACCCTGTGCACCCAGCGTCGCGGGGGTGAAGCAGATTCTGGCCGCCGGCGCGCACGCCGACCCTTCCAAGACCATCCAGTTCGGCTTCCAGCAGCGCTTCAGCCCCGAATACCTTCGCGCCCAGGCGCTGCTCCGCCAGGGCCGGATCGGCGAGGTGAAGCTCATGATGAGCTATTGGATTCTCGCCAATATGCTCATGGGTCCGTTTGCGCACAAACTTCCGCCGGAGGAAGAGAAGATCCGCCGCTGGGAGTTCTATCGCGAGACCTCCGGCGGCCCGATCGTGGAGCAGGATTGTCACGGCGTCGACGCCATGAACTGGTTCGCCGGCAGTCATCCCTTGAAAGCGGTCGGCACCGGCGGGCTGCGTTACCCCCTGCCCTACGGCAACTGGACCAGCGACCACCACAACATCACTTACTACTATCCCGGCGGCATCGAAGGACACCTGACTTCCGTCAAGGAGCGGAGTGTCGTCAGTTACCGTGACGTGCGCGAAATGTTCTTTGGCTCCGACGGCGTCCTGGAGACCGCCCGCTCCTACTTCAAGCACTTCGGCACCGGTCCGCGTACCGCGGCGCCGAACGACGACGATCTGCGGGATCGCAGCCTCCTCGAACACGTGGTTTCCAAGCGCGAAATCACCATCGACGCCGTCGAGGCGTTTTTCCGGCGCATCGTCTCGGGGAAACCGGCTAATATGACAAATGAGGCCGCGGAGAGCACGCTCACATGCCTGCTCGGCCGCATGGCCTATGAGACAAAGCGTGAGGTCACTTGGGACGAATTGCTGGCTTCCGAACAGTGTCCTTCTCTGACCGAGTCATCCAACAATACGGAGGGGTAGAATGACTGCCGGTTTCCCCGGCTTGTACAAATCGGCGCTATTGAAGGCAATCGAGACGGTGGACCTGGAGCAGGTCGGCCGGGCGATCGACGTCCTTCGCCGCGCCCGCGACGAGGAGCGCCGCATCTTCGTCTGCGGCAACGGCGGCAGCGCCTCTACGGCGTCCCATTTCGCCTGCGACATGGTAAAGGGAGCGAGCTACAAGCGCTCCAGGCGCTTCCGCATCATGGCGCTGACGGACTCGCTGCCCACAATCACCGCCTACTCCAACGACGTGAGCTACGAGTGCGTCTTCGTCGAGCAATTGAAGAATTTCGCCCAGCCCGGAGACGTGTTGGTAGCCATCAGCGGCTCCGGCAATTCTCCGAACGTGCTGCGCGCCGTGGAGTACGCCAACTCCATCGGCTGCGTGACCATCGCCTTGTCCGGCCGCGATGGCGGCAAGCTGGGCCCCCTGGCCCAGCTCAACATTCAGGCTTTTGAACCGCACATGGGCCGGATCGAAGACGTGCACATGATAGTCATGCACATGATCGGCTACTACTTTATGGACCACGAGACGGCCGGTTAGGCGCGCACGATCTCCGGCTCCCCGAAATTCAGCGTGCCATGAAGACGATCAGTATCAACACGCCCTGTTACAACGAAGAAGCCAACGTGGAAGAGGTCTATCGCCGCGTCCGCGACGTCATGGCCTCGCTCGGGCGGTTCCGCTATGAGCACATCTTCATCGACAATGCCTCCACGGATCGCACCGTCGAGATCCTCAAGAGAATCGCAGCCGCGGATACCAACGTAAGGATCATCGTCAACGCGCGCAATTTCGGCCATATCCGCTCGCCCATTTACGGCGCGTTCCAGGCGCGGGGCGATGCCGTCATCGGCATCGTCGCCGACCTTCAGGACCCGCCAGAAATGATTCCGCAGTTGATCGACGAGTGGGAAAAGGGCTACTCGATGGTCCTGACCGTCAAGCGAACCAGCGAAGAGAATCCCTTGATGTTCTGGATCCGCAAGCGCTACTACCGCCTGGTCAATCAGCTCTCCTCCATCCAGACCTTCGAGAATTTCACCGGCTTTGGGTTGTACGACCGCCGCGTCCTGGAGATCCTCAAGTCCTTCGGCGACCCGTATCCCTATTTTCGAGGCCAGATTGCCGAAATCGGCCTGCCCTGGAAAGCCGTGCCTTACGATCAGCCGCGCCGCAAGCGCGGCATCACCAAGAACAATTTCTACACGCTGTACGACATGGCGATGCTCGGCATCACCAATCTCTCCAAGGTGCCGCTGCGCCTGGTCACCTTCCTCGGCTTCTTCAGCGCGGCGGTCTCGATTCTGGTGGGCCTGGTCTATCTCGTGTACAAGCTCCTGTTCTGGGAAAGGTTCTCGCTCGGCGTGGCCCCAATCGTGATCGGCATCTTCCTCTTCAGCTCGGTGCAACTGATCTCGCTGGGTATCATCGGTGAATACATCGGCTCCGTGCATACCTACGTGCAGAAGCGGCCGCTGGTTGTGGAACGCGAGCGGATCAACTTCGAGCACGAGCCCGGAATGCCCAAGCTGGACTCCTAACTGCCTCAATGATCGTGGCGGTCACCGTGCCGCGGTCCGCACCCGGCAACCGAACAGCCGCACGGACTCGTTGGCATAGATCGGGCGCTCCCGCCACACCCAGCTCGATCGATCACGCCAGGCCGGGTCGGAGCTTTTTGCCACCAACACGCTCAATGCAAGGTTGTCGCACGCGTCCTGGATTCCCGATGCGGCGGCGCCGCCGTCGTGAGGAAAGAGCTGCTGTAACCGGCTCACCACGGGCCGGCATTCGCCGGGATCGCCCCCGAAACCGGTCAGACATTCGACGGTGGAAGCCACCGTGGGCCGGTCGCTGTAGGTCATCCCCAAGGTGTCCTGGTACCCGTTCAGGTCCGACTGCACCGTGGCCGAAGGCGGCGTCGCGTGCTGCAGCCATTCGTATGCCGACCGCGCGGCGTAGGTGAGCCTGCCTGTGTCGCCCCCGGAGGTCTGCATCCACTCCAGCGGCGGCACGATTCCCCGGTCGCACATCAGCGGATAGAAACGGATGATGGCGATGTCCGTCACCGTGCCCGCAAAGCCCAGTGCGAAGAACACGCACAGGAGTTGCCGCTGATGCGCCGTCAGGAAGGCGAGGCGCTCCCGGTCGCCGAAGATGTCCACGGCCCACAGCACCAGCACGAATTGAGCGATCAGAAAGCCGCGCCATCCCAGGTCGTTGTTGCCGATCACGCCGGAGCGCAGGAAGGTGCAGGCCAGCGTGCTGGTCAGCGCCATGATCGCCAGCGCCAGTTCGTTGCGCGAGAGCGGCCGGCCGCTGGCCCGGTGCTGCCGCCACTGGTATCGCGCCACCAGGAAGAACAGCCCGAACTCGAGCAGGTAGTTCAGGGGCAGCATCGTGCCGTTGACCAGGATTCGTCTCCAGATCGCCGGCAAGTGCCCCGTCCGGATCAGTGCCGCCAGCGAGAACTCGCGCACGGTGAATTGAACCGGCGATTCGCCGGTGCCGGGCCCGGCCAGATCACTGAGGTACGAGTGCGCGAGCACAACCGACGCCGCTCCCGCCAGGCAAAGAGCGGTCAGTTCGCGATACCACCGCTTCCAGAGCGTGATCGCCGTCCAGATTCCCAGGAAGAGGGCGAACACCAGCGCGACATAGACCGACTGGCCCGCCGCCGAAGCCAGCGCCAGGGCAGCCGGCACGATGTACCGGCGCGCTCCCGCCGCGTGCGAGAGCAGCAGGAACGCCATGAAGCAGGAAACCAGTGCCGTCATGGCATGTGGCGTGGAGATCGTGGTGGAGAGAAACCACTCCACGTGCTCGTTCCACAACTCGACGCCCGGCTGCGCAAACGGCACCCACCCGCGCCCGTAGAGAAACCAAAAGAACAGGGACGGGACAATATCCAGGCCCGTGATGGCCAGCAACGCGGCACCCACCAGGAGCCGCCTCCGCAGCGGCGACGTACCCGGCGCGTACAGCCGCAGATACGCTGCCAGCAGCGCCAACACCGCCATCCCCGCCCAGAACGTCCCGCCGATCAGCGTCTGCCGCGCCGTGACGCCCGAAGCCCGCTCCACCGGGCTGCACATCAGCAGCCAGAAATAGTGGTATCGCAGCGTTACCGGGTGAGCCGGGTAGAAGAATGGGTTGGCCGGCGGAACGCCCGTCACCGAGATCGACTGCACAAAGGCCGACCGCACCGCGTAATCCACCACGCTCGCCGGATAGTACAGCCGGTCGCCCATCTGAAGATCGATCAGCGACATCAGCGCCACCACCAGCCAGATGCAGACCACGGCCGCGAACGCCCTCGATCCTTCCGGCCAGAACGGCCGCCGGAGATTGCCTCGAATGAGATCGCCCACGATCAGGCCGAGCGAAACCGCCGCTGCCAGCCCGTAGAATCCCCATACCGCTCCGAATCCCAGGTGGCGCGCCAGCAGGTAGCTGATGATCGGACACAGGGCGATCGATAGCGGCAGGCTCAGCGTTGCCCGGAACCCGGCGGTGCGGCGGCGAAAATCGAACAGATCGAGCAACCAGCCGGCCGCGTAACCTGGAAAAAAAAGAAAAAGCGGAAAGAAGCAGATCGCTTTCAGGGCGCCGGTCAGGTCCTCGATCATGAAGTTGTGAGCCGGCATGAAAGGACCTGTCCCCATCCTCGCCGGTCTGGCGTAAACCAAACAAGAACCGAGTGGTTATCGAACCACGTGTTTACCGAGGTTAGCTATTTGAGTTCCAGGCCGTACTCCCGCAGAAGCTGGCCGTCGTTCGAGTAGACGCGCACGAAGTACAGGCCGCCGCGCTGCGGTGAAGCCTGCACGGCGTTTTCGGGAGGAATCAGTTTGCCCGACCAGACCGGAGATCCGCTGCCGTCCACCATTTCCACTCGAAACACAGGGCTGGCCGGCAGGCCCGTCAGATCCGGATGCAGTTCGAGGGACCGGCCCGCAGGCACGGCGGTTCCGACGCCATTGGCGCGCGTCGCGATCAGGCTGACCGCGACGGCTGGCTGCCGCTGACCCGGCCCGCGGAGGGCGAAGCTCAGGGCAAGCAGAATGCAGGCGGCCGCCGCCAAAATCGACGCCTGCCGCCATGCGCCCCACGCTTTCGGGCGGCGAAGACTTTCCGCGGCGCGAGCCATCGCCTTCGTGTATCCGTCGATCTTCTCTAGCCTTAGCCGGCAAGCTTCGCAGAGAAGGAGGTGTTCTTCCAAACTGGGGGCCCTTTCCTCGGGAAGTCTCCCCAGCGAGTACCTCTCCAGCTCCTCCGTGTCCACGTGATGATGGATCTTGTTGAACATAAGCAGCACCGGGATGTGCCGCATAGTTAGTATACGGACACTGCCGGGTCTCTCAAACGTTTTCGGGTCGTAATGTACTTTTCTTTACCTAGTACTAATGGCCTAGGAAACCGCTCCGGAGGGCGAAGCGGCGCTTTCCAAGTTCTCCATAGCGCGATTTGGCGCGGGACTTGATCAGCCGAAACTGAGTCTCCGTGATCCCCAGGTCCCGGCAGATCTCCTCCGGCAACTGCTCCTTAAGGTAGAAACGGATGAGCACTTCGCGGTCGCGCTTCGGCAGGCTCTGCAACACCCGCATCGCCACCTCTGTCTCTTCTTCCTTGATGACCCTGCGCTCCGGATCGGCGTCCCGGGCGCGCAGGATCGCCCCTCCGTCGATCGGCACATGGCTGCGCCGCGAGTTCATCGCGTTCTGGATGAAGCCCGCCGCCTGGCGCCGGACCACCGTCCGCACGTATCCCATGAGCCGCTCAGGCTCGCGCAGCTCACCGCGCTGGATCGACTGGACCACCATAAGGAAGATATCGTGAACGCGGTCGTCCAGATCCTGCAAGCCAAGCTGTCGCCATAGGAAAAACCGGATCCCCTTCGCGAAAATGTCGTAGAGCTCCTGGATGGCGGCCTGATCGCCACCCTGGATCCTTTCCACCAGCGGACTCCAGGATTGGCCGGTTGTGGGGGCTTCCGTGATGTCGCTGGAGTCTTCCGGAATCATTGCGCCCCCATGACAAAGTAAGATCCCCAGTACCGCGGGCTCGAACGCCAGCCGCCAGAGCGAATCATTTCCACTTGCGATTCCCGCAAGGCCGCCGCCGGGCTCATGCCCGGGTGGCCGCTGAGATTGCGATAGAGCGCGGCAAACATCGTACCCGTGTCGTCGGGCGTAGCCCAGTTGCTGGCGATGACCGCACGGGCTCCGGCTGTCAGCCACGCCCGCGTCAGTCCGAGCCGTCCGGTCCCGGGCAGGGAAGCGCCCTCGCCTGAACGGCATCCGCTCAGCACCACCAGTCCCGCCCTCGTACGCCATCGGGCAATCTCGAAAGGCGGCACCAGTTCGTTTTGCCGTTGCGGCGTGAGGCTCAATGCGATGAGCCCGTAGGCAGGCTGCTCGCCGGATTCCACGACGTGTGTTGCAATATGCACCACTGCCGGATCTCGTGCGAGCTGCGCCAGCAGTTTTACCCGCGAAGCGTCGGCGCCCTTTAACAGCACGCGCTCGCCGTTCCATGAACGGGCCGCCTCGTCGATCTCCACGGCGCTGGCGACCAGACGTGGCAATGGGAGGCTCTCCCGCACAGCGGACCTCGCTCCCCTCGGCAGCCGCGGGTCCGCGGAATTGTAGATCGGATCACCGACCCCGACGAACAGGGGAGCGGCGGATGTCTTTGGCTGGCTTTGCGCGTCGATCCAATAGCCCCCGCCTGGTACGATCTCGACAACGTGCTTTTCAGCCAGTGGTCTGCCTCCTGCATCGATCAGCGCAGCCATGGGAACTTCGAACAGTGCGGATTCCAGCGCTACCAGCCAGCGTGTCTTGCGTTGGAATCGCGGCGCCAGTTGGCCGAAAAGTGCTGCGAACAGCCGCCCTGAGTCTCGCTGGCCGCTACGAATTGCGTCCGTGGCGTCGCCGGCCAGGCGCGCAATTTCGGCTCGTCCCGGCAGGTCGTAAAGCGCCAGGCCCTCGCTGTCCAGCGCCCAGAGCCAGCTAGTGTCGCGGCCGAGATGGAAGCTGAGCAGCACGCTGTCCGGGTCCAGCTTGCCGCGCGAGCTTTCCATAAGCCGCACCGGGGGCGGTTCCACGAACGGGCCCAAACCGCTTTCGATGCGCGTGAGCTCGGCCCGAGCCTCGTCCGGTTCGTTTTGCCCGCTGGCAGGCGACCGCAGCGCCTGGATTTCGGCGCGCTGGAGACGCGCCAGGGCTTCCCAATACTCCGGGGGCAGACTCTTCCTCAAATCCGCCTCGCGCGCCCGGACCAGGGCTCGCAGGCTGCTAGCCCGATTCTCCTCGGCGGCTTCGAACGTCTCGCGAATCAGCGATGGGTCCCCGGTCTGCCGGTACAGCCGGTTTCCCGCCTCGACGAACGCGGAATGGACTTGGGCGAGCCACCCTTCCGCTCCCATCCGGGCAGCATCATCGGGCGGGACGTTCCATCGCCATTCGCGGGCGAGGCGCACCGCCAGCCTGAGATCGTCGAGAGCCTCACGCAGGCGGCCCTGTGCCAGCCGCACCCGTCCCCTGTAGTGGTAGATATCCCAGCTCGGGATCGCACCCTGCGGACCCGCCGCCAGCTCGACGGCGCGATCCAGCAGCGCCGAGGCCGCCTCGAGATCGCCTTGCTCCAGCCGGAGGCGTCCCAGGCTGCGATACGAGCTATCCAGGGCAAGTCCGTGCAACTCCCGGATACGATAGGCTTCGAGCAGGGGCCCCTCAGCCCTTTCGAGGTCGTTCTGTTTCAGATACTCCTCACCGAGACGGTTCCAGCCGATGGCGGTGAGCTCCAGGTTGCCTCTGGCGTCCGCCTCCGAGATTCCTTGGGCAAATCGTTGCCGGGCCTCGTCCATTCGGTGCTGGCGGGCGCGGAGAGTGGCAAGTTGAATCAGGATCATGGCGCCGTGTTCGCGGCGGTCCTGCTGGTTCAGGCGCGCCAGGGTTCCCTGGGTCCACTGAGCGGCAGCGTCCAGCTCACCCATCTCGGAGTACAGCGAAGCGATGTTGGCTTCGAAGACCGCCGCCGCGCTCCGGTCGTCGGCCGCGTTGGCCTCGCGAACACTCTGCTGGAACGTCTCCAGCGCTGCGTTGTATTGATGAAGAGCGAACTGGCATCCGCCGATGTTCCCGAGTGCCCGCGCAGCCAGATCCGGCACACCGGATTTCTGTGCCGCTGTTCGCATGGCCGCAAAGCCGCGCAGCGCTTCACGATACCGGCCGGTACGGTACACCTCCGTCGCGGAACGCAGCAACGCCAGAATGGGAGCGCGGCGAGCGGCTTTTCCCTCGGGGGTTTCCAGGATGGGCGCCCTGGATTTCGGAACGGACCTTGGCACCGTGCCGATCAGCGGTACTACCAGCAGGCAGCAAATCAGAATCTTTGCTGATTTCAAAGAAGCCCGCTCCACAATCGTGATTGGAATTCTTAAGCGGTCTGGTTTTCTTTGGGGATATTCCAAGAAAGAAATACCCCCAAAGAATATTACCAGCTTTCACCTAATTATAGGTCTCCCAAGTGGGAGTATCCGCTATGCGCGCATGTGGGTAGCGCGAGGTTGGTACTTCAACAGCAGTTTAGACCCACGATCCGCCGATGATAATAATAATCGGGTCAGTTGGCATCTTCACTGTAAGGATTGCTTTGCTGCCGCAATCCCTCTCTCGATTTCTAAGGTATATCCGAGGTCAATCGCGGCCTGGCCGCTGGGGAGCTAAGTGACTCAAACAAAGCGAAAGAAAAACATCAGTCGCCGGTGAAGACCTCCGGCAGGAAATCGTCGCGCGCCAAAATCTTGCCGCAGGTTCCAAGCGCATCGCCTTTGCTTTCAGAGGATTGACTTTGGTTCCCGACATGCAAAAATTGCAGTCGCCATGCTGGACCGGGTTGCCGGACAACTCGAACGATACCTGGATCTGCTCAGCGCCCGCCAGAAACTGGTGGCATCCAATATCGCCAATGCCGACACGCCGGGATACCATACCCAGGACATCGACTTTCAGCGGGAGTTCCTCAGCGCCACCGGCAGCTCTTCCCAAGTTGTTGAACCATCAGATCTTAAACTCAAGAATGACGGCAACAACGTCAGTCTCGACCGCGAAAGCCGGTTGCTGGCGGAAAACGCTCTCCGGTTCCAGCTCGCCTCACAGCTCATGAAAATGCAGATTCAAACCGTGCGCTCGGCGATTCAGGAGGGCAAATCCTCATGAGCAGCCTGTTTGGCGTTCTCTCGATCGGCGCCTCCGGCATGGCGGCGCAGCGCACCCGAGCTGAACTCCTTGTGGAAAACCTGGCAAACGCCGAAACTACCCGCACGCCAGAGGGTGGGCCCTACCGCCGCAAAGATGTGGTATTTGAGAATACGACGGTCACTTCGCCATTCGCCTCGGTCTTCAGCTCGCAACTGGAGTCGGCGGGAGGGGTCGGCGTATCGGACATCGTCACCGATACCAGCGAGCCGGAGCGCCGCTACATGCCCGGCCACCCCGATGCCGATCAGGAAGGCTACGTGGCGTTCCCCCGGATCAACGTCGCCGAGGACATGGTGGACCTGATGAACGCGTCGCGCAGCTATCAGGCCAACGTCGCTGCCATCACCGCGGTCAAAGACATGATCCAACGCTCGATCGACCTGATGCGATGAGGTAATCGATGGCTGCTCCCATACTGCCCGTTTCCGGTGTGACGCTTCCCGAAGCCATCCGGCCCGCCGGCCAGGCGGCTTCCGGCGGCGGGTTCCAGGAAGTGTTCTCCTCGGCGGTAAAGAGCGTGGAAGCCTTCGGACAGAACGCCTCCGCGTCGGTGGAGCGGTTCCTTTCGGGCGAGGGCGAGGAATTGCACAATACCGTCCTCGCGACCCAGCAGGCCGAGTTGGCATTCGAGCTGTTTATGCAGGCCCGCAACAAAGTGGTCAGCGCCTACCAGGAAATCATGCGGATGCAGATGTAGGCCCTGCCTCTGGTCCCCGCAATTCTACTCATGTTTTTGACCCGATCTGCCGATTGAACGCGTGAGTGCCATGAAGAAGCTCCTGGCGAATCTATCCGCGCGGCAGCGGATCACGATCGCGATCGTCATCCTGGCGGCCGGAGCCGGTTTGTACTCGCTCGTCGAGTGGAAGAAGGAAGCCGGCTTCAAGCCTCTGTTCACGGGCCTGGCCCCGGAAGACGCCGCCGGAATCGTTCAAAAACTCAAGGAGGGCGGCATCGAGTATCGCCTGCCGGAGGGCGGTGGCGCGGTGCTGGTTCCCTCTTCGCGCCTGGCCGACCTGAGGCTCAGCATGGCAGCCGCCGGCCTGCCCAAGACCGGACGAATCGGCTTCGAATTGTTCGACAAGGTCAACCTGGGCGCCACGGAATTCACCGAACACGTCAACTACCGGCGCGCGCTCGAAGGCGAGCTGGAACGGACTATCATGACGCTGGCCGAAGTGGACCAGGCGCGCGTCCACCTGACCTTTCCCAAGGAGTCGGTCTTCCTGGAATCGCAGCAGCCCGCGAAAGCCAGCGTGTTGGTCAGGCTGAAGCCCGGTTCCCATCTGGCGCCGCAGAACGTGGTGGCGATCAATCACCTGGTGGCGAGCGCGGTGGAAGGCCTCGCGCCGGATGCGGTCAGCGTCCTCGATATGAACGGCAACCTGCTCAGCCGCCCGCGCCCGTCGGGCACACTGGACGGCCCCGAGCCCTCCGCCGCGGCCCTGGACTACCGCCGTCAGGTCGAGGCCGACCTCCTGGCGAAAATCAACTCCACGCTTAGCCCCATCCTCGGCGCGGAGAAATTCCGCGCAGGTGTTTCGGTGGAATGCGATTTCTCGGGCGGCGAACTCAGCGAGGAGCTTTTCGACCCGGCACGTTCGGTAATGCTCAGCTCCCAGCGCACCGAGGACAGCGCCGGGGCCGCGCTGTCGAGCGGCGTCCCGGGCACCGCTTCCACTTTGCCGAGGCCCACGTCGCGGCCGGCGAATGGCTCGGGCAAGACATCGAGGGTTACCGAGAATATCACCTATCAATCCAGCAGGACCGTGAAGAAAACCCGCATGCCGGCGGGCGTCGTCCGCAAAATCTCCCTGGCGGTGCTTCTGGACCAGGAAGTCAACTGGCAAAAGGACCAGGGCGGCTACAAGCGGGTGCTGGTGCCGCCGACCCCCGAGAAGCTGAAGGTAATCCGCGACCTGGTGGCGGGAATTACCGGCTATTCCCAGGAGCGCGGAGATCAGTTGATCATCGAGACCCTACCGTTCGAGACCACTCTGATGCTGGAGCCTCCGGCTCCCGCGCGGCCCGCCGTTCCCGAGGCTCCTGCCGGAAATCACGTCTTGCCCGTCAAGGTCGATCAAAAGGTCCTCATCTTCGCCGGTGCCGGCATCGCAGCGGCGATTCTGGCTCTGGCGGGCTTCCTGATTCTCCGGCGTAAGCGGCGGCAGCCCGTAGTGGAAGTGCCGGCAGTGCCGGCGGCGCTGCCCGGCAGCCCGGAAACGCCGCCGGCCGCCCTGCCGGTTCGCGGTAACCTTGAAAACCAGATCGAGTCGCAATTGGCCGAACGGGAAGCGCTCCAGCAAAGAATGGATGCCCAGGCCCTGAACTCGCTGAAGCTCGCGCCCGTGATTACCAAGAAGGCCGAAGTTTTTGCCAAGCACCTGCGGGACAAGATCAGCAAGGAGCCTGAGATCTCAGTGCAAATCCTGAAGAGTTGGATCCGGGAAGGAGAGGAATGACGATCCGGATGGCCGCATTATGATCATGAACACCACCAAGGCGGAAGGCGAGCTTCTGCCGAACCTGCGCAAGGCCGCCATGCTGCTCATCGTACTCGGCGAACAGACCAGCTCCCAGCTTCTTCCTCAGCTCTCCGAAGAAGAAGTGCAAAAGGTGAGCCGCGAGGTGGCCAAGATCACCTCCATCACCGCCGAACAGGCGGAGATGGTGTTGGAAGAGTTTCACCAGATTGCCACCGCTGGAGACTATGTGGCCCGCGGCGGCTTCGAATATGCCCGCAAGCTACTGCTCCGCGCCTTCGATCCCGACCATGCCAAGCGGCTTCTCGACCGGCTCACCAAGGCGCTCGGGGCCGACGCGACTTCCTTCGACGCCATCCAGAAAGCCGATCCCCAGCAGCTTGCCAAGTTCATCCACAACGAGCATCCCCAGACCATCGCGCTGGTACTCTCCCACCTGAATTACTCGCAGGCAGCGGCGCTGTTGACCTCATTGCCCTCTACTCTGCGCGCCGACGTGGCCCAGCGCATGGCCAGCCTCGACCAGATCTCCCCCGACATCATCATCAAGATCGCCGGAGTAATCGGCCAGAAACTGAAGGCCCTGGGCGAATTCAGCCGCGAATCGTACGGCGGCGTCCGCGCGGTCGCCGAGATGCTCAACCGTCTCGATTCGGCCTCCAGCCGCGAAATCCTGGATCACATCGATCAATCGGACACCAACCTCGCGGAGACCATCCGCCACCTGATGTTCGTCTTCGAAGACCTGCTGTTAATTGATCCGCTGGGCCTCAAAGAAGTGCTCGCCAAGGTCGACCGCAAGATCCTCACGGTTGCCCTCAAGGGCACCAGTGAACAACTGCGCAACCACGTGCTCGGCTGTATGTCCACGCGCGGCGCCGACATGCTTCGCGAAGACATGGAAGCCTTGGGCCCGGTCAAGATCAAGGAGGTCGAAAGCTCCCAGCAGCAGATCATCGCCCTGGTGCGCCAGCTCGAAAGCGAAGGAGTACTCAGCCTGAAGGGCGCCGTCGGGGAGCAGTATGTCGTCTAGGGTCCTCCGACCCGGCGACGAACGGCCGGTGGCGGCCCTGCCCTGGAGGCAGGTGCACGCCGCGGTCGAAGCTGCGAAGAGCCCTTCGCCGCCCGGTGTCGAAGATCAAGTCCGGATCGAGCAGCTTCAGCAGCAGATGAATCAGCGCGCCCAGGAAGCGCATACGCAGGGCCGGCGAGAGGGAGAAGCCGCGGGACGAACCCAGGCCGCCGCCGAGGTGCGGCCCGTGATCGAGCGGCTGGCCCGCGCCATCGACGAAATCTCCGGCTTTCGTGCGCGCCTCCGCCGCGAGGCCGAGGCCGATACCATCCAACTCGCCCTGGCCATCGCGCGCCGCGTCCTGCGCCGCCAGATGGCTGTCGACCCCGAAGCGCTGCACGGCCTGGTTCTGGGCGCCCTCGAAAAGCTGGAAGGGCAGGAGGTCTCGCGCGTGCGCCTGCATCCTTCGCACGCCGCCGTGGTTTCGGCCTGCCTCGAGCAGTACGGCAGCGCCAACCGGATCGAGATCCTGCCCGACGCATCGCGTGAACCCGGCACGGTGATCTTCGAAACCCCACGCGGCAACCTCGACGCCTCCATCGACTCGCAGCTTCAGGAGATCGAGCGCGGACTGGCCGATTGCCTGCGGAGGCGGCAGTCATGAGCGCGATCTCCCTTGCGCCCTATCACGCAGAGCTGGAGCGGATCTCCCCCATGCGCTGGAGCGGGCAGGTGGTCCAGGTCGTGGGTCTGCTCATTGAATCGCGCGGGCCCAGCGTCGCCATCGGTGACTTCTGCGAGGTGGCCACCGCGGCGGGCCGCCGGATCCGCACGCAGGTGATCGGCTTCCGCGACGGCCACGTCCTGTCCATGCCCCTGGAAGAGACCGACGGCCTCCAGTTGGGCGATCCTGTGCTGGCGCGCAGCGAGGACTCCCGGGTTGCGGTCGGCCCCGGCCTGCTCGGGCGCGTCATCGACGGCTTCGGCAAGCCCATGGACGGCGGCCCCCCGGTCGAAGCTCGGGACCAGTACAACCTCTACGGCACCGCGACCAATCCGCTGGACCGCGAGCACATTACCCAGCCGCTGGTGACCGGCATCCGCGCGATCGATGGACTCCTCCCCGTCGGCAAAGGCCAGCGCATCGGCATCTTCGGCGGCAGCGGCGTGGGCAAAAGCACGCTGCTCGGCTCCATGTCGCGCCAGAACTCGGCGGACGTTACCGTAATCGCCATGATCGGCGAACGCAACCGCGAGGTCCGCGGCTTTCTCGAGAACGAGTTGGGTCCCGAGGGCCGTAAGCGCAGCGTCGTGGTCTGCGCCACCAGCGAGCGCCCGGCGCCGCTGCGGGTGCGGGCCTGCTTCGTCGCGCTCGCGGTGGCCGAGTACTTCCGCGACCAGGGCGCCAGCGTGCTGCTGGTCATGGATTCCGTGACCCGCCTCGCCATGGCGCAGCGTGAAATCGGCCTGGCCGCGGGTGAGCCCCCGAGCCAGAAGGGATACACGCCCTCGGTTTTCAACCTGCTGCCCAAGGTCCTGGAGCGCGCGGGCAATTTTCAGCGCGGCTCCATCACCGCCTTCTTCACCGTCCTGGTCGAAGGCGACGACTTCAACGAGCCGATCTGCGATGCCGTCCGCGGCATCCTCGACGGCCATTTCATCCTCTCCCGGCAGCTCGGTTCGCAAGGCCACTATCCGGCCATCGACATCCTGCACTCCGTCAGCCGCCTGACTTCGGCGATCGCCCCCAAAGCTCAACAGGAGGCCGCGCGCAAAATACGGTCGGCGCTGGCCGCGTATCGCGATTCCGAAGACCTCATCCAGCTCGGTGCTTACGTTGCCGGCACGAACCCGGCCCTCGATGCCAGTATTCGCCTCCGGCCGGAATTGCTCGAGTTTCTGCGCCAGCACCATCACGGGAAGTCCACGCTCGAAGAGACGCTGTCGCGCCTCCAGGAACTGGCCGCCCGCCTCGACACACTGCCGGCGATGACACCCGCGGTGAAGCGATGACCGGCTTCCGCTTTCCCCTGAAACGAGTGCTCGACTGGCGGCGCACCCAACTCGAGCTCGAGGAGGCGCGCTACAAGCAGCAGACCGCCGAACTCGCGGCACTGGACGGCGCCCGCGCCGAAATGGAAGCCGCCGGAATTCGCGCCGAAGTGCAGGTGCGCGAGTGGAACCCGGTGGCCGGGCGCGACCTGGCCGCGCTCGGGGCCTTCCGCCGGAAGGTCAAATCGCGCGAAGCCGAGATCGCGCTCAGGCGGGTCGAGTGCGCCCGCAAACTCGACGAACAGCAGAAGGTCATGCTGGAGGCGCGCCGCCGATGCCGTCTGCTCGAGAAACTCGAGGAGCGCCGGCTCACCGAATGGCGCGAAGCCCGCGATCGCGAGCTGGACGATCTGGCTGCCGAGAGCTATCTGGCCAAATGGGCACGCGGTAAAATGACCAAATGACCCCTGAGACCCTGGTAGATGCCTCTGCTCTGCCTCCAGTTCCTCTCACCGTGGAAGGCGCCAGCGTGCTGCACCAGATGCTGCGCATCCGCCGCGCCGCGTGGCGGGGCCTGAAGGACACGGAGCGGAAACAAATTCTGGACGAAGCCGCGGTCGTCCTGGGCGCCCTGGAAAAGCCCTCCGAAGGACGCCAGAGCGCCTTCTACTCCCTGCTCGGCCACAAGGGCGACATCCTGCTGGTCCACTTCCGCCGCAGCTTCGAAGAGCTCAACCAGGCTGAAATTGCGATCGCCCGCCTCGCCCTCAGCGACTATCTCGAGCCCGTGCACTCCTACCTCTCGGTCATCGAGCTCGGCCTCTATGAATCTACGAGCAAGGTCTATGGCGCCCTGGCCGCCAGGGGCGTGCAGCCGCATTCCGAAGAGTGGAACCGCGAGATCGCAGCTACCCTCGACCGGCAGCGGCAGGCCATGGCGCCGCGTCTGTGGCCTGAAATTCCAGCCGCGAAATACCTTTGCTTTTACCCCATGGACCGCCGCCGCGGCGAATCCAAGAACTGGTACCAGGAGACCATGGCGGAGCGTGCCCGCATGATGAACGAGCACGGCGCCATCGGCAGGCGCTACGCCGGCGAGGTGCGCCAGATCATCACCGGCTCGATCGGCTTCGACGATTGGGAGTGGGGCGTCGACCTGTTCGCCGAAGACCCCCTGGTCTTCAAAAAACTCATCTACGAAATGCGCTTCGATGAGGTCAGCGCCGTCTATGCGCTCTTCGGCGCTTTCTACGTAGGCCTCCGCGTTCCCGCGGCGGACCTCGCGAGCGTGCTGTAACCGCTCTTGAAACTCATCCGCATCATCGGCGGCGGCCTGGCCGGCTCGGAAGCCGCCTGGCAGATCGCGCGCCGCGGCCTCCCCTGCGTGCTTTACGAAATGCGCCCCGTCCGGCCGACGCCTGCCCACCAGACCGATCGCCTCGCCGAGCTCGTGTGCAGCAACTCGCTCAAGAGCGAATCGACTTCCACCGCCCCCTGGCTGCTCAAGGAAGAGCTGCGCCGCCTCGATTCGCTGCTGCTCCGTTGCGCGCAGACAGCGCGCGTCCCTGGCGGCCACGCCCTCACCGTGGACCGCGAGATCTTCTCCCGCGAGGTCACTGCCGCCATCGAGGCCGAGCCGCGCATCGAGCTTCGGCGCGAAGAGATCACCTCACTGGCCGATCCCGATGCCATCTGGATCGTCGCCAGCGGCCCGCTCACCAGCGGCGCGCTCGCCGACGAAATCGCGCGCCTCACGGGCTCCGGCCGTCTTTACTTCTACGACAGCATCAGTCCCATCGTCGAGGCCGATTCCGTGAACACCGAGATCGCGTTCTGGGCCTCGCGCTACGGCAAGTCCGTCGACGGCACCGACGACTACCTGAACTGCCCGCTCGGTCGCGAGCAGTACGAGCGGTTCGTCGACGAGCTGCTGGCGGCCGCGTCGGTCTCCGCGCACATCCCCGAGGATAACGCGTGCTATTTCGAAGCCTGCCTGCCCATCGAAGAGCTGGCGCGCCGCGGCCGCGACACCCTGCGCTTCGGACCTATGAAGCCGATGGGTCTCACCGACCCGCGCACCGGCAAGCGCCCCTGGGCCGTGGTGCAGCTCCGCCAGGAAAACCTGCGCGCCCAGAGCTTCAACCTGGTCGGATTCCAGAACCACATGAAATTCGGCGAGCAGGCGCGCGTCCTGCGCCTCATCCCCGGCCTGGAGCACGCCGAGTTCCTGCGCTATGGCCAGGTCCATCGCAATACCTACATCAACGCTCCGGCGCTGCTGACCCCAACCCTGCAACTGCGCGTGCGCCCCGAGGTATTCTTCGCCGGCCAGATCTCCGGCGTCGAAGGCTACGTGGAATCCATCGCCACCGGCCTCATGGCCGGAATCCACGCCGCGGACGTCGCCAGCGGTCTCACCCCGCGCGCCCTGCCGCGCGAAACCGCGCTCGGCTCGCTTTGTCACTATGTCACCGGGGCCGATCCCGCGAACTACCAGCCCGCCAACATCACCTTCGACCTCCTGCCGCAGTTGGATGAGCCCACGCGCCAGAAGCTGCGGCGCGACAAGCAGGCCCGCCATGCGCTAGTCTGTGAACGCGCGTTGGAGGCGCTGGCAGCGTATGTGTGACGTGGGTCAGCCGGAACGGCCAGTGGCCGGCGACTCCAATCTGCCCAGCCAAATCAAGCGTTACCTCCACGAGCTCGCCCGCACCGGCGCGTCGCCGCACTCCATCCGCGCCTACGAATCGGACCTCGCGCAGTTCGTCGCCTATCTCTCCCCGCCGGATCTCGCGCCGCCCGAGCCCCGCACCATCGACCTCCTGATCCTGCGTGAATGGCTGGCCTCGCTTTATCGCGACGACCTCACTGCCGTGACCATTCGCCGCAAGCTGGCCGCCGTTCGCAGCCTGTTCCGTTTTCTGCTCCGTGAAGGCGCGATCGACATCAACGTCGCCAAGCTGGTGCGCACGCCCAAGGCACCGAAAAAGCTGCCCGACGTCATGACAGCCGAGCAGGTGAACACGCTGATCGACGGCGTCGCCGCCGGCAAGCTCGAACGCCCTTTTCCGTCCCGCGACCGCGCCATCTTCGAGCTGCTCTATGGCTGCGGCATCCGCGTCAGCGAGCTTGCCGGGCTGAACCTGGAAGACATCGACCGCTCGGAAGGCTGGCTGCGCGTCCGCGGCAAGGGCCGCAAGGAGCGCCAGGTGCCGCTGCCCGGCCAGGCCGCGCGCTCTCTCGAACGCTACCTCGGGGAGCGGCCCGTGAAGCGCGACGAGCACGCCGTTTTCCTGAACCATCGCGGCGGCCGGCTCACCACCCGGGGGATCAGCGGTATAGTCAAGCTCTATGCGACGTATCTGTCCGGCGACCCGTCCGTGCATCCGCACAGCTTCCGCCACGCCTATGCGACCCATCTCCTGGCCGACGGCGCCGACCTGCGCGCCATCCAGGAGTTGCTGGGGCACGCGCGCCTCTCCACCACCCAGAAGTACACCCAGGTCTCCCTCACCGATCTGATGGCCGTCTACGATAAGGCGCATCCCAAAGCATGACCGCCGCCATCCGCAAAGAGCTGCGGCCCATGATCCGCCTCGCTGCGCCGCTCGCCATGGCCGAACTCGGCTGGATGGTGATGGGCATCGTCGATACCATCATGGCCGGACGCCTCGGTGCCGCTGCCATCGGGGCCGGCAGCCTGGGCAGCATGCTGTTCTGGCCGATCGTAATCAGCGGCGCAGGCATGCTCTACGGCATGGACACCGAAGTCTCCCAAAGCTTCGGCGCGCGCGACGAGGCCGCCTGCCGCCGCTCCCTGATTCAGGGCCTGTGGCTGGCGCTAGCCGTAAGTCCTGTCGCCGCCGCTGCCTTGGCGGTGCTGCTGCCGCTGTTGCGTGGGGTGCATACCAATCCGCGCGTGATGGAATTGCTCGATCCCTTCGTCAAAGCGCTGCTCTGGGGCGTGCTACCCCTACTCTGCTTTACCGCCCTGCGCCGCTACCTGCAGGCCATCGACATTGTCAAGCCCATCACCTTCGCCGTGGTCAGCGCCAACGTAGTCAACTTCGCCGGCAATTGGCTGCTCATGTACGGGAACTGGGGAGCGCCGCGTCTTGGCCTCACCGGCTCGGGCATCTCCACCTCGATCTCGCGTGTCTACATCGCTGCCGTGTTGCTGGTCGCGCTGCTCTGGCACGAGCGTAAACACGGCTATCCACTCTTCCGTATGAGTTGGCTGCCCGACGCGGACCACATCCGCCGCCTGGCCGCCATCGGATTCCCGGTCGCAATTCAGGTCCTGGCGGAAGGAGCCGTATTCGGCATCGTGTCCGTCATGGCCGCAAAGCTGGACGAGGCATCGCTCGCGGCTCACGGCATCGCCGTCAACGTGATCGCGACCACGTTTATGGTGCCTCTGGGAATCAGCTCCGCGGCGGCTGTGCGCGTGGGGCATGCCGTGGGCCGCCGCGATACGCATGGCGCCGCCGTCTCGGGCTGGACCGCGCTCCTGCTCTCCGCGATCTTCATGGGCGCCGCGGGGCTCGCGCTCTTTTTCATTCCCGGCGCGATTGCGCGTCTCTACACGCCCGACGCTTCGCTGATTCCCCTGACAGCCGTCCTGCTGCGCATCGCCGCATTTTTCGAGTTATTCGACGGATTCCAGGTTGTGGCCGGCGGCGCCCTGCGTGGCCTGGGCGACACTGCCAGTCCGGCCATTGCACACTTCGCGGGCTATTGGCTGGCCGGCATGCCGCTGGGCTGGGCCCTCTGCTTTCCGTGGCACTGGGGCGTCCGCGGAATCTGGGTCGGCCTCACGGTAGCATTGATCCTGGTCGGCGGCGGATTAGTTTGGGTCTGGACGAGGGCCTTAGTGGGGCAGGCCTCCCGGCCTGCCCAGACCGCGGACAGGCCGGGAGGACTGTCCCACTAAAACGTCCACAATACGCTCGTATATCCCGTATTCGCGTGAAAGTTCTGGTAAGCCCCGAACACCTGGAACGTCTCGTTGTAGGTATAGAACTGATACCCCGCGTTCCACCGCATTTTATTCGAAATCCGAATCGACACTCGACCCATGGGTGACTGATAAGTGAGTGGGAACGTCTGCACCGAAGCCAGCATCGCAGCCACCGGATTCGCGACCGGATCTATCCCTGCCGTCTGCGTCGCGCGCCCGTCGCCCGTGTCCTTGGTGATGTTATAGCCGATAAAGACATCCGCGCGTCTGCCGATTACGAAGTGTGCCGCCAGGTTCCCGCCGTGCACATTGCTGACGTATACGGAGCTGTATCCCGTTTGCCGAATCTGCCGGGGCAGTCCCGCGAAAAACGCAATTCCTCCAATGCTGTCCAGGTGCAGCTTCACATAACTGGCATCCAGCGAGAACCAGTTGCGCGCGGACCACGATGCCGTCGCCGTGTAATTGCGCGAGTGCGCACTGTAAGCCGACTCCGGTACCGGCGAGTTGACATTGTAGAACTGCCGATACTGCGTCGAAAGTTGCAACTTTCGCGTACGGTAGTCGACCCGTCCTCCGAGCGTATGATAATTGGCGTCGCTGACCGGCGTGAACGGATTGTCGGCGCGTCCGATCTCGCCCTCCAGGCTCGCCGTCAGCTCCTTCACCGGCCGGAGCCGCACACCGACCACGCCCGAGTGCAGATGGTTGGTGTTCTCATATGTATCGCTCTCTGCCGAGTTCGCGAACGCCGGAAGTGAAAAGGCCTCGGTCGTTCGCACCAGACGGTCGGCATAACTGTACCCGGCGTAAAGCCCGATCCATGGCTTGAGCCGGTAATTCACATCCGTCGAGTTAGTAACCGTTCGAATGCCGAGATATCGAAAATACAGGGTCTCGCCCGAGCTGCTGCCGTCCAGGATCTCCGTATAACTGGACGGGCCGTTGATGCGCAGGTTGTTCACGCTGGTGTTATTCACGATTGTCAACCTGCTGGTGGGAAAGAGGCTGAGATTGAAATCGCCGGCGACGAAGGGACGCTGCGCATCACCCAGCACCGCGATCTGCCGGTTTGCCGCCCCTCCGAACCGATCCAGCCCGCTGGAGAATTCGCTCAGCCCGAAATAATTGTGACCCATCAGGTAACTGATGCGGGCGTTCATCGCCCACCGCTTGTGGTTGGCGATCAGATTCCCAAGCCACCCCGGGTTGGACCCGTGCACTGGAGCTGCCTTGGTGAACTGCTGCAGTACTGTCTGGTCGTTGGCGATACCCAAGCCCGCGGCGCTCACCACCCCGAACGCGCTGTACGGCGTATCTTCCTTGTAATAATCCCAGCGGTGCAGCACCGTGAAGCGGAAACCGGCGAACTCCACGTCGGCGCCAAGCCGGTACTCGTTCCATTGCCGGCGAATGTTGGCGAACACGGGCAGCCCGGCGCTATTGGCATCAAATTCCTGCGACGTCGTGAGCGCGGGTCCGTCCTGCGTGTTGCGGCTGTAGCCAATCCGGAACCGGTAGTGCGATTGCGGCAGGAGCGTCAGGTCGTGGTCCTGAACGCGCCGGACCGTGTCCATCAGGTGCAGCCCTCCCGCCACCGTCAGCCCCGGATTGTAGTAGTCGTTCAGCCGCCACGTCATGTCGTACCGGTACAGCCCGTTCTTCTGAATCCGCAGGATGGCCGACTGGTACGGATCGTTCCCCAATCCCAGCGTGTTGAGCAGAATCTGGTCGAAGAAATGGCCATGGCCGTCGCGCGAATCGATGGAGAGGCTGCTCGAAAGCAAGCGCAGCCCGTTGCGGTAATTGACGTCGCTCCGATATTCGCCCAGATCGCCGCCTACCAGGCTCCAGCGGTAGCCCAGTTCGAAAGAGTTCGTGATGTTGTAATTGCCCGAGTTCTCTCCGCGCGGCGAGCCGACCTGCTCTGTGGTCGGCGCCACCACAGGCTGTGCCTGAAGCGCTCCGAATGCCACCAGTGAAATGCAGAGTATCTTCATCATGGCGCTCACCTCAGGAAATACTGGTCGGCATTCGATCCGTGGATCGCCACATGGCACGTGGTGCACTTCTGGAACTTCGGATCGAGCAGGTTGTGCCGCGACGACTGCAGGTCCACGCCGGAATTGCGCGTCCCGAACGTCGACGCGCCGTTGTGGCATTCCAGGCAGATGGTGAACACCACCGGCCTCGTCAGCAGCTTGGCGTTCATCGACCCGTGCGGATGATGACACGTCGCGCAGCCCTCGATGCGCACTCCGGGATGCTCGAAAACGAACGGTCCGCGCTTGTCCACGTGGCACTTCAGGCAGGGCTGCTCGGTGTTGAGGGCCTGCTCCACCATACGCGGCCGCTGCGCCATTTTCCAGGTGGCTTCGAAGGCGCCGTGCGGATTGTGGCAATCCGTGCACTGCATGAAGCCCTCGTTTACCCGGTGCTTCGAGGGCATCGAGAACTGCGCCCGTTGGCCGGCGTGGCACGAGTAGCAAAGATCGCTCTGCTTCTTGGCCAGCAGATACTTGGGCGTGGGGGAGTGATGAATCGAGTGGCAACTGTTGCAGGCCACGTCGTTCATCGTGTGCTCGGAGCGGCGGATATTCGCGCGCGAAAAATCGCGTGCATGGCATTCCAGGCACGTGTTGAGTGCTTGCCGCGGCTCCATCAGGGAGAACGCTCGCGGAATCGTGTCTTTGCCTCCGCGCGCGGCCACATGCTTCTGCGCGGGACCGTGGCATCCCTCGCAGCCGGTCCGCTCGGGGGGTTCGCTGCCGCTCGCCAGGCTCTTGTAGTGCGGATTCTTATAGAAATTGAGCCAGATGTCGGCGTGGCACGTCTTGCATGCGTTACTTCCCACGAACTCGCCCGCCGGCGTGACGCCCTGGCCCTGAGGCGCGGTCTGGCCGTATCCCACAGGCAGCCCCGCCAGGAAAAGCAATATCGAAAGGCGCATGAATGATCCCCGAGCAAATCTCGTTTTCCGCGCGTTTTTCCGAGGCCCGGCGCGGCACAACAATTCGCATCATAGCGGACACGGGCCCTCCCCCGGCTCCGGTCAGGCGATTTTTACTTTACTTTTGCAAACCACGAACAAAGCCCGGCGGCGGCCCGTGACCGGGACGGATCCGCCTATCCGCACCTTGCTGCGTGGCATCCCCCACGCCCGCACCAGTGCTCCGAATCTTCGCTGTGTGCGAGTGCACTTTTTTGTTGCGGCTCCGCCGGGCGATGCGCCATATTGGGAATAGGCGTCAGAAGAGCCGTGTAGAGCGCTATTTGCAGTTTCGAGGTGGTGCCGTTCCGACAACGCGCTCGGTTTGTCTGGAGCCGGGTGGTTTTCGATGACGGAGAACCTGCTTTTCTTCACCGAGCTGCTCTCGATGCCGGTCTTCGACCTCAAGGACCGGCGCCTCGGCCGCGTGAAAGACGCCGCTCTGGTTCCCCTTGTGCACGCTTCCCGCATCGACCGCCTGCTGGTCGGCGGCGAGTATAGCTGGCTTACCGTCCGCTACGATCAGGTGCGCTCCGTCTCCCTCGCTCGCGGTATTCACCTGGGCGACGAGGTCCTCGTCCCCTACCACGACGACGAATACATGATGCGCATCGGCCGCGACCTGCTCGACCAGCAGATCATCGACGTCACTGGCCGCAAAGTGGTCCGGGTCAACGACGTCTCGCTGGCCATTGGCCACGAGGGCGGCCACGACATCCTCATCGTCCGCGATGTCGATATCGGCGTGCGCAGCATCCTGCGCCGCCTGTTACAGGGCGTGTTGCCGCGCCAGTGGATCCGCCGGCTCCAGCAGCCGATTCCCCCCAAATCGATCTCCTGGGACTTCGCCAATGTGGTCGAGCCCGACCCGCTTCGGCGCCTGCGGCTGAATATCTCCTACGCCAAGCTCGAAGAGATGCACCCCGCCGATCTCGCCGATATTGTCGAGGAACTGGCCCCTGCCGAGCGCGAAGCCATCTTCGAGACCATCGACAGCGAAGTCGCCGCCGATGCCCTCAGCGAGGTCGAAGATCCCAAAATGCAGGCCAACATCCTCGAAGCACTCGATCCTGAAAAAGCCGCCGACATCGTCGAAGAAATGGCGCCCGACGAGGCTGCGGATCTTCTCTCGGAGCTGGAGGAGGAGGCAAGCGAAGAAATCCTGGAAGAGATGGATACCCCGGACAAGACCGAGGTGGAAGAACTGCTGGAATTCGAGGAAGACACCGCGGGCGGCATGATGAACACCGAGTTCGTCGCGCTGCACGAAAACGCCAACGTGGGCGATGCGATCGCTGCGCTAAAGGGTAACGAAGACCTGCTCGATGGACTGAACACGCTTTTCCTTGTGGACGAGGAGGAGAAGCTGTCCGCCGCCATTCCGCTCGCCCGCCTCTTCGTTGCCGCGGGCGATGCCCGGCTGAAGGATCTCGCCGCCGAAACCATGATCCAGGTCCGCGTGGATGAGAAGCAGCACCGCGTCACCGAACTATTCGATAAATACAACCTGCTGACTTTGCCCGTGGTGGATGAAGACAGCAAACTCGCCGGCGTCATTACGGCCGACGATATCATTTCCGTGCTGAGGCAGAAGTGACGGATGCGTCAAGTCCTGAGCCGTTTTCGCTACCACCTCGCGGTGTTCTTTGCCGTCATCGGCCCAGGCTTCATCACCGCCGTCGTCGATAACGACTCCGGCGGCATCTACACGTATTCCGCCGCGGGCTCTCAGTTCGGCTATCTTCCTCTCTGGACCCTCCTGCCCATCACCTTGTTGCTCGTGATCACCCAGGAAATGTGCTCCCGGATGGGCGCGGTCACGGGCAAGGGCCTCTCCGACCTCATCCGCGAGGAGTTCGGCCTGCGCATCACGTTCCTCATGATGGCGTTTCTGGTGCTGGTGAATCTCACCAACGTCATGTCGGAGTTTGCCGGCGTGGCCAGCTCGCTCGAGCTGTTTCACATCAGCCGTTACATCACCGTCCCGCTGGCGGCGATCGCGGTCTGGCTGCTGGTGGTCCAGGGAACCTACGAAAGCGTCGAAAAGATCTTCCTGTTCGCCTGCGTATTTTACGTAACTTATGTCATATCCGGGTTTCTGGTCAAGCCTGACTGGAAGGAAGCCGCGATCTACAGCGTCCGCCCGGTGCTCATGCTGGAGCCGTCGTACATCTACATGGTCATTGGTATGGTGGGCACGACCATCGCCCCCTGGATGCAGTTCTATCTACAGGCGGCGGTAGTGGAGAAGGGCATTACCGCCAAGGAGTACGCTGAGTCGCGCATCGAGGTCATCGTGGGCTGCTTCATGACGTCGGTGATCGCGTTCTTTATCATCGTGGCCTGCGCCGGCGCAATCTGGAGCGTCAAGCCCAGGGAGCTTCAGGACGCCGCCGAAGCCGCGCAGGCGCTGAAGCCCTTCGGGCAATATGCCTTCCTGCTATTCAGCGCGGGCCTCTTTAACGCTTCCATCTTCGCGGCCTGCATCCTGCCGCTGTCTACTGCCTACACCGTCTGTGAAGGCATGGGATTTGAAAGCGGCGTGAGCAAGCGAATTCGCGAAGCTCCGATCTTTTACTCCCTCTATACCTTGCTGATCGTAGTGGGAGCTGGTGTCGTCCTGATCCCCCAATTCCCGCTGGTCCGGATGATTCTCTGGTCGCAAGTTCTCAACGGCATGCTGCTGCCGTTCATTCTGATCTTCATGATCCTGCTGATCAACAAGCGCGACCTGATGGGCGAGTGGATCAACCCCCGCTGGTTTAACGTGGTTTCATGGGTGACGGTGGTGCTGATCATCGGCCTGACCCTCGCGTACGTAGGAATCCTCCTGCATTGACCCGTGGGGCAGGTTCCCGACCTGTCCTGGCGGCTTCAGCAACCGCCTCGGCAGCCTCGACAAGTACGTCAACCGCTCCACCAGCGGCAATAATCGCCGCACCGTCCGCCCGTGCAGCAGCAGGCTCCCGGTGACCAGCAGCGGATGCGGAATCGTGGTGCAGCAGCGCGAGCAGATATCCACCTCGCCGCCCCTCCCCGCCGCGTGCAGCCGCCGCATCTCCTGCATCGCGGGCGCGTTCCAGAT
>DATJYJ010000550.1:0-3245 GCA_035578025.1 Verrucomicrobiia bacterium
GCGCGCCGTTGCCACTCGACTCCATTGGCATCGCGAAAATGAACGGTCAACGTACCGACTGAACGGATAATAGAACGGTCGAGCACGAACGGTATCCGCTCTGTAGGAGGCAGGGTTCCGACACCAATTATTAGATTCTTCGTAAATATCGGCATGTACGGCCGAGCTATGAGGGTTATTCAGCCAGTCTATAGAAGTGCAGGGCTGCGACGGCTGAGATTGTCTCTGTGAACGTTCCGATTGGCCGCCGGTAGTCGGTATGCATGATCCGCCATGTCTTAAAGTTCGCGATGACCTGCTCGATCACGTAACGGATCTTGTTCACCTGCTTGTTGAATTCCTTCTGCCAGTCAAGGAGCGCGCCTCCCTGCGGTTTCTTGAAGGGCGTGAGCATTCCCTTGCCGACGAATCCCTTGTCTCCGATGAATTCTGGCGCGTCGTCCGCGTCGAGCAATCTGGACTCATCCAGGCACCAGGCGTCGTGATGCCGTCCTTCGACTGGATCAGAGATCCAGGAAATGCGCCCGAAAAGTGTGTATGCGACCAGCACCAGCATTCCAGTGGTTTTGTGCTTGCCGGAGTACAGTTCCGGGCAGGACCGCCATGACCAGCATGGGAGTAGCGTGCCGTCCAGGATGTACTGCGTCCCGTCGTCGAGGTCGTCGGCTGAGGGCGCGTAAGCAGAAAGCGCCCTCACAAGCAGAGGGGTAATCGCCGAGATGGCGCGGCTAATCGTCGGTTGCGAGACGCCATAATCCTCCGCGAGTTCCGCTTGGACCCGGTTTCTGCGCAGGTAAGTCAAGGTTACGGTGAGCGCGTCCCGCAATCCCAATATCGGCGGCCACTTACGCATCCGGGGAGACATTTCGATAGCGGCGATCCTTGCGCACAGTTCCGTAATCCGCGCCTTGGTAAGTCCGGTGGTATTATACATGTCTGGCGGCTTGTCTTTCTTGGATCGAGTGTGGTAACCCAATCCTTTCGAAAGGCAAGCCGCCTTTTAAGCAGGCGCGCCGCTGATCATACATTTGTTACCAATCGGGCGCTGCTGAATAACCCTCTATAAAACCTTTTTCCCCTAGCTCCGTCATCCCCTCGTCGGTTAGTTGAATGTCGGCATCTACATGACAATCATACACGGCGTCATTGCTGCTGTTGCTGACCCAGATTTTGTACCCGAGTTCTTCTGGCCAAACCACAGACATCGCGTCGCTTGCCATTAGATCCCGGTTATTTTCGTCTACTCGCGTCCACCATGCGGTGACCAGTCGAGCCACTGCCCTTAACTTCCCAGTGTTATATGCACTGATGTCTGGTTCCTGGACCTGTGTTGCGTGTTGGTCACGATGCGGCAGGCCGGGCGTGTGATCCTGTGAATGCAACAAAGCCCCTGGTACGACGCGTGGTGTCAAGTCATCAACGTCGTGCCGAGGAGCTTTGTTGTCCGCCCAGTTTGCCATGGTCATTTCGCGCGCGTCCATTGTTCCCGCTGGTCACGGCGAAGGCGAGACGCCGGCCGCGGAGACGGCCGGCCTGCTGATGCAGGCTGCAGCCGGGCCCGGGTTCTGGGAGGACCTGCTCGGCGAACTGCGCCGGGAGGGGCTGATCGCGCGGCTGCTTGCGGACAGGGTGATCGCGAAGGCGGTGGCGCAGGCGGAGCACGGGCACAAGCTGGACCGGGCACTGACCGCGGAGGTGACCGCGATGGCCGTCATCGTCGGGGCGCTGTTCCCGGATCAGGGGTATGACCTGATCCTGGCCAGGACGTTCGCGATGCCGGGCCTGCCGGTGAAACCGGGCACTGTCACCCCGTCCGGCCCGGCGCTGTCCAAGGCCCGGGTCCTGCTCGGCGAGCAGGTGATGCGGCGCATCTTCGAGATCGATGCCGCCCGCGCTGACGCGGACCTGGGCATCGGCGCGGCCTGGCACGGGATGGAGACCACCGGGCTGGACGGCACCACCATCGAGCTGTTCAGCGACGCTGAGCTGGCGGAGGCATTCGGGGTGCCCACGGGCGGGACCAAGCCGAAGCTGCGGATGGCGGCGCATGTGCGCACCGCGTCCCGGCGCTGGATCGCTGCCGCGATCGGCGGCTACCTGGACGGCGAGAACACGCTGGCCGATGAGCTGGAGGACTCGTTCACCGACGGGATCCTCAACCTGGCCGACCGCGGGTTCTTCTCCATGGACCGGTGGATCCGGTTTTCCGCGAACGGCGCTCATCTGGTGTGGCGGGTCAAGAACGGCGCGAAGTCCGTCCCGTTCAAGACCATCGAGACCCTGCCTGACGGGTCAGAGCTGGTGCTGCTGCGCGAATCGGGCTCCATGCTCGGCAAGCGGCGGCGCGAGCGCGGGGACAAGACCTTGCCCAGGCTCCCGGACACAGTTGCGCGGCTGGTCAGCTTCACTGTCACCGCCCGCACCGCCCGCCGGGCCAGGACCAGTGTGATCAAGGTGCTCACTACCCTGCTGGACCCCGAGCAGTTCCCGGCCCGCGAGATCGCCGCACTGTACGCCGAAAGATGGCAGGCAGAAATCGCGTACCTGCACCTGAAGAAAACCGTCAAAGGAACCGGCCGCGTGCTGCGCGGGCGCTCGCCCGCGCTCGCACGGCAGGAAGCCTGGGCGCTGCTGCTCGTGCACAACATGACCGCCACTCTCGGCGCCCGCGCCGCCGGCCTAGCCGGCCTGCACCCGCACCTGATCCCGTTCACCGCCGTGCTGTCCCTGATCCGCGGCCACGTCACCGCCGATACCTGCTGCCCGCACTGCGGCAAGCGCCCCGCCAGCGGAAACGACCCCATCGCCCTGCTCGTCAACCAGGTCCTCGCTCACCCGGCCCACCGGGACCGGCCCGCCCGGACTTCCGGCAGGACACCGTTCCAGCGGCAGAACTGGCACGCCGAAGAGGTCACATACACCACGACGATCGTCCCGTCGAATCTCCCGCAAGCGGACATACATCCCTGAAGTTAAGGGCAGTGGCCCTAGACCGCGCCTGATGCCTTCATACCGCGACGCCGACGGCTCAAAGCTGTGAAGTATCAACTCGCCTGCTCGTGGGGCTTCTCTCCGGGGTCTTGACCTCTTCCCCACGTACGACTCGCTTAGCGTCGCAGGGATACCGACGCCCGAATCGGCTACGATAATTCGAACGAGCGGAGTTTCTCGTCCAGAAAGCCAGTCGTTAAAGTCCAGATCTTCCCGATACAAGCCGGTCTGCTTCTTCCAGGCTACATAACGTG
>DATJYJ010000551.1:0-10452 GCA_035578025.1 Verrucomicrobiia bacterium
TCGTCTCGGCGGCCGTGGGCCTGATGGTCGATTGGAACGCTTCCGGCCTGGGCCGCTACGCCCGCGATTGGCTCATGCGCGCCCGCGGACCGCTCCCCGTGCCCGACGACATCGCCATCGTCGCCATCGACGAGGCCAGCATGGCCCGCTTCGGTCGCTTCCCCTGGTCGCGCCGCGTCCTCGCGCGTACCGTGGATGCCATCGCCGCCGACAACCCCAAAGTCATCGCTCTCGATATTCTGTTCACCGACCCCACGGCGCAGGACGATGATGATGCCCTCGCCCGTTCCATCGGCCGCGCCGGCAACGTCGTGGTCGCCGCCCAGCTCACCGACTCCCCGGTCCACGGCGGTCCCTCGCGCTGGCTATTGCCCATCCCTTCCATCGAGCGCGCCGCGGCTGCCGTCGGCCACGTCAACGTCCAGACCGAGCAGGACGGCGCCGCCCGCCAGATCGCCGTCCGCCTCGCCGATGATTCCGGCCGCGCCATCCGCGCCATGCCCATCGAGACCGTGCGCGTCGGCGATGGTATTCCCGAAGAGGGCGTCACCGATACCGGCAGCGCCCTCCTGGTCGGCCCGCGCATCATCCGCGTCGACACGACCGCGCCCAGCGTGCTGATCGAGCCGTCGCATTCGATCAAGGTCCTGCGCGGTGGCCGCATGACCATCGACTACATCGGACCGGCGGGCAGCTTCAACCCCGTCACCGTCAGCCTCGCCGATGTCGTGTCCGGCAGCGTGCCCCCCGACAAGCTTCACGACAAATACGTCCTGATCGGTGCCACGGCGGCCTCTATCGGCGAGCGGCTGGCCTCCCCGTTCGTCCGCTACACCGACGCCCGCGCCGATCAGCACGGCGCTCTCATGCCCGGCGTCGAGGTGCTGGCCAACGCGGTCAACTCCATCCTCCGCGCCCGGTTCTACACCGATGTTTCCTCCGGCGCCGCGTTCTTCTGGGCCGCCATCGCCGCCGCGCTCACGCTGTTCCTCCTGGAAGGCTCCCAGGGCGGACACGAGGTGCTCAAGCAGACCGGAGCCCTGGCGGGAGTCGCCGCGCTCATCCTCCTCGCCTGCTATCTCTCCTTCACCCTCGCGCTGGTCGTTCCCCCCATGGTTCCGTGCTTCGTGGCCTACGGCTGCGCCGGCATTCTCACGCTCCTGCGCCGCTCGCTGGTGGCCAGCGCGCGCCTGGATCGTAACATCACCGAGCTGGCCGTCTCCGGCGACCTGCTCGCGCCCGCCGGTCCCGGCATTCCCGGCGCCTATCAGTGGGGCGAAGGAGGGCCGGTGTCGCTCGCCCGCGGCTGGCTGCCCAAGGGCCTGGAGTGGAAGGCCCGCATCCTCAGCGAGCTCAACGCCCGCCTCCTCGACCGCGCCCGCTTCGTCAACTTTGCCCTCCGCTCCGTGGAAGACGGCCTGATCATCGCCGGGCCCGACGGCGTGATCACTTTCGCCAACCGCGCCGCCGGCGAAATCCTCGGCTCGCCCGCGCGCGGGCTGGTCGGGCAGAACCTGGCGCAGCGCCTCGCCGGTACCATCGACGCCGGCACCCTGGAGCGCCTGCTCGCCGAGCGCGGCCGCATCGAGCGCGAGTTCACCGTCCGCGATTCCCGCCCCCGCCACTTTACCCTGCGGCTCGCCGCCGTTTCGGCCGACGAGGCCGGCGCCGGCCCCCTTCTCGGTATCGTCGCTTCCTTCTCCGATATCACCCGCCAGCATGAATTGCAGCAGACCAAGAACGACGTGATTTCGCTGGTTTCCCACGAAATGCGCACGCCCCTCACCGCCATCCAGGGCATGACCGAGCTGCTCGCCAACTACGACGTTCCCGGCGACCGCCGCCGCGAGATGAACCTCGCCATCAACGACGAGGTCAAGCGCCTCACCCGCATGATTACCGAGTACCTCGACATCACCCGGCTCGAAAGCGGCGCCACTCAGATGCGGCTTTCTGCGGTCCGCGCCGAAAGTCTGCTCGAGCGGATCCTCATCCTGCTGGATCCCGTGGCCGCGGCCCGCCACATTCGCCTCACACGCCGGTTCGAGCCCGGCCTGCCCCCAATCCTGGCCGATCCCGACCTGCTCTCGCGCGCCGTCGAAAACCTGGTCTCCAACGCCATCAAATACAGCCCGGACGCCACCGAAATCATCGTCTCCGCGCGCGCGGAGGAGGATGCTCTGCTAATCGAGGTCACCGACCGCGGGTACGGGATTCCGGCCGCGGATCTCGAGCGCGTCTTCGAAAAGTTCTACCGCGTCCCGCGCGTGCAGGATGCCGGCACTCCCGGAACAGGACTCGGGCTTGCCCTCGTCCGTGAAATTGCGGAGCTGCACCGTGGTACCGTCGCCGTCCGCAGCGAACTGAACCACGGTTCCACCTTCAGCCTCAGGATTCCTCGCGAGAAAACCTCATGAATACACCGACGCAACCCAACATTCTGGTCGCCGACGACGAGCGCTCGATTCGTCTCATGCTCGAAACCGGCCTCGGTCTCAACGGCTTTCGGGTAACCGCCGTGCGCACCGGCCGCGAAGCCCTGGAAGCCGCCGCTACCGGCCAGTACGACGCCGTGCTGAGCGACATCTACATGCCGGACGGCGGCGGCCTGGAGCTGGTGGACTCTTTGCGCGCCAGCGATCCCGATTTGCCGATCGTGCTCATGACCGCGCAGGGGTCGCTCGAAGTGGCCGTGGAAGCCGTGTCCCGCGGCGCCAGCGATTTCATCGGCAAGCCCTTCGAGATTTCCGCCGTGGTGGAGCTCTTGCGCCGCATCCTCGACGCCCGCCGCGAAGCCGCCGCCACCGCCGGCGCCGATCAAGCCGAGTCGCAGCTCACCAACGCCGGCCTGGTCGGCCGCAGCGCCCCCATGATCGCGGTCTACAAGCTGATCGCCCAGGCGGCCCGCACCGAAGCCACCGTGCTCATCTTGGGCGAATCCGGAACCGGCAAAGAACTCGTGGCCCGCGCCATCCACGATTTCAGCGCGCGCCGCGGCAAGCCCTTCCTCAGCGTCAATTGCTCCGGCCTCACCGATACCCTGCTCGAAGCCGAGCTGTTCGGCCACACCCGCGGCGCCTTCACCGGCGCGGCCGCCGAACGCGGAGGCCTTTTCGAAGCCGCCGACGGAGGCACGCTCTTTCTCGATGAGCTGGCTTCCACCAGCCCCGCGTTTCAGGCCAGCCTCTTGCGCGTCCTGCAGAGCGGCGAAGTGCGCCGCGTCGGCTCCACGCAGCCGCGCCGCGTCGACGTGCGGGTCATCGGCGCCAGCAACGCTCCCCTCCGCGACCTCGTCGCCGCCGGCACTTTCCGCAGCGATCTCTTCTACCGCCTGAGCGTCCTCTCCATCGACCTGCCACCGCTGCGCGCCCGCGCCGGCGATATCGAGCTGCTCACCGCGCACTTCCTCCAGCGGTTTCGCGGAGCCGGAGATCCGCCCCTCCATCTCACCCGCGAGGCCATGGACGCCCTCGCTGCGCATAAGTTCCCCGGCAACGTCCGCGAACTGGAAAACGCCCTGCGCCGCGCCGTGGCGCTCTCCTCCAGCGGCGTGATCACCGCCGACTGCCTGCCCCGCGAGATCGCCGCGGCACGCGCCAAACCCGCCGCCCAGGAATCGCCTGAACGCCGGCTCGTTGCCGATCGTCCAACCATGGAGGAACTGCAGCGCCGCTATTTGCTGCTTATCCTGGAAGAGACGGGATGGAACCGCCGCCGCGCCGCCTCCGTCCTTGATCTTGACCGCCGGACGATTCAACGGTTGATCGCGCGCTACCAGTTGCATGTGGCGGCCGATCCGGAGGGAGAGCCGGAGAGTGAAGAGGAAACGTCGGAAAGGTCCGCCGATAGCAGGTGAATGAGCGTGTTTCCAGCAACCGCGGCGCGGCTTGCCGTGCCTGCCCGGGCCACATCCGTGTGGCCGTGTCGATTGCTGCGCTCGCGCTCCTCGCCCGCCCTGCCGCCTTTGCCCAAGCCTCCGAAGTGGTCGCCCGCGCCGCCGGTGTGACCGGCCAGGCGACCCTCACCAGCCCCGGCGCCGTACCCCTCGCTTTGGCTCCCGGCTTCATCCTCTCTCCCGGCGACCGCATCGATACCCGCGGCGGCGGACGCGTCGTCATCGACCTCTCCGACGGCAGCATGGTGGTCATATCGCCCGGCAGCGTGGTGACCATCAAGGACTTCCACGCCGCCGGATCGCTGCGCGAGCTCTTCGAAATCACCCTCGGCATGGTTCGCGTCAAGATCAATCATTTCGCCGGCAAGCCGAATCCCTACCGCATGAACAGCCCCACGGCATCCATCGCGGTGCGCGGCACGGAATTCACCATCGAAGTGGATTCCTCGGGAGCCACCCAGGTCACCGTCATCGAAGGCAGCGTGGAGGTCTCCAGCCTCACCGACCCGGCCCGCAGCGTGATCCTGCAAGCCGGCCAGAGCTACCGCCTGGTAGCCGGCAATTTCGGCCCGCCGCCCGGCAATCGCGGCGACGATCGCCACGGCGACCCGCCGCCCCCGCCCAACAATATGGCCCAGGCGGCACCGCCGCCCCCTGGCCAACCTTCGCAGCAGCTTCCGCCCCCCAACCAGCAGGGCAAGGCCATGGTGGCGCACAACGATCACGATAGCGATCAGACCTCTCCGCGCGCCAACGCCGGCACTTACGACCGCTATCTCGCCAGCCTTTCCGACATCGGCCAGATGCCGTTCCTGCTCCGCTACAACGCCTTCGCCGAAGACCACCTCGACAGCCTCGAAAATCCCGCCTACGCGACCGTCTTCCGCAGCGCCGAAGGCCGGCTCTATTTCCTCCCGACGTTCAATGGCGGGCAGTCGCTCGCCGAAAGCCAGGCGCCGTTCAGCGTGGGTTCCGGACTGCCGGGCAATTACAGCATCTCGCCGCAAGTCTCATACTTCGCTCCCGCCGGGGGCTTCGTGTTCGGCGGCAGCGCCGGCCTCTCCCGCGTGGGTAGTTCGCCCGCGGATGGTTCCCCTGGCAATTCCGGCAGCACGTTCTATTCCGGCTCCGTCGTCGCCGCGCGCCGCTTCGGCGCCAACAGCTTCGGGCTGGAAGTTTCCACGCTGAAAGGCACGGGCTCCACCACCACTCCCGGCGCCACGCCCGGACCCTGGCCGGGGTCCTCGGCCAACCTCCTCACCAGCGCAACCAGCGACGTCACCCAGACGCGCTTCACCGCCGGTTATTCGCGCGACCTGGCGCACCGCGCGAAATTCGGCATCTACTACCGCTACGGCTTCATCGACGCCAAAGATCGCGATCCCGCCAACGCCACTCTGACCAGCGGCCACTCGTCGGAGCTTGGCGTGCGCCTTCGCGGCGCCCTCACGTCGCGGCTTTCCTACGGCCTCACCGCTTCCTGGCTCGGCGTGTCCCTGGTGGACGGCCTGTCCCGCACCGGCCTCGTCGATTCGCACGAGCGCGATCGTGCCCACCGCGCCGCCGCCGCCGTCGGCCTCGGCTATTCCCTCACGCGCCGCACGCTGCTCACCTTCGACCTCGCCGGCGGTGCTTCCCACAATTCGGCGCTGCGCCACGAAGACACCACCGGCCTCCTCTTGCAGGACTCCGGCGGCAGCGCCCGCTTCGTCTCTGCTCACATCGCCGTCCAGCGCGACCTCACCCGCCGCCTTTTCCTGACCGCGACGTTCCTGCACCTGTGGCAGTGGAGTGATTTAGGCGTGGCGCTCTACCCCGATCGCTACGGGTACGTCACCGAGGTCTCCGATTCGTTCTTCCCGTTGACCCCGATCGCGAACGCCGCCTCCCGGTTCAGCGACTTCGGCGCGGGCTGGCGCTTCAATCCCAACCTCTTCCTGCAATACCTCTACACCACCGATTACGGCGTCACCGCCGGCACCCACACCCTGATGCTCCGCTACACCTTCGGCAAGGAGCGGTAGCCCCCTCTTACCGCACCTCCACCCAGTACGTCATCGCGCGCAGGAACCCCGCGTGCAGCCACGCCCGCAGCGGCACGTTCCCCACCACCTGCCGCACCCGGCTCTCCAACATGTCTTCCTGCGACGACTTCTTCATCAGCACGTCGAGCACGCTCCGCCTTCCGGGATAGACCGCGATGTTCACCCGCTCCTGCGGGGGAATCTTGGCCTTCTGTTTGACCAGCTCGATTGCCCGGTCCAGCCCGCCCAGCTCGTCCACCAGCCCGCGCGGCTTCGCCTGGTCGCCGAGCCACACGCGCCCCTGCGCCACCGGCTCGATGTCCCCGAATTTGCGCCGCCGCGCATCCGCCACCTTGGTCACGAAGTCCTGGTAGCTTTCGTCGATGCCCTTCTTCAGCAGTTCGCGCTCGTCGGGCGTCAGGCCGCTGTAGTCCGAATCGATGTCCGCGTGCTTGCCGCGCTGGATGGAGTCCTTGGCGATTCCCAGCTTCTCGTACAGCCCTTTCAGATTCGGCTTGCCGAACACCACTCCGATCGATCCGGTCAGCGTCGCCGGATACGCTACGATGGGGTCGCCCGTCATCGCCATGTAATAGCCGCCCGAAGCCGCCACGTCGCTCATCGAAATCACCAGCGGCTTCTTCTTGCTGAGCAGGTTCATCTCGCGCCAGATCTCGTCGCTGGCCGTCACCTCGCCGCCCGGCGAATCGATGCGCACCACCACGCCCTTGATGCCCGTATCGTCGCGCACCTGGCGCAGCAGCCGGGCGAAGCCATAGGAGGTGAGCGCGGTCTCGCTGCCGCCGTCGTCGCTCGGGTCGCCGCGCACGATATCGCCCTGCGCCACCACCAGCGCGACGCGGCTCTTCCCCGCCAGGCCCACCGATTCCAGCGGCACCTTGCGGTACTTGTCGAACGAGACCTTCACCGGCTCGGCTTTCAGCCGGTCCTTGATTGCGCCCCACATCTGGTCTTCGAAGGCCAGTTCGTCCACCAGCCCGGCATGCTTCGCCTGTGGCGCGGTGAACGGCCCCTGGTCGATAATATTCCGCACCTCTTCCGGCGTCTTTTTCCGGCCGGCAGCAATCCTGGACACGAGGTTGCCGTACAGATCGTCCACGATGCCGGTCATCACCTCGCGTGTCTCCGGGCTCATGTCCGACCGCGTGAACATATCGCCGAAGTCTTTGTATTTGCCGGCATGCTCCACCTCGACGCTGACCCCGATTTTGTCCAGCGTCTTTTTGAAGTACATGGTCTCGGCGCGCAGGCCCTTCAACATCAGCGGATCGGAGGGCCCGATCCAGATGCGGTCCGCGCCCGCGGACACATAGTACTCGCGCGTTCCCGGCTGCCTCAGGTACGCAAATACCGGCTTGCCGGACTTGCGGAAGCGCTCCAGGTCCATGCGCAGCTCGTCGAGTTTTCCCCAGCCCGCCTGCAGCCCTTCGGGCAATACAACCACCGCCTGAATGTGGGCGTCCGCCGCGGCTTTGTCGAGCGTGCTCCAGACGCTGCTCACGGTCACCGGGGCATGATCGCCGCCGAAAAAGCTCGGCAGCTCGACCGGCGGCTTCTCCGGCAGCTCGCCCTGGAGGCGCAAGACCAGCACTGAGTGGTCCGCGATCACGGGAGGCCTTTCGCGGAATTGCAGCGCCACCACGATCAGCAGCAGGAACGAGAGCAGCACCAGCGCGATGCCGACTGCGACACCAATCAGAAATTTGCCCATACCTATTCCGACGGTAGCATGTACCTATTGCGCCGTCGGCAAGGTCCAGATATCCAGCACGCCAGTATTTGCGTGATCGTTGGCACTTCCCTCCGGCAGCGCGATTCTCCCGTCGATGACAATCGGCGTGTTCCAATGCCCGCCGCCGCAGCTCAGCGTGGTGATATTCGCTCCGGTCCTCGGATTGTAGACGTGAAGTCCGCCGTTCGGATCGTACACGTAGAGCAGGCCCCCCGCGACCACCGGGCTCGTTCCCGCGGTCTGTTGGCTCCAGGCCTTGGCAAGCTGCCCGTTGCTCACCTTCCACGCGGCGGTCGCCCCGAAATCGGCGGCGAACAGCCAGGTCTCTGCCCGGTCCCGCCACACCGCCGGGGCCGTGAAGAGCAGGCCCTGCGACGGCGTGGACACCATCTGCAGCTCGCCGCCGACGTGTGGATTAGCCCCGGCGATGGCGCCGATGCCCAGGAGGCGGATCAGCGCGTCCTTGCCGCCCTGCGCCAGCATGTCCGGACCCAGCAGCACGGGCGACGTGGAGCCGAGGTCGGTGTCGGTGCTCTCGAGCGACGCGTTGTCGGCTGGAGTATAGTTGCCCAGAACACTGGTCGCGTCGGGATCGAGTTGGATGATGGAATCGCCCCAATCGGTCTTGCCGTTATACGGCCCGTTGCCGGTCGCCACGAAAATATTGCCGGTGTCCGGATCGATGATCGCTCCCGAACGTCCCCAGATCGCCGACCGCGTGGACTGGCAGGATGAGGGTTGGATCAGTCCCGCGCGGTCGCTGCACAGAGAGTTCCACACGTGCAGAAGCGTCCCGCTCTGCGCATCCAGAATCGCCACGTGTCCCTGGTAGGGTGGCGCATCCCCGATATAGCCGCCCGTCACCGCGATCACGCGCCCCCCGAACACCTTCAGCGGCGAGGTGATCTTCTCGCGGCCCGGCAGCAGCGTGATCGGCGTCGTCCACACGGCATGGCCGTCCGCGATCGCCAGTTTCCGGATCGCGCCATCCGGTGCCGCGGCGTAGATATTCTGCCGGTCCGGATCGGCCGCGGGCGTGCTGTTGGTGATCTGCGCGGTCCCCATCCACGTCGCGAATCCCGGCGGCGTGTACTCCCAAAGAACCGCTCCGTTGTCGGCATCCAACGCGATCGTCTTTCCGTAGGTGGTAGTCACGAAGAACACATCGCGCTCTGACCCGTTCACGACGACGCGGTGCAGGTAAATCACCGACGCATCCACCGTGCCATCCAGGTGAACCTGGCGCCGGATCATGGACGCGGCGTTTGCCGCGGTGATTCGGCTGTCGCCGGGAGGCGCGCCCGAACTGGCCACGTCCCACCCGAATTGCGGCCAATCCTGCGCCGCATTGTCGCGCGGTCTCTGCGCCTCGCTGGTTGTGTTGAGAAGCACCAACAGAAACAGCAACCACGGCAGCACCCGCACCATGGCTCAATCTTACGCCGGGAGCGTGACCCGTGGGTGCTTGCCCGTGAGCCGCAAACCGGAGCCGCAAACCGGGGTCTGACCACTCTGTCCCAAGGCGCATGTACTCTCCTTCAGCAGGTGATCGCTGATCGCCGCGTGGACAGAGCGGTCTGACCCCGGTTTGCCCCGTCGACATCGGCCGCGTTCCCCAATTCGCTAGGCACACCGTGACCGTGTCGCAGCCGGAGCTTCACCCCGGATGTTGTATACTGCCATGCCAGCAGGAGGGGACGGCATGGCAGCGTCCGCGAAGACGAATCTCCCTTCGGCGCCCGATGTTCTCTGGAAGGGCGGCCGCTTCGGCCAGACATCGCGCCGCGATCGATGGTGGCTCTCGCCCCTGCTGGTCTTTCTTGGCCTCGGCACTTTTCTCGTCTATGCCAATTGGGCCGCGTGGCAGAACCGATACTACACCTTCGGCCCCTACATCTCTCCGTTCTACTCCCCGGAGCTCTTCGGCGATTCGCCCCACGCCTGGTTCGGTCCCAAGCCGTCCTGGTATCCCGCGTTCCTCCCCTTCTCCCCGGCGCTGCTCATTCTCTGGATTCCCGGCCTCTTCCGCCTGACCTGCTACTACTACCGCGGAGCCTACTACAAATCGTTCTGGGCCGATCCGCCTGCCTGCGCGGTCGGCGAGCCCCGCAAATCCTATCTCGGAGAGCGCAGCTTCCCCCTGATCATGCAGAATTTTCACCGCTACTTTCTGCGCCTCTCCTATCTCATCTGGGGCATCCTGGCCTACGACGCCGTGAAATCCTTCCGCTTCCCGAACGGCTTCGGAATCGGCGTCGGAAGCATCGTGCTCTCCGTCAACGTCATCCTGATCGGCGGCTATGTTTTCGGTTGCCACGCGTTCCGCCACCTGATCGGCGGCACGTTCGATCGCGTCTCCGAACATCCCGTCCGCCATCGCCTCTACAACTGCGTGACCTGCCTCAATGGCAATCACAAGAAATGGGCTTGGGCAAGCCTGTGCTCCGTCGGCTTCGCCGATATCTACGTCCGTCTCTGCTCCATGGGAATCTGGTCCGACTGGAGAATCTTCTGATGCCGGAATACCGGTCGTACGCCTACGACGTCCTGGTCATCGGCGCGGGAGGCGCCGGGCTGCGCGCGGCCATCGAGGCGGCATCCCCCGGCCTCAAAGTCGGCGTGGTGACCAAATCTCTCCTCGGCAAGGCGCACACCGTCATGGCCGAAGGCGGCATCGCCGCCGCCCTGGCCAACGTCGACGACCGCGACAACTGGCGCGTTCACTTCACCGACACCATGCGCGGCGGACAGTACCTCAACAACTGGCGCATGGCCGAGCT
>DATJYJ010000552.1:0-5170 GCA_035578025.1 Verrucomicrobiia bacterium
ACTCACGACGCCATTCGCGGAGTGCCGGAGAATTTCGTTCGCACCATGGCGGCGATGCGGGAGGCCGCCGGGCGATATCGCGGCATTCACCGGCTGCGGCGCAACGTTCTCACGGTGATCACCAGCGAAAACCGCGGCGAAATCGTCGATCTGGCGCTTCACCTGCGCGAACACGCCGAGATTGACGGGCACTATTTCGAGGTGGTGCGCGGCGCCGCACCCGACCCCTCGCTCAAGGTGTTGACGCGCGAGGCTCTCTCCGATCTGCACCGGCGGCTGATGCCGTTTCACCGGCACTACGCGGGGAAGCTGTTTGCGCAGTTACCCCGGGGCGTGAGCCAGGCCGCTGAACTGTACTACCTGGGCAATCTCCGATTCCATTACGATCTGCACGAGCAATGCCTGGAAGCGCCGTCGCCCTGGCCAATGCCTTGTACCGCGGGGGAAACCTCGATTGTGATCGACCACAACGGACGGTTTCGGGCGTGCGAGATGCGCGGCATCGTCGGCGACCTGCACGACTACGATTTCGATGTGCGGCGCGCGCTGGAGTCCGAGGCAATGCGGAGCGAGGTGGCGGCGATTCCCCAGGCGAATTGCTGGTGTACGCATAGCTGCTTTATCCAGGACAGCTCCAAGTTTTCGGCCGCGGCGCAGCTCTGGCACATCCCGCGAGCGGGGCTGGCGCGATAGGCCGCTACCCGCGCTCGGGCAGGCCCGAGGCCTGCGCCTCACGGAGTTAAGCTATGCGCATGCGATTATTCTTTTCTTTTCTCCTGATCGCCGCGCTGGCGGGCGCGGCCACGGAGATCAAAATCGGCGCCGACCGGCAGATCCGATTCACGCAGGATTGGCGCTTCTTCAAGGGTGATGCGGAAGGCGCCGAACAGCCCGGTTTCAGCGACGCCGCGTGGCGGCAGCTTGACCTGCCGCACGATTGGGCCATCGAAGGGCCCTTCGATCAGAAATACGGCCCGCACCAGGGCGGCCTTCCGTTTTATGGCACAGGCTGGTATCGTAAGCACTTCATCGTGCCCGCATCCCTCACGGGGCACGAGTTCAAGATTCAGTTCGACGGCGCGATGTCGAACTCCACCGTATGGCTCAACGGCCAGCGCGTCGGCGGACGGCCGTATGGATACGAAAGCTTCGCGCTCGACCTGACTCCGCAGATCAAGTTCGGCGAGGAGAACGTGCTGGCGGTCAGGCTCACGCCCGAGGAGCGGTCGTCACGCTGGTATCCCGGCGCTGGTATCTATCGCAATGTGTGGCTGATCGTGAGCGGCCCGCAGCGGGTGGGACAATGGGGCACCTATGTCACAACGCCGTCGGTGAGCGATGCCAAGGCCACCGTCAATGTGCGCACCGACGTGGAGAATCGGGCATCGCAGCCGGCCAAGGTCACATTGGAGACGGCGATTCTGGACGCCGCGGGAAAGCAGGTGGGGCGCACGTCGAGCGACTTGACGGTTCCGGCAGGCGGGAAGCAGACGGTGGAAGCTTCCATTGAAGTGGCCAATCCGCATCGCTGGGATATGGATAGCCCGTATCTCTATAGCGTGTCCAGCACCGTCCGCGCCGACGGCAAACAGACCGACCACTACGCGACGCCGTTCGGCATCCGGACCATCGAATTTACCCGTGACAGGGGGTTCCTGCTGAACGGCAAAGCGCGCAAGTTCAACGGCGTCTGCAATCACCATGACCTGGGCGCGCTGGGCGCGGCTGTGAACCGGCGGGCGCTGGAGCGGCAGATCGAAATCATGAAGGCGATGGGGGTCAACGCCATTCGCACCAGCCACAATCCTCCGGCGCCGGAACTGCTCGAGCTCTGCGACCGCATGGGCATCGTAGTGATGGACGAGGCCTTCGACATGTGGGCGATTCCGAAGGTGCCGAACGGCCTTTCCAAGTTCTGGGCGGACTGGCACGATCAGGATCTGCGCGAATTCGTCCGTCGCGACCGCAACCATCCCAGCGTGGTGCTCTGGAGCATCGGGAACGAGATTCCGGAGCAAGGCCGTCCCGACGGCGCCAAGCTGGCCCAGGAGCTGACCAACATCTGCCACCAGGAAGACCGGACGCGTCCCACGACCGCGGCGTTTAACAATTCGACCGGCGCCATCCGCAACGAGCTGGCCGATGCCGTGGATATCCCCGGCTTCAATTACAAGCCGCTGCAATACGAGGAGATCATCAGGCAGCATCCCAAATGGATCGTGTTCGGCAGCGAGACGGCATCGGGCGTCAGCTCGCGCGGCGTGTACCATCTGCCGATCGAGAAATACGAAAAGCATCCCTCGCTGAACCTGACCAGCTACGACGTGATCTCGCCCCCGTGGGCCTACATCGCGGATGTCGAGTTCGATGCGCAGGAGAAGAATCCGTCGCTGCTGGGTGAGTTCGTCTGGACCGGCTTCGACTACCTGGGCGAGCCCACGCCGTACTTTAACGGCATGCGCGGCACCAACAATGACGCCGACTGGCCGTCGCGCAGCTCCTACTTCGGCATCGTGGACCTGGCCGGTTTTCCGAAAGACCGCTTCTACCTGTACCAGAGCCATTGGACCACCAAACCGATGGTTCACGTGCTGCCGCACTGGAACTGGGCGGGTATGGAAGGCAAGCCGATCCCGGTGATGGTCTACACGAACGCGGACGAGGTGGAGCTGTTGCTGAACGGAAAATCGCTGGGCCGCAAGAAGCGCTTCAGCGAGCCGGTGGAGCTGCCGGTCGGTCCCAGCGGGAGCCCCGACCGGAAGATCCATAGTAAGTACCGCCTCCTATGGCAGGTGCCATACGAGCCCGGCGCATTGAAAGTCGTCGCCTACCAGGGCGGGAAGACGGTTGCCACACAGGAAGTGAAGACCGCGGGCGCTCCGGCGCGCGTAGTGCTCTCGCCGGACCGCGCGGCGATCAAGAGCGACGGCGACGATCTCTCCTTCGTGACTGTCCGGGTGGAGGACAAGGATGGCAACTTCTGCCCCCTCGCTGATAACCTGGTGAGGTTCAAACTGGAGGGCCCCGCACAGATCGCGGGCGTCGACAACGGCAATCCGGCGACGGTCGAGCCCTTCCAGGCCGACTATCGGAAAGCGTTCAACGGCCTCGCGCTGCTGATCTTGCGTTCGGAGAGCGGCAAGCCGGGGCGGGTGAAGATCACGGCCTCCAGCGACGGCTTGAAAGCAGGCGAGACGACTGTGGTTACGCGTTAATTGGCCCCTCAGGTGAACCGGACGGTTCGTCCAGCGCGAACCCTTCGGTTCACCGACGCACCCCCAAATCGTCGCTACTCCAGCAGCCGAACCGGGCCACGGCCAGAGTTATCAATCACTTGCGCGAGTGGGGGCTTTCGTAAAGCCGGCCCGGACCATTTGGCCAGCGGGCTGCAATCTATACCCGCGTTCCCGGCAGCTCAGCCCAAAAGGAGGGTACGACGATGAAGAGCTTGACCACGAAACTGATGATTACCGCGGCCGCGGTGGCGATCGCCACCAGCGTGGCTTCCGCGCAATCGCTCAAAGCAGAGATCCCGTTCGCCTTCCGGGCGGGTGGCAAGGTGATGGCCCCCGGTACTTACGCCGTGAAAACCGACGCGGCGAAGTATTACGTGATCCTGTACAACCATTCGGCAAAGGACTCCGCGATTGCCATGCCGGCATCACTCGGCAGTCCCCAGAAGAATTGGGAGGCCGACGGCAACCCAGTACTCACATTTTACTGCGGCGCCGGTCCCTGTGAGCTCGCCCAGCTCTGGACGGCATCCGGCTACCCGGCGATGAAGTTCGCGCACGGCAAGTCCGGATCGGTCGAGCAGGCGTCCCTCACCGAGATTCGCCTCGTGAAAACGAACGGCGATTGAGTGCCCGCCCCAAGCCCCGCCAAAACCCCACCTCAACTCCGGTCCATACTCCCGGCGCTGCTATCCCCCTGGCAGCGCCGGCCCGCTTTTTGGGGTCCGTCTCAACCGTGCCGCCGCTCCTGTGTCTCCTCAAACGTAAATCAATGTAACCAAGTCATCTTTACGCAACTATTTGATATATTCAGGTATTATTAGGCATGATTCTGGAAGCCGAGCTCTTGAATAACCTTGCGGCGCTGCCGGTCGAGAAGCGAGCGATCACTAACCATAGGGTCCTCAACGAGGCCTACGACTACGCCAAGCCCAGCTCGTTCTCGCGAGGCATGCGCATCGACCTGAATGGCCTCACCATCCTGCTGATCTCGGGGACCGCAAGCATCGACGAACACGGCCGCAGTGTCCACATCGGGGACTTCCGCGCCCAGCTCCGGCGCACCTATCGCAACATCACCGGGCTTCTGGAATCCGAAGGCGCTACCTGGCACGATGTCGTCCGCACCACCTGCTACCTCCGAGACATCGAGCGCGATTACGAGGCGTTCAACGAAGAGCGCACGCGTTTTTTTCAGGAACAGGGACTGAACCCGGTTCCCGCGTCAACCGGCATTCAAGCCATCCTCTGCCGTCCCGAACTGCTCGTCGAAATCGAAGCCATCGCTATGTTCCGCACGCCCCCAAAGGCGTAAATCCGCGCGCGGCATGCGCCGGTACGCGACACCGGGGCATCCCGGTTCAAAATTCAATCCCCGAGGAGTAGAATGTGCGCATGGGCCCCAGGTTTTTGTCTGTTTTTCTCCTTTTTTCCCTCCCCGCGGCTTTCGCTCAGAGCAGCTTCAATGGCAGGTGCCAGGTCACCAGTACTCCCATTCAGGTGCGCTACGAAGGTCTGACCGAGCGCTTCGGCGATATCGTCCTCGTCTGTTCCGGTGCGGCTCCCGGCACGATGCTTACCGGCAACGTGACTCTCTACTTCCCGGTCGCGATCACCAACCGCATCGATGCCAACAGCCAGACCCGCGACGCGGTGCTTTCGGTAGATACCGGCAGCGGCTTCGCGCCAAGCAGCATCGCCGGACTGGTTGCACAAAATAGCATCAGCTTCAACGGGCTGAGCTTCGCCGCCCCCACCGGAAGCATCAATCTCAAGGTCTCCGGCGTGCGCGGCGCGGTCAGCAATCTCGGCAAGATCCCGCAAACGCAGGTCGTCGCATCGATCTCATCGCCCCTGCTTGTGAACCAGGCTTCCGTTATCGTCGGCTACACGGCGGGCGGCCTCACCGCCACGCTCTACAGCACCGGCATCACCTG
>DATJYJ010000553.1:0-7375 GCA_035578025.1 Verrucomicrobiia bacterium
GTGCTCTTGCTGGCCGCGTCCGCGAAATCGATGGCGCCGGTCACGGTTCCGCTGGAAAGTGCAAGATCCACGCCGGTGTTAACCCCGATCACACCGTCTTGAATGCCGCCGGTGCCCGTGACATTGCCGGCCAGGTTGACGGTGGGGGTGGCCGCCACCAGGCCAAACTGGCCCGCACCCCATCCGCTGAACAAGACCGGAATCGCAAGAGCTTGCGAGGCTCCGAGGACTAGCAGAGCAAGTATGCGCGAACTCGTCATTCACCTAGAAATTTACAGAATCGAGGCCGGTCTACGCATCGATGTCCAAAGTTAATACCGTTTTGCGCCTTTCCAGTACTGCCAGTGAGGTAATGGTACTTGCGCCCGCTTGACCCCGGAACTCCGGGCGCTTCATGTTATATTGTTTCCCATGCCAAGCGGTTACCTGCCGATTTTCATCTTCCTGGCAGTCGCGATCAGCTTTCCTATCGTGGCCATTGTGGCGGCCAAACTGATCCGTCCATCGGCGCCGTTCGCCCAGAAACTCGAGGCATATGAATGCGGCATTAAAGCAGCCTCGGATTCCCGCGGCCGGTACACGGTCCGCTTTTACATCATCGCGATTCTCTTCGTGATCTTCGACGTGGAGACCATCTTCTTGTTTCCCTGGGCAGTCCGATACCGGCAGATGCAATGGTTCGGAGTGGCGGAAGTAGCCGTATTCCTGGCCATTCTCGCGGTGGGCTACATCTGGGCGTACAAGAAAGGCGCTCTCGAGTGGGTCTGAACAACGGTCGCTCCTTCGCGGCACTCGCCGCTTCCTTCCTTTTCTTCCCGGGCTTTTCGATCGCGGCGCCGATGTTGCGCCTGGTCTCCAGCACCATCGGTCCGGTTTCGATTGCGACGGGCTCCAATGGCGCCACGCAGACCGTGGAAGCGTACAACGCCGGCGACGGTTCGCTGAATCTGAGCCTCGCTTCGTCCGTAACGTGGATCGGCGCCAGCGTCGGGACCCCGCGTTCCTGCACCACCCGGACCGGCACCTGTATCCCGCTGCAATTCGCTCTGAATACTTCGTCTCTGCCCGCCGGGATCACCACCGGCATTGTCACCGTCAGCGATCCCAACGCGGTCGATTCACCTCAAACCATAACGGTCACCGTTCAGATGGGTGGGGGTGTGCCCTCCAGCGTGGACCTGTATGCCGCACCCGGCGGCACCAACGACGCGCCGTTCTCCACCAACAGCCAACTCACCGGCAATGTGTCCACCTCATCCGGCGGGCAGTGGCTGTCGCTGGTCCTCGACGGCACCGGCAGTTTCCGCTTCAGTTATCCCTACCGCATTCACATGGCGCCGGCTTCGCTCCTGCCCGCGGGAACGTACAACGGAACGATGACCACGAGCGGCTCTTCGTTTGCACCCGACAACAAGACCATTCCGGTGACCATGCGCGTTACCAGCCAGCCGGTCGCGCAGGCCTCCCCCGATCACGCAACCATGCGGCTGGCGCAGGGTGCGCCGCCCACAGCCCTTAACGTCGTGTTGAACAACCTGGGACAGGGCACGATCTCGGTCAGTGGCGCCACCGCTACCGCCACCGGAGGCACCTGGTTGACCGCCAAGTCTTTCGCAACCGGCGCGACGCTGACCTTCGATCCCGGTTCCCTCGCGCCCGGCGCCTACACCGGAAGCGTGGCCATCGCATCCAACGCCGCCAACGGTACCATCACCGTGCCCGTGGATTTCACGGTGGTGGCCAAGGGCGCGCCGCTCATCAATTACCAGGGAGTGGTGGACAACGCAACTTTCATCCCCGGCGACACCGTGGCGCGGGGCGACGTCATGGCCGTTCTCGGCGAACAATTCATGTTCGGATCGCTCACCGTGGGACCTGCCCCACCGCTCGCCACCACGATCAGCGGGGTGCAGGTGCTGGTCAACGGCTCCCCAGCGCCCCTGTACTACGCCTCGTACGGCCAACTCGCGTTCCAGATGCCCTATGAGGTTCCCCTTGGGAATGCCGTCGTGCAGGTAGTGAGCAACGGCAGCTCCAGCAACTCGGTATCGGTACAGGTAGCCAACCGCGCACCTCGCCTGCTGCTCATCGGCGTCGGAAGTTACGGCGCCATCGTGAACCAGGACGGCAGCATTCCCATGCCGGTAGGGTCCTTCCCGGGGGTAAATACTCATCCCGCCAAGGTCGGCGACACGCTGACCATCTACGCCATCGGCCTTGGCCCCACCAACCCGGCGGGCGTCACCGGGCAGCCGGCGCCGTCCAGCGAACCGCTGGCACGCGTGAGTCCCACTCCCATCGTCAATTTCGGCGGCGGAATCGGCGGCACTCAGGTGATCCCGTTCTTCGCCGGCCTGACCCCGACCTACGCCGGCCTCTATCAGCTCAACGTGACCATTCCATCCAACGTTCCCAAGGGCACGGTAAACATAAGCCTGGGGTTCAGCGACTCCGCCAGCAACTCCGTTCAGATCGAAATCCAGTAAAGCGGGCATCGGGCGTCAGGCGTCAGGCGGCCGCGCGGCGCTACCATAAGGCTTGAATCACTTAAAACCCACTCCGGCCCAGTGGCGTGAAATCTACCTGTGCGTGGCCTTCACCACCATGGCGACCCTGCTGCTGGAGCTTTCGCTCACCCGCATCTTTTCCGTCGTCTTCTACTACCACTTCGCCTTCCTGGCCATCTCGATCGCGCTGTTCGGCCTCGGACTGGGCGGCGTCTTCTCCTATCTGGTGGTCTCCTGGAAAGCCCCTCTATTCGCCAAGCTCGGCCGCCTCAGCGCACTCAACAGCCTGCTGGTGCTGGCTGCCCTGGCCGTCCTGCTCGCCCAGGGCGACAACCTTTCGAACTGGAACCTCGCGCTCATCTACTTCACCACCGCGCTCCCCTTCGTGGTCGCCGGGGCAATCGTCTCCCTCGCGATCAGCGAGACCATCGCCAGAGTGAACCGCGTCTACTTCTTCGATCTCCTCGGAGCGGCCGCGGGATGCTTCGTTCTGATCGCCCTCCTGACTCTGGTGGGAGGCGTCGGAACCGTGCTCGGCGCCGCTGTGACCTACGCCGCCGCGGCCGCCATCTGGTACAGCCTCGCCGGCTCCGCGGGAGCCCGTGCGCGCAGCGTTGTCCTCGGGCTCGCGCTGGTCTCGTTCCTGGTCTTCAACTGGAAGCACGAGGTACTGGCCATCCGCCACGCCAAGGGCCAACCCATCGCCAATGAGGTTTTCAAGCAGTGGAACAGCTTTTCGCGCGTCGCGGTAGTCCGCCATTCCGAGGGCGACCACGCCATCGTGATCGACGCCGATGCCGCCACCGGCATCTTCTCCTACGATCTGGAGCACCTCACCGCCGAACAGCTCCGCGAGCTTCGCGACCAGGGTCCTGCCCTGCCCTACGCCGTCCGTCCCGGCGCGAAGGCGCTGATCATCGGCCCCGGCGGCGGGTGGGATATCGCCCGCGCGCTGGTCTCCGGCAGCCGCGATGTCACCGCCGTCGAAATCAACCCGATCATCGCCGACACCATCATGCGCCAGAAGCTACGGTCGCTCAGCCGCGACCTCTACTGGCGCCCCGAGGTCCACGTCTTCGCCGAGGAAGGCCGCAGCTTCATTCGCCGCAGCTCCGAGCACTACCAGGTGATCCAGGCCACCCTGGTGGACACCTGGGCCGCCACCGCAGCCGGCGCGTTCGCCCTCTCGGAAAACAACCTCTACACCACGGACGCCTTTCGCGAATACCTCGGCCATCTCACTCCCGACGGTGTGCTCGCCATCACCCGCTGGGGTTTCGATCCGCCCCGCGAATCGCTGCGGCTGGTTTCGCTGGCCATCGACGCCCTCACGCAGCTCGGCGAGCGCGAGCCTCGGGGCCACATCATCGTGTCGCGCCAGGGCGATCCCCGCGGGTACGGCGCGCTCGACACCGTCCTGATCGCGCGCCGGCCTTTCAGCGCGGAAGATATCGCGCGCGCCCAGGCAGCATTTGCGGCCGGCATCCAATACCCCGTCTACTACCCAGGCTGCGGCCTCAAAAACCACTTCAGCGACCTGCTGCTCAGCCCGAACCCTTCCGATTACGAACACAACTACACATTCGACATCGCCCCCGTCAGCGATAACCGACCGTTCTTCTTCTACACCGTGCAGCCGCGCGACCTGTGGAGCTTCCTCAAGAACACCGCCGCCGACACGGCCGACCGCAAGGTGAACAAGGCCGTGCCCCTGCTCTTCGGCCTCATGGCCGTGAGCGTACTCGCCACGCTGCTCGTCCTGGTGGCACCGCCCCTGGTGCTCGGCGCGCGTCTGCCCGCCCATCCCGGCGTCCGCGGATTTCTGCTCTACTTTCTCTTCATCGGCGCCGGCTACATCCTGATCGAAGTCGCCCTGATCCAGAAATTCGTCCTATTCCTCGGCCACCCCACGTACGCGCTGACGGTGGTGATCTTCTCGATGCTGGTTTCGAGCGGCATCGGCAGCGCCGCCAGCCGCCGGCTGATCGGCCGCGACGAGGGCCGTCTCATCAAAGCCCTCGGCACCGCGGTGCTTCTGGTGGCTCTGACCGCGGCGGTGGTCGGCCCTCTGCTCACGGCCCTGGTCGGACTACCGGTGCCGGTCAAGATGGCGATCGCCGCCGGAATGATCGCCCCACTCGGCTTTGCCATGGGCATGCCCTTCCCGATCGGTCTCAATCGCCTCGAAGAATGGCACGCTCCGAGCGTGCGTTGGGCCTGGTCGCTGAACGCCGCCTCGAGCGTGCTGGGGAGCGTGGGCGCTCTGGTCTGCGCCATCTACCTGGGACTGGTGCAGACGCTGATTGTCGGCGGCCTTTTCTACTTCGCGGCCCTGGCGGTAATCGCGAGAGTGCGGCCGGAGATCGCACCCGAGCCCGAGCCCGGACCGGGACGGGTCATGCTGGCGTAACCCGCGCGCAGCGCGCTACCGGCCCGCTCCCGGCTGCGGAGCCCCTTCCATGCACCGTACCGTGTCCCGTGCGACCAACAATTCCTCGTCCGTCGGAATCACATGGACGGCCAGCCGCGAATCGTCCGTACTGATCACCTCATACCGCCCGATCGCCTGCTGATTCCGGCTCTCGTCCAGCTTCAGCCCTGCCCACTCCATTCCGGCGCAGATGCGCGCCCTCACGCCCGGCGAATTCTCCCCGATTCCGCCAGTGAAAATCACCGCGTCGGCCCCGCCCATGCTCGCCAATAGCGCCCCGATATACTTGCGCGCCCGGTAGCTGAACACTTCAATCGCCAGCTTCACCCGCCGGTCGTCATGCTGCATCAACTCGGCCTCCAGGACCTTCATGTCGTTGGTCAGCCCGGAAATCCCAAGCAGGCCGGATTGCTTGTTGAGGAGCGTTTCCACCTCGTGCGGCGACATGCCTTCCTTGTTTGCAATGAGCGTCACGATAGCCGGATCGAGGTCGCCCGAGCGGGTTCCCATGACCAGCCCTTCCAGCGGCGTCATTCCCATCGTGGTGTCCACCGATCGTCCGCCCCGGATCGCCGCCGCCGAGCAGCCGTTGCCCAGGTGCAGCGTCACCACGTTCGTCTCTTCCGGCGTAAGCCGCTTGATGGTCCGGTAGCGGTATGCCACGTAGCGATGTGAAATCCCGTGAAAGCCGTAGCGGCGGATGCGGTGGCGCCGGTAGAGGTGATACGGCAGCGCATACAGAAAGGCCTGCTCGGGAATCGTCGTATGGAACGCCGTGTCGAATACCGCCACCTGCGGCATGGCCCGCCCGCAGATCTCGCGCACCGCGCGAATCCCTTGAATGTTATTAGGATTGTGCAGGGGCGCCAGGTCGATGCAATCCTCGATGCCCTTCAACACCTCGTCTGTAATCAGTGCGGACTCATGGAACAACTCCCCGCCGTGCACCACCCGGTGTCCTACACCGTGCAGGTCGCCCAGGTTGCGGATCTCCTCTATGCCGGACGCGTCGGAAGCCAGCCAGCGGAGCACCCGATCCACCGCGGCGGCGATATCGCGAACCGGAGCGGTGAACATCTGCCGGGCGCCGGTGCGGTTCTGCGTGGAGATGATCGCCTCGCCGCCGATGCGCTCCACCATTCCCCGGCTGAGGCGTTCGTCTTTTTGTTGTTCGATGCGCTCCAGGTCCGTGGCAATGACCTGGAATTTCAGACTCGAGCTGCCTGCGTTCAAAACCAGAATGTTCATGGGTTTCGCCATGGTTGCGCCTCTTTGGAGCGGTTAGTCCAAACGTAGCACGGCGCCGGGACTCGCCGTCCGGCGTGTAAAGATCCGCTATGAGATGCCGATAGAGCATGTGCAGGGCTGGCGGATGCGGTCTGCTCGCGCCTTGTTTCTGAGGTAATTCCATGCGGCGATTGACGATCGGAACGAAGATTTGGCTGGCTTGTGGGCTGATGGGGCTCTGCGGAGCCGCAATCGGGGCGATTGCCCTCGCCGGTGTGAGCCGGCTGAACACGGCGACCCAGCAGTTGGGCTCGAAGGCTCTTCCCAGCACCTACCTTGCCGGCCGGCCGATCGCCGGGAGCATCCCCTCGGCCTCGTAGAGGGTGAATGCCTCCGCGTGCTGGTGGGCGGCACTCAGGGGCTGGATCTTCCGCCATGCGGCGAGAAGCTGCTCGAAGTCGGACTTTGCCGAGGCGATCAGCTCCTGCTCGCGGCCGCCGCTGGCGAGCTTCTCAAAGCTGGTGATCTCCTGACGCCATTGGTCCGCACGCTGCTCGAGGTACGACTGATATTTGGCCTGCCGGATTCGCGGAGGCCGATCGCTCGCTTGGCCAGATGGTACAGGCCATGGATGAAATCAACGAATCCAGCGGCAAGATTTCCAAGATCATCAAAGCCATCGACGAAATCGCATTTCAGACCAATATCCTGGCGCTGAACGCCGCCGTCGAGGCCGCGCGGGCAGGCGAACTCGGGCGCGGATTCGCGGTCGTCGCGAGTGAAGTCAGGAGCCTGGCACAACGAAGTGCCCAGGCGGCCAAGGAGATCAAGCATTTGATCGACGCCACTGTTGGAAAGATCGACGAAGGTTCATTGCTCGCGCAGCGGGCAGGCTCGATCATGACCGAGGTCGTGTCGTCAGTCTCGGCGGTAAGCGGTTTGATGGCCGAACTGCACCGGGCGACCGCGGAGCAGAGCCGCGACATTGAACAGGTGAGCGGCGCAGTCGTGCAGATGGACATAACGACTCAGCAAAATGCCGCGCTCGTCGAGCAGGCGGCCGCCGCGGCCCAGTCGCTCAAGGAGCAGGCCGCGCTGCTGGACGATGTGGTGTCCGAGTTCAAGCTTGCTTCCAGCATGTCCTGATTCCCTGGTCGGCGCGGTCGTCGCGGCGTCCAGTGACGAGGGCGACGTGCCGGGCATCGACTGG
>DATJYJ010000554.1:0-4554 GCA_035578025.1 Verrucomicrobiia bacterium
CTGGTGACCGGCGGCGCCAGCGGCATCGGCGAAGCGACGTGCCGGGCGCTGACCGCGGCCGGCGCCACCGTGACCATCGTGGACCTCGACCGCGCGCGCGCGGAATCGCTTGCCGCGCAGCTTCCCGGGGCCGCCGCGTTGTCCTGCGATATCGCCGATGAGGCCGACGTCGCCTCCGCCCTGGGGGATATCGCGGCGTTGGACATCCTGGTGAACAATGCCGGCATCGGACTCGTGGGCGGCATCGAAGAGACCGGGGCTGCCGACTTCGACCGCCTCTATCGCGTGAACGTGGCGGGTACATTCCTGGTGACGCGCGCTCTGCTGCCGAAGCTGCTCGCGTCCGCCGGCTGCGTGGTGAACATCGGCTCGGTGGCTGGCCTGGTCGGGATCAAGCGGCGCTTTGCTTATTGCACCACCAAGGGCGCGGTGGTGGCGATGACGCGCCAACTGGCTGTCGATTATGCCGGCCGGCTGCGCGTGAACTGCATCTGCCCGGGCACGGTAGACACGCCGTTTGTCGAAGGCTACCTGGAGAAGTACCATGCGCACGAAAAGGACAAGGTGCGCGCGGAGTTGAACCAGCGGCAGCCGGTGGGGCGCTTAGGGCGGCCCGACGAGATCGCGCACCTCGTGCTGTACCTGTGCTCCTCTGAGGCCGCGTTCGTGACGGGCTCGGTGATGACAATCGACGGCGGCTGGACCGCGGCTTGAGCGCCCCACCGATGCTACGCTGAAGGGTTGTCCCGTCATCCTCTCTTCAAGCCTTATCTGGCGCTGGTGGCGGTGTGTTTCTTCTGGGGCACCACCTACCTGGGGATTCGCATGTCGCTGGAGACGTTTCCGCCGATGATCCTGGTGTGCGTGCGCTACATCATCTCCGGGTCGATCATGCTGGTCTTCTCCTGGACGCGCGGCATGTACCTGCCGAGGGGCCGGGAACTGGTGTGGGCGTGCTTTAGCGGGCTGCTGACGCTGGGAATCGGAAACGGGTGTCTGGTGGTCTCGGAGACGTTGATTCCCAGCGGCATCGCGGGTTTGATCGTCACCATCTCGCCGTTCTGGATGGTGGGCGTCGAGGCGCTGCTGCCCGGCGGCGAACGCCTGCACGCGCCGACCATCGCGGGCATGGCGGTCGGAATGGCGGGCGCGGCGCTATTGTTCACACCCGACCCCGGCACGCATGGAATCTCGCGAGACCTGGTTGCCGGCTTCCTGGTGCTGCAATTCGGTATGGCGGGCTGGAGCTTCGGGTCCATCATCCAGCGGCGGAACGCGGGCAAAGCGCACCCGGTGATCGCGGGCGGTGTTCAGCAGTTGGCGGCGGGGCTAGCCATGATCCCGTGGGCGCTGTTCTATCCCCACGGGTCCATTCAATGGAGCCCGCGCGGGGTGGGCGCGATTCTGTACCTGATCACCTTCGGATCGCTGGTGGGCTACAGCGCGTTCGTATATTGCATGGACCGCCTGCCGGTGGCGATCGTTTCGATCTATCCCTACGTGAACGCGGTGGTCGCGGTAGCACTCGGCTGGCTGTTTTATCGGGAGCCGTTTGGTTTGCGGGAGACAGCCGCGATGATCATCATCTTCGCGGGGGTCGCCGCGGTAAAGCGCTATTCGCACAAACCTGCCAAGGCGAACTAAACCACCGGTCCTTCGCCGCGGCCGCTGAGCTTGGCTCCAAGCGCGCCTCCGGCCATGCTGAGCAGGGTAATGAACATGAACAGCATCACCAACAGCTCCGCGATGGCCGGTCCGCTCTGCAGCGTTTTCATGGCTTCCTGAAACCTCGGGTCCAGCGCGTTCTTCACTTCGGGCGGCAGCGCAGAAAATCCCCCTGATGCCGTGACCAGGGCGACGGTGGCAGTCAGCAAAATGGTGACGATCACGAACATCAACACACCGGTGATCCAACCCAGGCGTACTCCGGATTCCAGACTCAGCAAATAACCTGTACGGCGGCGGTAGAGCAGCGCGGCGAAAAAGCCCGCCGCCAGCCAGTTCAGGTAAGGCAAAAAGAAAAGCAGGGTAGCCATTACGGCCATCAGGGCGGCTACGCGGACCGCCATCCGGTTGTGGAAATTCACCGGCGGGGGCGCGGGCGCCGTGGTCACTACCGGCACGGCTGCGGTCGACTCCGGTTCCGCCGCTACGATTTCGCGCAGTGGTCTGCCGCACTTGTGACAAAAAAGAGCGTCGGGGACGAGTTGTGCCCCGCAGGTGCAGAAGTCAGGCATCCGTCAAACTCCAGTGTGCCACAAGCCGGGCTGTAGGGTCTTTCTACAGTGCGGAACATTCCCGGCGGATTTGCGTCAGAGTGTGAGACGGCAATCCGCCATGAAGACCAAGGCAGGCGTGCATGCGCCGCGGGTGGTGGAGGCGCCATCGGAGTCCGGACGCCTCGACTCCTGGAAGGAGATCGCGGGATACCTGCGGCGGGGAACCAGGACGGTGCAACGGTGGGAACGGGAGGAAGGGCTGCCTGTACACCGCCTGCCCCATGAGAAACTCGGCTCCGTTTATGCGTATCCGGCGGAACTGGACGCTTGGTTCGCGAGACGCGAGGACTGGCCGAAGGCTCCGCCACCCCCGACATGCGCAATGCCTTCGCTGGCTGTGCTGCCCTTCACCGACATGAGCAGAGAGCATGATCAGGCTTACTTCTGCGACGGGATCGCCGAGGAAATTATCAACTCCCTGAGCCGGATCAAGGGGCTGAGGACGGTATCGCGAACCTCATCGTTCCGATTCCGGGAGTCCGGAGCCACCAGCCGCGACGTGGGCCGGCAGCTGGGCGCCGGAACGTTGCTGGAAGGCAGTGTGCGCAAGTCTGACGAGCGGCTGCGGATCGCGGTGGAATTAGTCGACACGGAAACCGGCTTTCAACTATGGGCTGAGCGCTACGACCGCATGCTCAGCGATATCTTCGCGATTCAGGACGAGATCGCGGAAAGCGTAGTTCACGCGCTGCAGGTAACCCTGAGCGCGAGTGAGGAGAGTTCGCTGCAAAACGCTCCGACGAAAGACATCGGGGCGTACGACTGCTACTTGCGCGGCCGCAAATACTACTACGAGTACAGTCCCAAGGCCATTGAATTCGCGACTCAGATGTTCCTCGAGGCGATCAAACTCGATCCAGACTACGCGCAGGCGTACGCCGGCCTGGCTGATTGTTGGTCTTACGTGTACCTGTACTCGGACCGGAGCGAGGCCGTGCGCGAGCAGGCCGATCGGGCCAGCCTCCGAGCACAGCAAATGGACCCGCAATCGGCGCAGGCGCAGGCATCGCGGGGACTCTCACTGAGCCTGAGCGGCCGCACAACGGAAGCCGACGAGGCGTTCGCCACGGCTGTCCGGCTGAACCCGGACCTTTACGAAGCGCACTATTTCCGCGCGCGGCACTGTTTTGTGCTGGGCCGGCAGAGCGAGGCGGTTTCCGCTTATGAGGCAGCCATGCGGGCTCGGCCGGAAGACTTTCAATCGCCGCTTCTGGTGGCGCAGAGCTATGACGACTTGGAACGCCACGCCGATGCCGCAGCGGCGCGCAGGAAGGGGATCGGCGCTGCCGAGCGGCACCTGCAACTGAATCCGGACGACGCTCGGGCACTCTACATGGCGGCCAACGGGTTGGTCGCATTGGGCGAGCGCGACCGGGGCCGGCAATTCGCCGAAAGAGCGCTTGCCGTCCGCGGCGAAGACCCGATGTTGCTTTACAATCTCGGCTGCATCTTCTCCATGTTGGGAATGGTGGAAAAGGCACTGGACTGCCTGGAGAAAGCGGCGCGCAGCGGCCTGACGCAAAAGGGCTGGTACGTGCATGACAGCAATCTCGATCCGTTGCGAGGGCATCCCCGTTTTGAGCAATTGATGCAGACACTGGACCGCTGCGCCGGTTAGCCCCAGCCGCACTTACTTCAGGTGCGTCTCCAAAGTGATGTTCACCGGATTGGCGGCTCCGGTGCTGATCGCTTCGGTGAGCCGCCTGGAGGGAGCGATGGTTCTTCCATCCTCCTGGCCGGGCGCCCATATGGCCGTAAGGAACAAGGTGCCTCCATATTGGCTGAACCGGAGCTTGCCCGCACTCAAATTCTGCGGAGGCCTCGCCTGGTATGTCGAGGTGAGGCGAACCGTGTGGACCGTGCTCTCCCTGGTGTGCCGAAGCAGGATCCGTGCGAACTGATCCGTTGTGACCTCATACTGCCCGGCGGGCAACACTTGACTGCCGGCAACGAACTGGAACGGAATCTCGCACCGCGTCTTGCTGACCTGTGCGCTTGCGGGCATCGTCCACAGCAGGGTTGCCAGTCCGAGAGCCGTCAGACTTGCTTTCTTCGAACTCAGGTATTTCATTTTTGAGATCCTTTCCGGCGTCTTGCGCCTTCACCAAGCTCAGACGGCGAAGCCGGCAGGATGAAGCACGCCAAGAACTGCCGCGAGTGTCGTGGCGAAGTGTGGCGCACTTTGGCGCGGTTGGCGAAACGCGAAATGAACTGCTAGGCTGGCAGACTTGGACGCCAAACGGCAACTGGGCGTGTTCGACGCCACCATGATCGT
>DATJYJ010000555.1:0-22648 GCA_035578025.1 Verrucomicrobiia bacterium
CCCTCACTCCCCGCTCAGCGCCCGCGGAAACAAGATGTTGTTCTCCAGGTGAATGTGCCGGTGCAGATCCCGCTCCAGCTCCTCCAGCCCCGCGTACAAGCCCCGCCACGTATTGCACGCCTGGGCCGGCGCCTTGTACCCGCCCGTCAGCGACCGCAGCAGCTCCAGCGCCGCGCCCGCCGAATCGTGTTCCGCCAGCATCACCCGAATCGGCCCCATCGCCCCCGGGCGCCCCGACCGGATCAGCGGAAACAGAATCATCTCCTCTTTCATCAGGTGCGCCTCCAGTTCCTCCTTCATCGGCCCGAACACCTCTGCGATTGCCGGCACTGCCGCGCCGTGAGCCGCCATCACCTTCGCCAGCATCGCCTCCAGCCGCGGCAACTCCGTCTTCAGGTACACATGATGCGTCCCGATAATATGGTCGATCAGCGCGCCTATCGGCGCCGTCCGCCAGTCCGTCCGGTCCTCCGCCGGCCCCTCCACCGCGCGCTCGATTTCCGCCATCACCGTCTCCGCCGCCAGCCCCCGGACCGCGCACGCCTCGGCGAACGCCGTCCCTCCGCCGCAGCAGAAATCGATCCCGTACTTTTCGAATACCCGGATCGACGCCGGTGTCTCCGCCGCGATCCGGCCAACCGTGATGTCCATGTTGAGTGTCGTCATACTTCGATTCTGCCCGCGCGCCGTGCCCAATGCGGTGACTCCAGTCACCGGCCCGCGTGCGGCAAAACGCCGCGCAAACCGCCCGCCAAAAACCCGCAACTCGTCCCTAAGCAGTGGGTTATAGTAGGTTAATCAATGAAAGTCTTCCGGGCCCTTTGGTTCTTCCTGAGTGCGCTGCCCTGTCTCGCCGCAACCTTCGGAACGGTCGTTTCCCATCCTCAGCCGCTCGCCGACCTCGCGATCGATGAAGCCCGCCGGCGTCTCTACGTGGTCAACACTGCCTCCAACCAGGTCGAAGTCTACGCCACCAACGTCAACCCCCCGCGCCTCAGTGCCACCATCAAGACCGAGGCCACCCCGTTGGCCGTCGCCATCTCCCGCCCGCAGGGCACGAACCCGCCCCGCTACCTCTACGTCGTGTGCTACGACGCTTCCTCGCTCGACGTCGTCGATCTCAACTCCGCCACCTTCGCCACCACCAGCGTCACCCTCGCCGCCAAGCCGCAGGGCGTCGCGGTCGGATTCAATGGCAAGGCCCTCATCAGCACCATCGGAACCGGGACCGGCGCCGACGTCCTCGTCACCTACGATCCCTCGGCCGCCGCATCGCAGGCCCTCGCCGCCGTTACCGTCACCCCTCCCGCTCCCGTCACTCCCACGCTCCCGCCCCCCAACGGCATCATGGCCTTCGCCGCCAAGAGCCGGCTCCAGGCCTCCGCCGACGGCACCAAAATCATCGGCGTCCACATGCAGGCCTCCACCCGCTCCGTCTGGGTCTTCGATGTCGCCTCCTCCACGGTCCTCGCCGCCCGTACCGTCGCCGGCATCTCCTCCGCTCTCGCCGTCTCGCCCGACGCCAGCCGCTTCCTCTCCGGCTCCATGCTCTTTGAAACCGCCACGCTGCTCGTGCTCGCCCAGCAGAACACGACCAACTCGCCCTACACCTTCCCCGCCGGCGCCAACTTCGCAACCCAGACCGCCCAGGGCGGCGCCGTCTTCACCCCGGATGGCACCGGACTCCTCGCGGCCTACAACATCGTCCCCGTCCTCAACCCCGCCGCCAAGACCAACACCGCCCAGTTGACCGTCAATGCGCCCGACACGCTCCTCATCCAGTTGGGCATCATGCTCCCCGAGAACCTCGGCGCCCGGATGGTCATCACCAGCGACGGCGCCACCGCCTACGCGATTTCCCAATCCGGATTCATCGTGCTGCCCCTCAACACTGTCCGCAATCAGCCTCTGGCCATGCCCGATTCCAACGTGGCCCTGCTCGCCAGCGACCAGTGCGGGGTCACCGCGCCCATCAATTCGGCCGTGATTCCGGTGCGCAACGTCGGCGGCGGCAGCCGTATGACCGTCACCGCGCAGGTGCTCGCCCCCGCCTCCACGTCCGCGACCGTCACCGCGGCCGCCAAATCCTACGGCGCCGACATCACCGCCAAATTCAATTCCGCCGCTGCGCGCAACCTCGGCACCGCCGCTGCCGATCAGATCCTGCTCCAGTCGAACGAAGCCATCAACATCGTCCCCGCGGTGCGCGTCTTTCAGAACAACCGCAATGCCGAAGCGCGCGGCAGCATCGTCCCCATCGATTGGGGCGCCAGCTCCACCGGCCTCGCCGACCTGCTGGTCGATTCCACCCGCCAGCGCCTCTATATCGCCAACCCCGGCCTCAATCGCCTGGAAGTCTTCGACATGCAGAAGCAGACCTTCCTCGCGCCCATTCCGGTGGGCCAGTTGCCGCGCTCCATGGCCTTCGGCAACGACGGCCAGACGCTCTACGTGGCCAGCGGCGGCGGCGAAACCATCAGCGTCGTCGACCTCACCCTCGGCAAAACCACCGGCCGTGTGGCCTATCCCGCGCTGCCTTTCAATTCCACCGCCGCCGTGGTGACCCCCGCGCTCATGGCCTCCAGCCAGCGCGGCGTGCAGCTCATCATGAGCGACGGCACGCTCTGGCGCATCGTCGGCAACAGCGTCATCCCGCGCCTGCTCAATCCCAACATCTTCGGCACACTCCGCTCCGTGCCCGCGCCGCAAACCATGGCCTCCACGCCCGAAGGCGCTTATGTCCTCATCCTCGGCGGCAACGGCACGGCCTTCCTCTATAGCTCGTCCGACGACGATTTCGTCGCCGCCCGCTCCGTGATTCCCACTCCCATCCAAGGTTATTACGGTCCCATCGCCGCCGGCCCGAACGGCCAGTATTATCTCGTCAACGACCAGGTGCTCAACCAGGCGCTCACCCCCATCGGTTCCTCCGCCACCGGACCCGTGGGCGGCGGCGGCCTTCCTTCTCCGGGCGGCCCTTCCGGAAGCGGCCGGCCCGTGTCTGCCGTCGCCGCCGTCACCGGCCAGTTCTTCGCGCGCTACTCGACCCCCATCACCGCCGGTAACGCCGCCCCCGCCGATGCCGGCCTCGCGGAAGTCGTCGATGTCACCACTTTCCAGACCGCCGCTTCCGCTGCCGGCCTCGAATCTCCCGCCACCATCGCGCGTACCGGCCAGCGGGTCAATGTCCTGGGCCGCTCCATGGCGGTCGATCCCGCGGGCGCCAACGCGTTCGTCATCACCGCCTCCGGCCTCAGCATCGTTCCCATGCCCAACTCTTCCACTCCGGCTCCTTCGGTTCCCGCCAGTGGCGTGGTCAACGTCGCCAATTTCCAGCCCGCCGTCGCGCCCAACGGCCTGATCGCCATCATCGGCCGCAACCTGGCATCCACCGCGTCCGCCACATCTTCCACTCTCCCCACCATCCTCGGCGGAACTTGCGTGACCCTGAACAATTCCCCGCTGCCGTTGATCGCCACCTCCGCCGGACAGATCAACGCGCAGTTGCCTCCCACCCTCGCCGCCGGCCGCTATCCGCTCGTGGTGCGCTCCATTGCAGGCCAGGCCGCCTCTTCCTCGGTCAACGTGACCGTCGCCAAGTACGCCCCCGCCATTTTCGTGGATTCCGGCGGTCCGGCTATCTATCACGCCGACGGCACCCGCGTCGACAAAGATCACCCCGGCCATCGCGACGAGAAGCTCACCATCTACGCCACCGGGCTGGGAACCACCACCGGCGGCAAAGTCACTGCCGGCACGCCTTCGCCCGCCAGTCCCCTGGCCGTGACCGGTCCCGTCAATCTCTACTTCGGCAACCCGCTCATCAAGGAGGCCGCCATCATCGTGAACTGGAGCGGCCTGCTTCCCGGAAGCATCGGTGTCTACCAGGTGACCTGCACCATTCCCGGCGCGCACATCAACGGCGACTCCCTCCCCGTGACCCTGAAAATCGGCGGCGTGAGCAGCCCGACCTCCGGGGTCAACGTGCCGTTTGTGGCGGTGCAATGAGGGCTTTTAGCTATCAGCCATCAGCTTTCAGCCAACTGCCGCCGTAGCGTGTTGCCGTGCCATAATCTATAAGCGGGTTGGTTGCGATGGCCGCGACCTTGTACTGGTCCGGCTTTTCGCTGATCGCTGAAAGCTGATAGCTGAAAGCTAATAGCTGAAAGCTGATAGCTGAAAGCTCTTCTCACGAGGAACGCATGCGTACATTTCGTCTGCTGGCCGTGATTCTGGCAGTGCTTCTCGGCCTGGTGTCTTGCAGCCGCGACCCTAACGTCGTCAAGAAGCACTATTACGAAAGCGGAAACAAATACTTCGACAAGGGACGGTATAAAGAGGCGTCGATCCAGTACCGCAATGCTCTCAAGCAGGATCCCAAGTACGGCCCCGCGCATTACAAACTGGCGCTCACCTACCTCAAGCTTCCCGATATCGGCGGCGCGGTAAGTTCTCTCCGCCGCGCGCTCGACACCCTGCCCCAGGATTCGCCCGACCGCTGGGACGCCATGGTCCGGCTCTCCGAAATCTACCTCCAGGTCGCCCGCGGCGACAAGAACTACATAACCCAGGTCGAGGACTATACCAACCAGCTCCTCAAGCACGACCCGAACTCCTACGACGGCCACCGCCTCGTCGGCGACCTCAACTACTCGCGCGCCACCGCCGCCTTTCGCGACCGCCACGCCGACGAAGGAGTGAAATTCCTCGACGCCGCCATCCAGGAATACCACCACGCCGACCAGATCAAGCCCGGCCAGACCGGCGTGATGATGCAGCTCGCCCATTCCCTCACCTTCAAGCAGCAGTACGACGAGGCCGAAAAGCTGTACCGCGCCGTCATCGGCAAGGACAAGACTTACCAGTGGGCGTACGGCGACCTCTACCGCATGTACCTGTACCAGCAGAAGCCCGACCAGGGCGAGCAGGTGCTCAAGCTCGCCTACCAGAACAATCCCAAGCAGTACGGCTTCCTCACCCTGCTCGCCATGCACTACTACGCTCAGCGGCGCCCCGGCGACATGGTCAAGGTGCTCGATCAGATCAAGTCGCACGCCAAGGATTATCCCGAAGCCTACCTGACTGTCGGCGACTTCTACCTCCGCATGGGTGACGGCGATTCCGCCATCCGCGAATACAAGGACGGCATCGTCAAGGATCCCAAGAAAAAATCCACGTATCAGAAGCGCGTCATCGAAGTCCTCATGCGCCAGGGAAAGCGCTCCGAAGCGGCCGAAGTCAATAACGATATCCTCAAGGCCGATCCCAGCGACAATGACTCGCGCGGCCTCGCCGCCACCTTCCTGCTCGACAAAGGCGACGTCGCCAAGGCGCTCGCCGAGCTCCAGGCCGTGGTCACCCGCGCTCCCGATAACCCGGTGGCCCGCTTCAATCTCGGCCGCGCCCATGCCGCGCGCGGCGAATGGGAACAGGCCCGGCAGCAGTTCGCCAAGGCCATCGAGCTCCGTCCCGATTACCTCATGGCGCGCCTCGCCCTGGCTCAGTTGCAGATCCAGCGCGGTGAATTCGACGCCGCCCTCAAGACCGCCGAGGCCATTCTCCAGCTCGACCGCGGCAACATCAATGCGCGCCTCATCGAATCGGCCGCGCTGCTGGGCCAGAGAAAGTTCAACGACTCCCGCGCCATCCTCGATAGCATGCTCAAGGCCAACCCCAGCTCGCCCGACGCGCTCTACCAGTTGGGCGTCGTCAACCTGGCCGAGGGCAAGTTCAAGGACGCCGAGGACGCATTCCGCCGCTCCTACCAGTTGAACCCCGCCAATCCCCGCGGCCTGATGGGCATGGTCGAGACGCAGATGGCGCAGGGCAAGAACGACGACGCCATGAAGCTCCTCCAGGGCGAAAGCAGCAAGGCCCCGAACCGTCTCGACCTCCTGCTCGCCATGGGCAATACCGCCGTGCGCGCCGGCAAGTACGACTTGGCCATCGAGACCTTCAACAAGGTCCTCGCCGGCGTGGATAAGGGCAAGGCCCAGGGCGATCTCTACCTGCGCATCGGCGAAACCTACCGCCGCAAGGGCGACCTGAACAACGCCGTCCAGGCGCTCCAGAAAGCCCGCGAGACTCTGCCCGACAACATCGTGGTGCTGAGCACGCTGGCCCTGGTGCTCGATGGCGCCGGCCGCCGTCAGGAGGCGCGCCAGGTCTACGAAGCCACCCTCCGCCTCGACCCGAACAACGCCGTCTCGCTCAACAATCTCGCCTTCCTTCTGGCCGAAAGCGGCGGCGATCTCGATGACGCGCTCACCAAGGCCCAGCGCGCCAAGCAACTCATGCCCAACCTCCTGGAAATCTCCGATACGCTGGGCTGGATCTATCTCAAGAAGAACCTCTCCGAGCAGGCCATCGACATCTTCAAGGATCTGGTAAGCAAACAGCCGAATCACTCCACCTATCACTTCCACCTGGGCATGGCTTACTCGCTGAAAGGCGACAAGACCAAGGCCGTCGAACAGCTCAAGGAAGCCCTGAAATACAACCCGGGTAAGGAAGAAAAAGACAAGATTCAACAGCTCATCACCAAGCTGGGGTAGCACGCATGAACAACCAACTCGATCGCCGCGGATTCTTTAAGACCACCGGTGCCGGAATCGCCGCCGCCGGCGTGGCCCTCAACACCACTGCCGCCGCCGCTCCGCTCACCGAGAAGCAGAAACTCGATCGGATCGCGTCCAACACCTGGCCCATCCGGTTCATCTTCAAAAGCCGCACCGGCTTCGGCCGCAATCCGAAGCGCGAAGAGCTGACCAAGAAGTACGGGGAGATCACCATGCTCGATTTCCCCCAGTTCACCAAGGACACGTTTCCCGGCGTGACCCACATGGACCTGTTCAGCGGCCTCTTCGGCGACATCACCGACGACAGCATGTATGTGAACGTGCCGCTGACGGTCGGCGCCGCCACCCGCGTCACTCAGGAGTTCGATCCGTCGAGCGCCTCCGGCAAGCGCTGGCTGGAAAAAATGGCGTCAAAGATGGCTGCCACCGGCACCAGGTGCCAGCACGTCTCCAATAATGCGCCGCGCGACATCTGCGAGCCCGATGACGAGAAGCGCAAGGCCGGCATCGAGGTCGCGAAGAAATGGCTCGACGGCGCCGCCATGCTCGGCGCCAAGTCGATGCGCGTCAATAGCGGCGGACCGCGCATCGCGCCCTCCGCCGTCGCCACGGCAGATTATCCCAAGGCCGACGACCTCGCCGGATACCTCCGGCGCTGCATCGACAGTTTCAAGGAGATGGCCGACCACGGCGGCAAAGTCGGCGTCAAGGTCACGCTCGAAAATCACTGGGGTCTCACGGCGAACCCGATCAACATCCGTATCATCGTCGACGAAGTGCACAATCCGTTCTGCGAAGCTTCGCCCGATTTCTGCAATTGGGAGCACGAGTACCTGATGTACAACGGCCTGAAGGCGCTCGCGCCCTACGCCCACACCAACGTGCACGCCAAATACTGGAATCGCTGGAAGGACAACGACGTCCGCCGCTCAGTCAAGATCATGAACGACTCCGGCTTCCAGGGCACCTTCGCGCTCGAGTACGAAGATGGCCCCTGGGACGGCGTCGAAGGCGCGAAGTACCTCTACAAGGAAGTCCTCGCGGCGCTCTAGCCCTACTGCTCCGAGTCGTAGCGCGGTCCGGCGCCCACACATCGCCCGAGCTCGTTCACCACCAGGCACGGCGTGCCCGGCGGCAGCACCTGCAGCGACTTCAGGAACTCGATCACCTCGTCCTGCTGGAACGGCGTGAGCGCCTGATACGCCAGCCGCGACGTGTTGCCTTCCCCGTGATGCCCGAGCGTGATGGCTTCCCGCATCGTGGTGAACGATCCGGCGTGGCCGAATGGTCCCGAGTTCGCAAGCCCCCAGAGCTTCCGCGTGATGAATTTCATGTTGCCCGCGAAGAAACCGGGCGATCCCGCCGGCTGGTTCTGGTCCAGCGGCTCCGCATTCGGATCCGTCGGACCATCGCACATCGTGTGCAGCTTCAGATCGGTGTAAGCCGGCACCATCACGACGCCGTTCGCCGCCTTCAGCCGCGGCCTGGGCAGCGTATCGCTGGTGAGATCCACCGTCACGGGCGGCGCGGTCGTCGGGTACTTCGCAGGACCCGGCAGCAGGTTCGGCGTGTTCGGTCCGGTGGTCGGATTATACGGGCTCGGTTCCGTGTACATCCAGCCGTTATTGGTCAGCGGCAGCGCGGGCATGTGGCACGCCGCGCAGCCGATCTGGCTGAAGAGCTGCTGCCCCGCCGAGATTGCCGCCCGAATCTCCGGATCGCGCGGGATCACCTGGCCCGGAACGTTTAGCGTGACCTGATAGAGCGTGACCGCCGTAACGTCGGCGGTTGTCAGCTCGTTTACCATGCCGTCGCCGTCGGCGTCCACTCCCAGGCCGAAGCGCTCTTCGCTCTGGATCCCGTGGTGCTGGTTGAATGCGGTGTTGGTGAACTGGCGGACCGATACGATGTTTCCAGCCTGGTGAAACGGGCGCAAAACCAGGCTCGGCACCGCGCCGCCTGCCGTGGTCAGGCTCGGCGCCGCCAGGCCGGTCACGCGCGACGCATCCCAACTCCCGTCGGCGTTGTGAATCAGCGTGCCGAAGAAAACACCCTTCGAGCTGAGGCCCACGCTCTGGCCGGCCGGCGTCGCGTCGCGCAGCTTCTCCAGGTCCGCGGTCATCTGCCGGGCCAGCATTTCGATGAAGCCCGAGCCGTTCATGCCGATCGTCTTGCGATCGTTGAACGCTGTGGCCATCGTGGTAATGGTTCCGCGCTCGTCGGCGATGCCCCGCGTGGGTGTGACGTTGGCCCGGTCGAAATCCAGGAAATCGAATCGCTGGCCGAGCACGAACACGTTGGTGATGCGGTCGCTGCCGCCGCCGTCGAACGGCAGGTTGTGACAGCCCGAGCACGAGTTTGCGTCCGGCCCCGAGAGACGGTTGAAGCTGCGCGGGAAACTCAGCGGCGACGACGGATCCGACAGCGGACTTCCCGTGCCCTTGGACGTCGGCCGCCCTTGGCCCTCCTGCACGGTCCACCGCGCCTTGAAAAGCTGTCGGCCGAAGGAGACCAGATCGGGGATCCGCATCTGCAGCTCTTCGCCGTCCTTGAGATGCTGGGGAACGGAAACTTCCCTGCCGATCGTGTTGTTCGATTGCGCCGCCAGCGGCAGGACCGCCGCGAGCAGGGGGATGACCTTGCCGGTATTCATAGGCTGGAAGCAAGAATACACCTTCCGGCTTATATTTTCAGATGTTTGTGTCCGTTTGGATACCTGGTACTACAGCACGCGGCTCGGTCGGTATCCCAACCGGCTCTTGATGCGCCACTTCTTGCCAGGGTCGTTGGTGGCTTCGATGGTGATCTTGCGGAAGCCTTCGTTCGGATTCGGCTTGGGATAGTAGGTGACGGTGTACGAGTTCCCCAGGTCCTCGCGGATGTCCTCGAACGCCTCCACCTGCTTCTGCCACGTCTTCGCCCAATAGGCCTTGCCGCCGGTGCGCTGCGTCATGCGGCGGAACACGCCGCTGGAGATCGGGTCCTTGTTTACTTCGCTGGTGGAGATCACGTAGATCGGAATGCCTTCGTCCTCCGCCACCGCGCGCACGTCGTCGGGCGCCACCATGCTGGCGTTGTCCGGACCGTTGGAAAATACGATCACCACCTTGCGGCCCGGTACCTTGGAGGCGTCGCGCAGCGCCAGCAACAGAGCGTTGTAAAGCGCCGTGTCGTCGCCGGCCACGCTCTTGCGCAGGCCGCTGATGGCCTCGTTGTGATCGTGCGTCAGCGACGCCGCGCGCGACAGGTTCCGGCTGAAGGTGTAGATCGCGACCGAATCGGCGCGGTCCAGCCCGCGCACGAAATCGGCAATGGCGTCTTCGGCGTACACGAAGCCCCGGTACATGAAGTTGCTCGTGTCGAACAGCACGAAGACGTTGGTGCCCACGAAGGCGTCGGGTTTCTCCATGCCGGGCAGGGCGTCCTTGTTGCCCTCCACCAGGGCATGGGTCGCGCCGTCCGTGTCCACCGCCATCGGTGCTTTGGCGCCCTCGGCGAAGGTGGAGATCGATTGCAGGATGCCGTCCTCGTAGACTTTGAAATCGGTCGGCTTGAGCCCGTTGACGTAGTGCCCCTTGTTATCGGTCACCTGGAAGCTGAGAACCACCATGTCCACCTTGACGCGGAACACGGTGCGGGGACTATCCTGCGCCCGGAGTAGCGCTCCGGCAGCGGTCACTCCAAGAAAACCACGTCGCGTGATGATCATGTTTCTGTACCAGTTCTCCTACTGCAACAAAGCCTTCGTGTCCGCGTTTCCCGCGCGTGCGCGCGTGCGCACGTCCTCGCCGACCGCGCGCAGCGATTTTAGCACGGCTGGCCAATCCTCGAGGTGCGAGGCGAAAATCTGTTCCACCAGGCGCCGCGTCCACTCCGGAATACGCAGGTTCAGCTCGGGAGGCGTCACGCTCAGCTCATCGGCCAGGGCGGCCCAATACAGCGTATTCGATTCCCAGCTCTCGGCCATGATGCGGCTGGAGTATCCCATCAGCGTCGGGAAGGTCCGCAGGTTGAGGATCTCCGGCTCGTACGAGTTCGCCAGCGTCGGCTTGGGAGTGCCGAACGCCCTGGAGATCGCATCGTAGTTGATCTTCCCCGATGACCTCGCGGCCATCTCTTTCAGTTCGGCCAGCACGCAGGACGACTCCGCGCTGCGCTTGGGGCCGACTTCGCGCGCGATCAAAAACAGCTCCGACGGCGTCACCCGATCCAGCGCCTGGTGTACTGCCCCGGTCTCGAGCAGCGCGGCAACCTGCCGCGTGCGCGCGGGTGCGGCCAGCAGCCCCAGCGCGGCAATCACATCGGTCCGGACATGATTGTCCAGCGACGCTTCCGCCAACAGTTCCCGGCCGTAGCGCAAGTGCAGCCCGGTCCAATGCATCAGCTCGGGCGAAACGTCGGACCAGCGCGGAATCTTCGCGCTCAGGATCATCTGCGGTACCAGGTCGCCCCAGATCAGCGCCTGCGTCTGCGTGGGAACCAGGAAATTCTGTTCGGCCTCCGCCAGCGCGTAGGGCAGGGAAGAGAGCGACCCTACCAGCCGTCCGCCGCCATTGGACGGCCAGCCCGTTCCGTACAGCTCCGTGGGGCGCCACGTGTGGTCGGTGCCTTGCATGCCCAGAAAATCGTGGCTGCGCACGAACACCGGATTGGTGTACAGAATCTGCGCTCCCGGCGGCGCGTAGTGCGCGTAATTGTAGGCCAGGAGCGTGTCGCGCAGCAGCGGCGCCAGCAGGCCGCGAACTTCCTTCACCTTTTCGGGGTCCGCGCCCGCCTTCTCGAGGGCTGCGCGCAGGTTCACGCGGCGCTCGGCCTCGATGTGCCGCTCGGTCCAGAAGCCGAAGCCCATGGCGTTCTTCTCGCTGGTGGTGAGCGACGCGCGCGGCAACTGGATTTCGGAGATGCGGCTGGCCAGCCGGTTGACTACCTTCGGATCCATCTTCCCGCCCTTGGCAATGGCGTCGATGTGATCCGCCAGATCGAACAGCGAATCCAGCGATACGATGCGCTGCGCCTCCAGAATGCGCAGATTCTCCTGCACGATCTGCTCATGGGTCTCATCCGTTGTGGTGCCCGCCAATAGCTCCATCATCTTGAGCTGCGGCTCGCTGACGCTGCCCGATGCGCCTAGCAGCAGTTTCACTCCGTTCCGCCCGGCGTCGAACAGCTCGCGGCTGTTCTTCACCGTAGCGAACGGCGTGACGATACCCGAAAAGACGCCGTCCGCTTGGCCCGCGGGAATCGAATGCTGCCGCGCCAGAATCTGCCACAACCCGACCAGCGACTGGAATGTGCCCGACAGGTCCATGTGGAACGCGGGCTCTTTCTGCTTCCCGATGGCCGCCGCCGTATCCAGGAACAGCACCATGTTCTTCCCGGTCAGCGTTCGCAGCTCGCTGAAGATCGGATACTGCGACCCGTACGTGTGGTAGTCGCGCGCCAGCCGGTCCACCGTAGCCGCGTCCAGCGGCGTGGGCCGTCCGCGATCGATATCGCTGATGGCCATGAAGATCTTCAGGGGCTCGTTTTCCACCGTCTTGCGGCACAGCGCGAACAGCGCTTCCAGCACGTCGTCCGGCTCCTTCCACCCCGAGGCCAGCTTCGTCAACTTGCCGTCGTACTTGCCCTGCGGATGATTCAGGAAGAGGTTCTTCCACACATCCAGGCTGCCCGGAATGTGAGGCTTGCCGTTGGCATCGAGATGCAGCCGCGTGGTGAACAGCATCATGTCGGTATTGGCGCGGAAAACCGGGCGTGCCGGGCCGGGACTGGTGATGCGGCCGCGCACGGCGGAGTAAAAGCGCTTCAGACGCGCGGGATCGGTAAGGTACTCTTTCACGGGACCGCGGATGCGCGCCAGTGCGTCGTACATGCTGGCCATCCAGCCGTCGTCCTTGGCGATGAGCTTGTCGAAGAACGCGGCGCCCTGGTCGGGCGACACGCCCACCATCTCGCCCCAGGCCGCGGCGGTACGCTGCCCGCCCGGCACCACGGCCTTGCCTTCGCGGACCTCGAACATGCCGCCGAAGAAGTCCAGCACGTGCGAGTAGGCCTTCAGGCGCGTCAGCGTGGCCACCTTCTTCAGACCATCGGCGGTCTCCGGATCCAGCTTGGAGAATCCCAGGTAGAGCCGGCACATCGAAGGATCCGAAATGAAAGCCTCCACGAAGTTCGCCGTGTCGCTCCCCTTGGCGCCGCCCAGCCAGTACTCCGGCCCGAACAGCACGGGCACGGGCGTCGGGGCGAATTCGTAAGTGAACGGCCGGTTGGTGCGCAGCGCCTGCTCCAGATCGTTCACCGGGAAACCCGAGTCGGTGGTCAGAAACGCGCGCGTCTGGTTCACGGTCTCCAGAACCACTTCGCTGCCGCAGCCCCCGCGCATGCGGAAGCCGATGATCCGCAGCAGCTCGCCCGCCGCCGGTGTGTCGCAGTTGGGAATCTTGATCGCCTTGACGTCGCCGGCGAGCTTTTCCAGCTCACGCGCCTGCGACAGGTAGCGGTGCACGAGCTTGAGATATTCGGTCTGCTCGAGCGCTTCATTATTATGTGAAGCCTGATATCCGTTGGTGACCACGTTGCGCGCCAGCGCGGGTAGAATGTCTTCCGGGCTGGCATCGGGAGAGAGCGCCGCCATGCGCGCAAACGAACGCAGGGGTCCCGGAATCAGTGTGGTGGGCCACGAATCGGCGGCCGCCGCGCGCGCTCCGGATGCGCTGCCCGAGACCAGGTCGAACAGCTTCAGGCGGTGCTCCGCACTGGCTGCTCTCGCGTTCTCGCCTGAGTTGCGCGCGGCTTCGAGCAGGTGCGTGTACGCTTCGCGCGCCCCGGGGTCGCCGTACCGGTCCAGGTATTCCGCATAGGCCGTCTGCGCCGCGACATTGTTGGGATTCGAGCGCGCGGCTTGCGCCAGCGCGGCGCGATCGGGTTTCTCGCCCGGATTCTGGGCGGAACCAGGAACAAAGCTGAAGATCAGGACCAGACTGGTGGAAACCAGCGACGCCTTCATGAGGCCCTCCGTTTCGGCTGACTCACTCTACCACGTACGACTTGATTTTGGTGATTCTAAATCAAATAAAACACGGAACGCAACCGTCAGAGTGTTACAAAAGCTGCAAGCGCCGGGAATAAATCCGCGCCCATCGGCACCGTGATGTCGCGCCTGGCGCGCGCCCGCCGGCAGTTGATGGCCGCGCTGGCGCCCGCCGCGCACAAGGGAGGAGTGGCGTGAACTGCCGCGAAGCCGAAGCTTTGCTGGGCGCCTACGTCGATGAGGAGCTCGACCTGGCCCGTGCGCTCGATGTCGAATCTCACGCCCGCGAGTGCCAGGCCCGCGCGGCCGTCGCGGCCCACGCGCCCTATTACACCATGCCGGCCGGGTTGCTACAGCGCGTCGAGCGCAGGGCGGCCAAGCACTTCGGCATTGTCGGGAAGCGTGCGGATTCCCGCTCGTGGCCGCTGCGCTGGATGGCCCTGGCCGCCGTGTGCGCCGCGATCGCCATCCTCGTCCTGAGGACGGCTCCTTCGCCGCTGACGGGCGGGTCCGGCGATCTCGCGCGCGAGGTCGTCGACGCCCATGTGCGCTCGCTCCTGGCCGATCACCTGATGGACGTGGTTTCCTCCGACCGCCACACCGTGAAGCCGTGGTTTGCCGGCAAGCTGGACTTCGCTCCCGAAGTCCGCGACCTGGCAGCCGCCGGCTTCACGCTGGCCGGCGGCCGTCTGGATTACCTTCACGGGCGCACCGCCGCCGCGCGCGGAAACGCGCGGAGGGTTCCATGTCGAGAGCTGGATTCGCGGCGGCAGGAACTGGTGGGCGGTGTCGGATCTCGCTGCGGCCGAGCTGGCGAAGCTGCCTCGCGTTTTGATGTGATCTCCGGTTGATATACTTCCCTTGAGGGGACGGGGCGCTGGTCAGAATCCGTGAGGTGACCAGGATACGGTTTCGGGGAGAGATGTTCAATGCGTGGAATCACGCGGAATTCCGGCAACCCAACGGAAATTCGGGCGCCGGCGCGAACTTCGGCCGCATCAGTTCGGTGCTGACGCCGCGCGTGATTCAACTGGCATTCAAGGTCCTCTGGTGAAGACAGCGATCAAGGTCCTGACGGCGCTCATCCTGCTCTGCCGTTTCGCGAACGCCGCCGATGCGTTGATCGCGCTCCCGGTAATTGACCGGACCGACGTCCGGTTCTCCCCCGTCGCCGGCGGCGGCGAGGTGCTGAAGCGGTGGGTGTTCGGCATCGCCCAGGACCGCCGCGGCTTCATCTGGCTGGCTACCAACGGCGGCCTCTACCGCTTCGACGGCTACAGCCTCAAGCACTACGTGCACGATCCATCCGATCCGGGCAGCCTGGCCGACGATACGGTACGCGCCGTGTTCGGCGACCGCGCCGGAAATCTCTGGGTGGGTACGAACTCCGCCGGCCTCGACAAGTTGGAGCCTGGGCGCGAGACGTTCGTCCACTACCGGCACGATCCCGCCAACGACGCCCGGGGACCGAGCGGCAACCTGGTGCCCTGCATCTACCAGGACCGTAGCGGAGCGCTGTGGGTGGGAAGTCAAGGCCTGGATCGCTTCGATCCGGCTACCGCAACCTTCATCCACTACCGGAATGATCCCATTGATCCGGCCAGCCTGAGTGCCGACGGCGTCAACCGCATCCTCGAAGATCGCCAAGGCAACCTCTGGGCGGCCACCTATGAGGGGCTTAACAAGCTGGACCGGGCTACCGGCAGGTTCGCGCGATATGTTCACGATCCGAAAAACCCGCGCAGCCTCGGCCACGACATAGTGGACGCTTTGTGGGAAGACCACGCGGGAGTGCTTTGGGCAGCCGCCGGGAATTTCCTGGAGAGGCTGGACCCCAAAACCGGAGCATTCACGCACTATTCGTATCACTCCGAGCAGCCCGGCAGCGAAGCGTTGGCGGGCGTAACCAGCATTGTCGAAGACGCTGACGGCGCGTTCTGGCTGGGCACGACCAACAACGGACTGCTGAAACTGGATCGCGAACGCAAGGAGTTCAGCCGGTACTTGAGCGACCCGACCGATCCCAGCCGGTTGCGCGATAACGGAGTAGATACCCTGTTCCAAGATGCGGAAGGTATCATCTGGGCGGGCACGAAGTCCGGCGTAAGCCGGTTTCTTTCACGGCCGGCGGGATTCGCGCGCTACCAGCGCGAGCCGGGCAGGACCGGGGGCCTGCGGGACAACACGATCTGGTCGTTGCAGGAAGACAGCCAGGGCTTCCTCTGGATCGGCACGCGCACGGGCGTCCACCGGCTGGATCGCAGGAGCGGACAGATCGCTCTCTACCAGCACCATACCGAAGACCCGCACAGCCTCTCCTACGACACCGTGTCCGCGGTGCGCGAGGATCGCGCCGGGACGCTCTGGTTCGGCACCTACGGCGGCGGGCTCAACTGGTTCGACCGGGCGACGGGACACTTCACCGCGTGCCGGCACGAGCCCGGCAAACCGGACAGCCTGAGCAATGACCGCGTGCTGAGCCTGCTGGTTGATCACCAGGGAGTGCTGTGGGTCGGTACCGGCGGCGGTGGCTTGAATCGCATGGACCCGCAAACGGGCAAGTTCAAGTCCTGGCTGAGGGAGCCCGGAACTCCGCCGGACAGCGACATCAAGGTGATCGTGGAGGATCGCGAAGGAATGATCTGGGTGGGCAGCAATGGCGGCCTCAGAAGATTCGATCCTCGCACGGAGCGCGTCATCATCTATCGCAACAGCGCCGATCCCGGCAGCATCGGCCCCGGTCCCGTGAATGCGATTCACGAAGACCGCGAGGGTACGCTCTGGGTCGGCACCCGCAGCGGCTTGAACCGGATGGACCGGACTCACGGAACGTTCACGCATTTCACCGAAAAGGACGGATTGCCGGACGCCAGCGTCGAGGCGATCCTGGAAGACGCGCGTGGAGATCTCTGGCTGGCCACGCACTACGGCCTGTCGCATTTCGATCCGCGGACGAAGGCCTTCCGCAACTACACCGAAACCGACGGCCTCGCGGGCAACAATATGAACCCGTACGGAACCGAAGCGAGTTGCGTGATGCGCAGCGGCCAAATGGCATTCGGGTCGACCGACGGCGTCACCGTGTTTCATCCCGGCCGCCTGGTGTCCAATGCCTACGTTCCCCCCGTGGTGCTCACGGGCTTCCTCCTGTTCAACGTGCCCGTCACGGCCGGGAGAAATTCGCCTCTGAAGGCGTCGATTGATGCAGTGGACGCTCTGACCCTTAATTACAGGCAGAGCATCTTTACCTTCCAGTTTGCCGCCCTGAGTTACGCGGCGCCGGCAAACAACCGGTACCGTTACCGGCTGGAAGGCCTGGAGCAGGACTGGAACGAAGTCGACAGCCTGCGCCGCACCGCAACCTACACCAGTCTTCCACCTCGCAAGTACGTCTTTCGCGTGCAGGCATCCAACAACGACGGCGTCTGGAACGAGCAGGGAACAGCCCTCGCGATTACCATCCTGCCGCCGTGGTGGGCGGCGTGGTGGTTCCGAACCGCGCTCGCGTTGTCCGTCGCCGGACTGGCTTTCGCCGCCCACCGGTATCGCATGAGGATCCTGGAACTGCAGACGGCCCGGCTCGAGCGGCAGGTCGCGGAGCGTACACGCGAATTGCGCACCGCAAAAGACGCGGCGGAATCCGCCAATCGCGCCAAGAGCGTATTCCTCGCCAACATGAGCCACGAGCTGCGCACGCCCCTCAACGCGATTCTCGGCTTCTCCAGCCTGGTGCGCGAGGACCCCGGCCTCCCCGAACCCCGCCGCAAGGATATGGACATCATCAATCGCAGCGGGGAACACCTGCTCGGCCTCATCAACGAAGTTCTGGACATGGCCAAGATCGAGGCCGGCCGCAAGGGCCTGGAAATCGTTCCCTGCGACCTGGAGCAGCTCGTGTACGATGTTGCCGACATGCTGCGCGTGCGCGCCGGCCAGAAGGGCCTGAAGCTGGAGGTGATCAAGTCCTCCTGGTTCCCGCGCTATGTCCGCGTGGATGCCGGAAAGCTACGCCAGGTGCTCATCAATCTGCTGGGCAATGCCGTCAAGTTCACGGAAGAAGGAAGCGTGACCCTGCGCATCGGCGCCGAACCGGCCGGCATCGTGCTCGAAGTGGAAGACACGGGAGCCGGCATTCCGCACGAAGACCAGGAGCGGATTTTCGAGGCCTTCGTGCAAGTGGGGAAGCCCGGCAGCCAGAAGGGCACCGGGCTGGGGCTCACTATCTCGCGCCAGTTCATCGAGCTCATGGGCGGTTCGATCTCGCTGGCCAGCACGCCCGGAAAGGGCTCGCTGTTCCGCGCAGTCTTCCCCGTGACGCAGGTGCCGGCCTCCGAATTGGGGGCCGCGGCGGAGCCTCGCGGCCAGAGGTTCCGGTTGAAGCCGGGCCAGCCCGAATGCCGCGTCCTGATCGTCGAGGACGAGCAGGAGAATCAAGTGCTCCTCCAGCGCCTGCTGCTGGACGCGGGCTTCCTCGTGCGCATCGCCGGGGATGGCGAGCACGGCATTCTGGTGTTTCAAACCTGGCGGCCCCATCTGATCTGCATGGACGTCCGCATGCCGGTGTTGGACGGGCTGGAGGCCACGCGGCGCATCCGCGCGCTGGAGCGAGGGCGCGAAGTGAAGATCGTGGCCGTCACCGCTTCGACCTCCGAGAGCGAACGCGGCGAGGTGATGGCCGCCGGACTCGACGACTTCGTGCGCAAACCCTATCGGCCGGCCGAAATCTTCGAATGCATCGCGCGTCATCTGGGCGTTGCTTACGTGGAGGACATCAGCCATGCGCCCGCGCGCCCCGCTTCGCCCCCGACGTTGACCTCCGATGGGCTGGCGATGCTTCCCGCGGAAGTGCGGGCGGAGCTTCGGACGGCCGTGATCGAGCTGGATCGCCAGCGTCTCGCAGCCGTCATCCGGACCGTTTCCGAGCACGATGCCGCCTTAGGCGCCGTACTGGCAGGCTGCGCGGAACGATTCGCCTACACCGCGATCCTGAAAGCATTGGACGGACAGAGCTAACTTGCCCGGACCTCGAGCACGTGGTACCCCCACGCGGGCAGGTCCAGGTACAGGCCGCGCGACTGAAGTTCATCGCCTTCGCGATCGTAAACAAACGGCCCCATCAGGTCCCGCAGACGCACCGTCTTGCCGGCAAGGTCCGGGAAGCCAAGGGGCAGGTAGCACTGGCTCCGCCCCGGTGCGTAGTTCACGATCGCCAGCAGCAGCGTGCGATCCGGAGCTTGCCACGCGAAGCCGATGAAGCTGCTCCAGGTCCAGTTCCCGTACCAGGCCGGGACCGAGTCCAGAAGCTGCCACTCGCCTTGCACGGCTCGATGGCGCAGGCACTCCAGCAATCGGCCGTAAAACGCCCGGAGGCGCGAATCGGCGCTTTCGGCGGGCCCGCGGCACAACTGGACCGGCACCTTCTTCTTGAATCCCTCGCTCTGCCCGCGCTGAAAGAAACGCATACCCGGAGACAGATACGCCAGCACGGCGGCGGCTTCGTGGGTGCCGGGCGCGAACGCCGCCGCCGCTCGAGGCTCGTCGTGATTTTCCAAAAACCGCGCGCATTTCCGTTGGAATTCCATCGTGGCGCGCAAGTGATCGTGGATGGGACGCGCACGGCCGCCGCGCAGCCGGTCGTAGAGGCGCTTGTCGTAGGTGAAATCGAAACCCTCCTGCTGGAGCGTCCACTCCAGGTCCCAGTAGACCTCGGCAAGGAACAGGAAGCCGGAGTTGTGCGCGCGCGCCCGCGCAATCGCGCCCGGCCAGAACGGCGCGGGCTTCATACCCCACGTCCGTTCGAAGACCTCGGGCAGGACTAGCATCGCCATGTCGCACCGCACCCCGTCGCACATTGCGGCAATGCTCTCCAACTCCGCCGCCATGGCTTCCTGAAGTTCGGGATTGGCGTAGTTCAATTGCAGCGTATCGCTCCAGCCCGGGAAGTACGGATCGCGGCCGTGAGCCAGCACCGCGGGACCGGCAGGCGTGTCGACCCGTGTGAAGTTGCGCGGCTCGCGCGCGAGCTGTTCGGCGGTTCCATGGACGTAGTATTCAGGGTGATGCGCTACCCAGCGATGTTCGCGCGCGGTGTGGTTGGGGACGAAATCGAGCATCAGCCGCAGGCCGCGATCGTGAAGCCGCTGCCGCAGCCGGTCGAGCGCGGCGTTGCCGCCGAAATCGGAGTGCGCCGCATAGGCCTGCACCGCGAAGCAGGAGCCGCAGACATCCTGTTCGGTGAAGTCGGCCAGCGCCTCTTGAAATTCGCGGCGCAGCTCGGGAAGCGCGCCGGCGATCTCCCGGCTCGCTGTTCCCGTCTGCCAGATGCCGAGGAACCACACCCATTCGAAACCCTCCGCCGCGATGCGGTCGAGTTCGCCGCCGGGGATGTCGTCCAGGGTCGCGCGCCTGCCCAATTGCCGCGCGGTTTCCGCGAGCAGCACCCGGGTGTTGACCTGGAGCAGGGAAGGGTAGCGGGCCATGCGTCCATCATAAAGGCGAGGCGGTCGGCGGTTTGACTTCGCAGCGGCCGCCGGGTTATGTTGCAAGAGAGCCTTCCGAACCCGGCGCGGTAGCCAAGTGGTAAGGCCAAGGTCTGCAAAACCTTTATTCGTCGGTTCGATTCCGACCCGCGCCTCCAAATAAAATCAGTCTATTGCACTCGTACTGTTGGAGTTATCGGCGTTTGGCGGTCTTCCTGCCCGTTCCCGACCTTTCCCGTTTCTTCGCCATTTTTCACGCTGGTAGGCGGGCAAAAAGCGGGCAAACTGTCGAGGCGCATCATTTGGTGATCCATCTGAGATTGGGATGTGTGGACGTATTTCATGATGCTCCGTAAATTTGCATGCCCCATGATGGCCGCCAGAATGGGAAGCGGTACGCCTTCATCATTCGCCGCCCGTGACGCGAACGTATGCCGAAAATCGTAAGGCACACACTTCACGCCCGAACGCTTCACTATGGCTGCGTGGAGCCGCTGTGCCTGCCCGATGTGCCTCGCCGGATACTTGATACTCGGAAACACCCAACGGCCCGCTGTAGCTAACCTGCGCGTGAAAATATTGCGGGATTCTGACCGCATATGCAGCGTTCGGCGGGCTGCGTCGGACTTGCCCGCCTGAATGGTGAATTTACCCTGCCCCAGGTCTACCGCCGATTGTTCGAGTTCCCGCAATTCTTCCGGCCGGCATCCCTGCTGAACCATCAGCGTGTGCAGGTCCCACAAGTCCTGAAGTCCGCGGGCCTCCTTCGTCCGCTTGTGTGCTGCCTTTTCAATCCGCAACGATTCACACGCCGTGAAGTACGCGAGCTCCTGCGCCTTTGAAAGCACGTTCATCCGTACCGCGTCTTTATCGCTTGGGATTTCGACTTCTCGAATCGGGTTCACCTTGCACCATTGGTGCTTTGCTCCGTATTGAAACAGGAGCGAGAGCGCGTGTAGATCGTGACGTAACGTCACCTCGCGCACCTTGTGGACGGTGCGCCGCCAGCTTTTGAAATCCTCAATGTCGCCGCGGGTAACGCTGGAAAGTGGGCGCTTCCCAAAAAACACCTTGCCGCCGGTCATCGAACCCGAGAGCCGTTTCCAGGAATTCGGGTGATCTACATATTCACCGCGCGCCCATGTGACAAATGCATCAGCGGCGCTACTGAACGGTTCCACCTGAATCCGTAGTTCCGTTCCGCGGCCCTCCGTTACCAGGCGCCGCGCGTCCGCTTCCATCCGGTTCGCTTTCGTCCTGTTGCGTTCGGTGTCTGCCAAGTCGGTGATGTGGCTGTACTCGTGGCCGTTCACCTTGAAGCGCCATTCTAATTTTCCGTTCCGCTCTCTCACCGGCATTTGGTCGCACCTCCTGTTGCTCCACCCACTCTCTCAACCGATCGGGATTATAGCGCACCATACCGCGAAAGCGATGCCACGGAGGGCCGTACCCCTCGCACCGCCAGTTCGCCAGAGTCTTTGGACTCACGGCAATAATCGCGCCCGCCTCTTCTGGCTTTAGGTATCCCTGGTTCATGGCTTCAATTCGGACCAGTGAATAACAGGAGCCGCTACCGTCAACGAAGTCGCCGTGGTTCTAGGAATCAGCAGGATTGTGTTGGCGCACCGAATCGCCCCGTACTGACTGAGCGGTTCCAGGAAATCCGCTGTAAGGGTGACCGCCGACTCGCCTGAACGATAAACCAGGATGCTTTTTAGAAGCATGCCGAGGGATGCCGAGGCGTCGGTAGTACAGGCTGTGAGCCACATACCCTTGATCGTTGGGCCTCCGGCCCCAGGAACCCTGCCGTCGAGTCCCGGAATGGAGTTGGCCGTCCAGTCGCTCACTGTCAATTGCCACTGTCCCTGCGTTTGCTGATACGGGACCTGGGCAGACGCCGCAAGTACCGCAAGAATCAAAAGAACGATGATTTTCATGTTTGCCCCCCCCCATTTAGTTGCAGAGTCCGTGCCAGCGCAACACCGCGATCACATCCGCGAGCGTAGACGGTGACCCCGGATACCTCACCGTCAGGACCTGGTTCACCCCCATGTACATCACGGGATTGCCAGAGCCGCAATTGATGGAAGCATTTCCGCCAGGGCCGTACAGGGCCAGCGCCCCTCCGCCGTAAGCTATGAGGCGCGCCCCCATGGAGTATCCGTAGAGCGGATCGTACACGTTCACTGAAGGGTTGGACGGGCTGATGCTGACGTACGTGCTTCCGCTCTGGGTAAACGCGATCTGTGAGGAATTGATCGTGAGAGACGGACCACCACTGCGCGCAAAAGTGACATCGCCGGTGAACGTGGCCGTACCCGCTTGCAGGCGACTGACATTGATTTGTTCAGCGTGGAGCGCGGTGATTGTCGCGTAGGTTGCCCCAAGATTCGAGATGGTAGCGTTGGTGGCATTTAGGGAACCGATTGTAGCGTAGGTTGCTGATATGGCGTCCGTCTTGATATAGTTGGTGCTCAGGTAACTCGCGCTCACCAGGCCCGCCGAAATACACGCCGCTACCACATCCGACACCACCAGCCTATCCGCACTAATGGTGCCCG
>DATJYJ010000556.1:0-3083 GCA_035578025.1 Verrucomicrobiia bacterium
TCGAAGCGCCGCATCATAGCCGGATTTCCCGCGAGTGAGACCCGGCCCCGCCGGACGACCTGCCGGACTCTGCGCCGGAGCCTCGGTCGCGGCGGATGCTGTGCTGCCGGGCGGCCGTCCAGGAGCCCGCAGACGCATGACGACGGGCGGCCTGGGAGCCAGCGCCAGGCTGGCCAGCACTGCTCCGTTCATTCTTGCGACCCTGGCGGCGTACGGCACGGAGGCCTTGGCCAAAGTGTCGCTGGCCGTGTGTTGGTTCGCATAGTTTTCAGAGGGAGTGGTGAGGCGAACCGCGGCGAACCCTTCACGATTGAAAGACGTGTGATCGCCGCCGCGGCCAAATCGATCGCGGCGAAAGATGAGGTCTACGGTCATCGACGGAACGTAACGTTCCGCGATCTCCTTGGTGTAACGCGCCAGTGCGCGGGACGACGAGTCCTCTGGTCCTCCTGAAAAGACCCGCACGTGGCCGTTTGCCGAGCGGCCATTGCCGGCAATGTCATTGCCGATGATGTCGTTGTTGAGGACCGCCTCGATTTCCATCTTTTCCTGTCTGGCTTTGGCGGCATACGCCTGGCTTCCCAATAAGCCAACCTCTTCGGCGGAAAAGGCAATGAAGACGACCGACTTGTCGAACTCGTATTGGCTCATCACCCGGGCCATTTCCAGGACGGCGGCGACGCCGCTGGCATTATCGGAAACGCCCGGTGCGACCGGCTCGATCTCCTGTGGCGCGCGTGGGCCTTCGTCATCCGTGCGTGGAGTGCCCGGACCGCGCCGCATGTTGATCGAGTCGTAGTGCGACGAGATCACGACGTAGCGATCCGGCTCCACGGTCCCCGGCAGCACCGCGATTACATTTGCCAGCGCGACGTCCTTCGCAATGCGCTGGCTCTTCTTTGCAGTGAAGGGGTTCAGGCTTACCTGAAGGCGCGGGCTGTAGCTCTTGAACTGATCGAAGATCCAAGTTTGGGCGGCGCCGATTCCATGGGTCGCGCTATCCTGTTCGGACAGTACGTAGCGGGTGCCGAAGCTCTCCAGGGTCTTCATGGTGGCGCCGATCCGATCCTCGGAAATCATGTCCACGATTTGTTTCACCGCCGGATTCAGGCGTGTGACCGGAGGCTGGCCAAAAATCGCCGTAGCTTGCAAGGCAGCAAGTAGTAAGAGGCCCAGATCGCGTTGACGTGGCATTTGTTTCCCTCCGGATCGGAAGCAGCCCATCTTAGCGGGGAGATCCGAAATCTCCACGGATTTGCTTGCAGACGGGCCTTCCAGCCGGCCAGCGGGCTCTTTGCACCAATCAACGGATGGAAAATCGCGTCATCGGGCGGTTCGCGTGTCAGTCGTTTGACCGCGGCAGAAGCCGGGCGGAATTCAGGATGAAGAGAAGCTCCGAAGACACGTGGATGAGCGCGGCCAGTACCGGGTTCAAGAGGCCGAATGCGGCCAGAGCAACCCCCACGCTATCGACTGCGAGCGTGCCGGCGAAATTTGCATAAATGATCGACCGGCAGCGGCGCGAGATTTTGAGCACCTCGGCGAACCGTAGGAGATCATTGCCAAGCAGAACCACGGAGGCGCTTTCCCGGGCCACATCGGTGCCGGAACCCATGGCAATCCCGACGTTCGATTCCATCAAAGCCGGGGCGTCGTTTACTCCATCCCCAAGCATGGCCACCGTCCTACCCGTGTCCCGCAATTCGCGCACGCGGGCCACCTTTTGATCCGGAAGGAGTTCGGAATCAACCTCGTCGACTCCCAGTTCCTTTGCCGTCGCGTCGGCGATTTCCCGGCGATCGCCGGTTAGCAGCACCGTTCGCAGGCCCAGCGCCTTCATTTCGGCGACGGCAGCGGTTGCCTCGGATCGGAGAACATCGGCGATGCGAATCGCGCCCAACACTTGGCCGCCGGAAGCCACCATCACTTCCGAGAAACGCTCGGACGCGCTGCCGTCTGGCGACGGAACGGTCACGCCTTCCTGCTCCAACAGGACGCGAGTGCCCACCAGGGTGCGGCTGCCCTCAACATTGGAGATGATGCCTTTTCCTGGAATGTAGCAGAACCCTGACGGTTCACCGAGAGGCAGGTTCCATTCCGTCGCCCTCTTCACGATTGCCTTGGCCAGCGGATGCTCCGAAAAGCGTTCAGCGGTGGCGGCAATGCGCATTACATGTTTCAGATCGAACCCGTTATAAACGTGCACATCGAAGACTTGCGGCGTGCCGAGCGTCAGGGTGCCCGTCTTGTCGAGCACGACGGTATCGACCGTACTCAATACCTCGAGGTACAGTCCTCCCTTGATGATGGCGCCTTTCCGGGCCGCGCGGCCAATTGCTCCCAGGATCGCGAGCGGAGTGCCTGCGGCGATCCCGCAAGCTCCGGCAACAACGATTACGGAAATTGTCGATCGGGCATCGCGCGTAATCCCAAACGTGAGCGCCGCACAGCCCAAAGCGAAGTATACGAGGTAGCCTGCCAAGCGGTCTGCGGTGCGCTGAATGGGCGCGCGCGAGCGCTCGGCGCGCTCGACCGCTTCGATGATCCGGCCGAAGGCGGTCTCGCGGCCGACTCTCTCCGCCCGAATTTCCAATACTCCCGACTGATTGATCGTACCCGCGAAGACTTGCGTACCCGCGACCTTTTCGACCGGCATGGATTCGCCGGTAATGGTCGATTGATCGACAAAGGAATGGCCGCTTACGACGGCGCCGTCGACCGGAATCCGGCCGCCGGGGCGGACCAGGACCACGTCGCCAAGCTGAAGTTCCGAAACGCTTCGTTGTGCGACCTGGCCTGCCGACCTCACTTCCGCGGTGTGCGGAAGCAGGTCCAGCAGTTCCTGGATGGCGCGGCGGCCGCGCCCGACGGTCATCCCTTCCAGGATCTCGGCAATCAGTACGAAGACCGTGATGAGCAGGGCCGTAAAGAACTCCCCGATCACCGAAGCGGCCACGAGGGCGATGGTCATCGAGAGTTCCATCGTCATGCGGCGCTCCAGGAGGTCCGAGATCGCCTCCTTGAAAATGGGATACCCGCCGAACAGCACGCCGACGACAGCGAGAATGTCCACCCCCTTTACG
>DATJYJ010000557.1:0-35643 GCA_035578025.1 Verrucomicrobiia bacterium
GGGGGCACGTACCGTTTCGTGTTCAGTCACCCTTCCTCAGAGCAGCCTATGCCATTCTTTGGTAGGTACGTGGAAGTGACTCCGGGCTCCCGCCTCGTCTGGACGAATGACGAAGGTGATGAGGATGGGCCCGTCACCACCGTGACCTTCGAAGAAAGGGATGGCGAGACGCTCGTCGTTATATACGAACTCTATCCCTCAAAAAAAGCCCTCGACGATGCAATGGCCTCCGGGAGTATAAGTTGGTCTGGCGAGCAGTTCGAGCAGTTGGACCAGCTTCTCGCCGCCGCGGGAGCGAGCGTGGAACCGTCATGAAGTCATCGATCTTGGCGTCGGTCGCCCGGCTATGAGCAGGTGTCCAACTTCGTCTGGGTCGAGTACGACTGATTTCCATAATCGAGTCGTTGCAGGACTTCTCGATCCGCTTCAGCTTCCGATCGGCGAAGAATGCCAGCGACCTTTCACGGTCGGCCGCACTTTTTCTTCTGTTCCCCCTCAATAACTTACCGTTCCCGCCGCGCCGCCCGTCGAAACCTGCCTGCTACCGTCTGTGTAGGAAAGGCTTCAGCCTGTCCAAGGAGATTCCCATGGCTTCTTCAGCTCAGATCAACGCTGCTCTTGCCAACGCGCAGCATTCTACCGGCCCCCGCTCCGCCGAGGGCAAGGCCGCCTCTTCCAAAAACGCGCTCAAGCTCGGGCTCTATGCCCAGGCCCTCATCCTCCCCGGCGAAGACCCCGAAGAGCTCCTCGCCCTCTCCCGTGACTACACCGAGCGCTTCCACCCCCAAACCCCCATCGAACAGCTCTTCTTCGATCAGCTCGTCTGCGCCGAGTGGCTCCAGCGCCGCTACGGCCGCATCGAGGCACAGTTCTACCAGACCCGCGTCGCCGCCCTCCCCGCAGACACGAACTCCGACGACGCCCTCACCCAGGTCTTCATCCAGGACGCCGAAGGTCCCCGCATCCTCGACAAAATCGCCCGCCGCCAGGAGGCCGCCGGACGCCAGTACCGGCGCGCCCTCTCCGGTCTCCTCCGGGCCATCGCCGAGCGCCAGGCCGCCCTCCGGAAACCGGCGAACCCGCCCTCTCGCCTGCTGCTTCGCCGCTGCAAAAACGAACCGGATTGGTACCGAACCCGCCCCGAATCAACGCCGGCCGCACCTCCGTCCGCATGCTCCGCGGCGCCCGGGGACAACTCCGCGCTCCGCTACCCGATCTCCAACCCCAGCGTGAGCTCCGAGGGCCGATGCGCAGGCCTCTGAATCCGCAGCGCGTCGTCTTCCAGCGTCCAAGTCAGCTTCTCTTCGCTGCCCAACACGCGCACGGACTCGATCTTTCGCTGTCCCGTGGGCGCACCGCGGCCGAGCGATCGGATCTTCACGTCGCCCTCCGGCCAGCCCAGGCAGAAGCAGTAGAGCTTGTCTCCCTGCGTGGTGAAGCGCATGTCGTCTCCGGTGAACGGCTTCCGGTTCTGCTCGCTCATCATCCCGGTCGGTACCGCCGTCGGACCTTCGCCGTAAACCTTCCACGGCCGCGAGCCGAAAATCGCCGCGCCGTGAATCGCGGTCCACGCCGTGAAGTCGTCCAGGATCGATTCCTCGCGGCTGTCCAGCGTGCCGTCGGGCATCAGCGGAATGCTCAACAGCAGGTTGCCGTTCTTGCTCACGATATCCAGGAACAGGTGTACCACCTCCTTCGCGGTCTTGTACTGGAAGCCCTCCCAGTAGAACCACTGCCCGATGCAGGTGTCGCTCTGGAAGGGATCTTGGCGGATGTCGCCCACCACCCCGCGCTCCACGTCCAGCGCGCTCGCGCCCTCGCGGTACTCGCCGTATTTCTCCCGCCCCGCGGCGCTGTGGTCCTTCAGCGTGTATACCCCTTCCAGGCTGCCCTTGTGCCACTGGAGGTTGGCGTTGTAGTAATGCGCGATCGCCTCCAGGCCGACGCCGTCGAATGCGCCCCCATCCGTGTACACCAGGTCGGGCTGATGCTGGTCGATCAGGTCCGTCACGCGCCGCAGCCACTCCTGCTTCCACGATTCGGGCGGATTGACGGCGTACTGCGCGGCATCGCCCGCGTGCGGCGGAAAGTACAGCTCCTGGTATCGCGCGTCGTTGCCGTCGTAAGGCACGCCCGCGAACTCGCCGGTCTTGTCGGCGTTCTTGTTCACGTTGAACCACGTCCAGCTCCACGCCAGGTGTTCGCTCACGCCGAAGCGCAGTCCGTTGTCGCGCGCCGCTTTGCGCCACGTCCCCACCACGTCGCGCTTCGGACCGTGGTTGACGGCGTTCCAGCTATGGTGCTTGGAGTTCCAGCAATCGAAGTTGTCGCAGTGCACCCCCAGCGACACGAAATAGCGCGCCCCGGCCTTCTTGTAGCGGCGGATCAGGGTCTCGGCCTCCCAGTGCTTCGCCGTCCACAGCGGGATGATGTCCTTGTATCCGACCTTCGAGGGGTGCCCGTAATACGCGACATGATAGTTGTACTGGCGCGTGCCTTGGATGTACATGTTGCGCGCGTACCAATCGCCCTGCTTGGGACCGCCCTGCGGGCCCCAGTGTGCCCAGAAGCCGAGCTTGGCGTCGCGGAACCATGCCGGGCAGCGGTACTGCTGGAGCGATTCCCAAGTAGGTTGAAACGGCGCGCCCGAGCCTCGCGGCTGTGCCAGGAGCGGCGCCGCGGCGAGTCTCAACGCGTCCCGTCGCGTGATTCTCATGATTTGCTCCTCTCGCCGCGCTTCACCATCGGCGGAGCCCGGATAAGCAGAAGTTTGCAAGTCCGTCTGACCTCCTGTGCAGATATGCGGAGGCCCTCGATCCCACCACGCAACGCGTCTTCGTGGTATCGGAGAAGTTCGGCCCTGCCCCACCAGCCGCGGCCGCCCGCCCTACTCGGCACCTTCGCCCTGATAGTCATCGAGCGGAAGTGATCGCCGCAGCCTCTCATCCGGAAGACGTGGTGAGGACCGGCGTGTCCGCATTCGGGCGGACCCGGCAGGCCCGTGTTGCGGGAACTCTTGATCGTCTGCACGACGCGGTGGCAGTTGATCGCCCGCGCTTTGGCCAGCCGCTCCATTCAGGAGGGCCGGTGGAGGCGCCGGTCAGCAGGAAATGAAGCGATCATGAATTCGTACCTTCCGTTTCAGGATGAAAAAGGCCCAGCAGTTCGCGGCTCGCCGCCAACGGGCTCACGCTCCCGCGGCGCACCTCCTCGCGCACAACTGGCAGACGGGCGGCGACTGCCGGCTGCGAATGAAACAACTCCTCAAGGCCGAAAACCGTCAATTCGTTCATCCATTCTAGCGCCTGGCGGTTTCGCCGCCGCGCCAGAAATCCGTTGCCGGATAAGCATTCGCGATGCGCCAGCACCATATCCCACACTTCAGGAATGCCTTCGCCGGAAATGGAGGAGCAGGTCAGCACCCGCGGCGTCCAGCCATCTTCCGAAGCAGGGAACAGGTCGAGCGCGCTCGCGTATTCGATGCGCGCGTGTTCGGCTCCCGGTTTGTTGTCCCCGTCGGCCTTGTTGATGGCCATCCCGTCGAGCATCTCGATGATGCCGCGCTTCATCCCTTGTAACTCGTCACCCGCGCCGGCCAGCATCAGCAGCAGGAAAAAATCCGTCATCGAACGCACCGCCGCCTCGCTCTGTCCCACCCCCACGGTTTCCACGAAGATGTTGTGATAGCCCGCCGCCTCGCACAGCAGAATGGTTTCGCGGGTGCGCCGCGCGACTCCGCCGAGGCGTCCTTCCGACGGCGAGGGGCGAATGAAGGCCCTCTCGTCAACCGCGAGTTCCTGCATGCGCGTCTTATCGCCGAGAATGCTTCCCCCCGAGATGGGGCTCGACGGGTCCACGCTCAGCACCGCCAGGTTCTCGCCTCGGTCGCGAATCAAGTGCATCCCGAGCGCGTTGATGAAGGTGCTCTTGCCCACCCCCGGAACACCCGTGATGCCGGCGCGCAGCGATCGGCCCGTGTGCGGCAGCAGCGCGTCGAGCAGGTGCGCAGCCAGTTCGCTGTCCGATGGCAGATTGCTCTCGATTAGCGTAATGGCCTGGGCTAAAACCGTGCGCTCCCCGCCCAACACCCCATCCACGTACCGTTCCAACGGCAGCCTAGGCCGCATGCACGCTTCCGATCAGCGCCGTCAGGATGCGTCGCGCGGCAACCGGAATCACCGTGCCCGGTCCGAACACATCGGTCACTCCGGCCTTGAGCAGCGCATCGTAGTCCTGCGGCGGGATCACGCCGCCCACCACGACGAGGATATCCTCACGGCCCAATTTCTTGAGTTCGGCGATTACTTCTGGCACCAGTGTTGTGTGTCCGCCCGCAAGGCTGGAGATACCGAGGACATGAACGTCGTTTTCCACGGCCATGATCGCCGCTTCACGCGGCATCTGGAACAGCGGCCCGACATCTACGTCGAAGCCGAGGTCGGCAAAGGCCGTCGCGATCACCTTCGCCCCGCGGTCGTGCCCGTCCTGCCCGACCTTCGCCACCAGGATCCGCGGGCGCCGGCCTTCGAGGCGCGCGAACTCCCGAGTCAATTCCCGGGCTTTCTGGAACTCGGGATTGCGCTGGCTCTCCGCCGAGTACACGCCTGAGATCGTCCGGTTCACCGCCTGGTACCGCCCGAAGACGGTCTCGAGCGCCGAGGAGATCTCGCCCAGGCTGGCCCGCTTACGGGCCGCCTCAACCGACAGCGCCAGCAGATTGCCTCCGCCGTCCTTTGCCGCGGCGGTCAGTGCCGCCAACGCATCTCCGGCCGGTCGCTGATCGCGTGTGGCCCTGATCCGCGCCAGGCGCGCCACTTGCGCTTCGCGCACCGCCCGGTTGTCGACTACGCGCACCTCGATCTGTTCGTCCTCCGCCGGCCGGTATTTGTTTACCCCGACGATGGTCTCGCGTCGCGAATCGATCTGCGCCTGGCGCCGCGCGGCCGCTTCTTCGATGCGCATTTTCGGAATGCCGGTCTCGATCGCCCTGGCCATCCCGCCCAGGGCTTCGATCTCCTGAATGTGATGCCAGGCCTTGTGCATCAGCTCGTGCGTCAGCGACTCGACATAGTAGCTGCCCGCCCACGGGTCGACCACACGCGTGATCCCCGTCTCTTCCTGGAGGTAGATTTGCGTGTTGCGCGCGATGCGGGCCGAAAAATCCGTCGGCAGCGCGATCGCTTCATCGAGCGCATTCGTGTGCAGCGACTGAGTGTGTCCCAGGGCCGCCGCGAGCGCCTCCACACACGTGCGCGCCACGTTATTGAACACATCCCGCGCCGCCAGGCTCCAGCCGGAAGTCTGGCAGTGCGTGCGCAGCGCCATCGATTTCGGGTTCTTGGGGCCGAAGCTTTTGACGATCTTCGCCCACAGCACGCGCGCCGCCCGCATTTTCGCGATCTCCATGAAGTGATTCATGCCGATGCCCCAGAAGAAGCTGACGCGCGGCGCGAAAGCGTCGATATCCAGTCCCGCCTGAATTCCAGTGCGGATGTACTCGAGACCGTCCGCCAGCGTGTAGCCGAGTTCCAGGTCCGCCGATGCGCCGGCCTCCTGCATATGGTAGCCGCTGATCGAAATGCAGTTGAATTTCGGCATGTTCTCCGCCGAGTAGCGGAAGATCTCGCCGATAATGCGCATCGAAGGCCCTGGCGGATAAATATAGGTGTTGCGCACCATGAACTCTTTCAGAATGTCGTTCTGAATGGTGCCGCTGAGGTCCTTTGCCGCTACACCCTGCTCTTCGGCCGCCACGATATAGAACGCCATCACAGGCAGCACCGCCCCGTTCATGGTCATCGAGACCGACATCTGGTCGAGGGGAATCTGGTCAAACAGAATCTTCATGTCTTCGACCGAATCGACAGCCACGCCAGCCTTGCCGACATCGCCGGACACGCGCTCGTTGTCGGAATCGTAGCCGCGATGTGTCGCCAAGTCGAACGCCACCGAGAGGCCCTTCTGCCCCGCAGCCAGGTTGCGCCGGTAAAACGCATTAGACTCCTCGGCCGTCGAAAACCCCGCGTACTGCCGGATAGTCCAGGGCTGCATGGCGTACATGGTGGAGTGCGGACCGCGCAGGAAGGGCGGAACGCCGGCGGCGTAGTCCAGGTGCTCCATCGTATAAATATCGTCTGCCGTGTACCACCGCTTCACCCGAATGTGTTCCGCCGTTTCCCACAGCGCGGCGTCTTCGGCGGCAACAGGCTGCGCACCCGCGCCCGGCTGGTATTCGATTTTCGTGAAATCGGGTCTCATGCAATGCTCCTCATGCCGAGCTTGTCCTGCCAACAGGTGAGGGTCTCGATGGCATCGCTGAAGATGTGGACGAATCCCTGCACCCCCGCCGCTCGCAGTTCCTCGATCTGGTCCTTCGGATTTCCGGCGACCAGTACGGGGGCCTTCGCCTTGGGGCAGACTTCTCGCGCCAACGTCAGATACTCGGGGTCGGAGCTGCATAGAACAATCAGGTCGGCGTCGGTGCGTTCGCACCCCTCTGATTCCGTCATATCGAATCCGGCGCAGCCGAAGAAATTCAGGATGAAGTTGGCGCGCGCGCTTTTCATCTTGACGTCGCCTCGCTTCAGCAGGAGGACCTTGGGATGCCGCCCGGTCGCCCGCGCGTGTGCCGCGGTCCGCTGCCGAATTTTCTCGAACGGCTCGGCCACCCGCACCGGGGGCAGCGTGCCGTCCGGCTCGGGCTGCGGAGCTTGTGCCGCGGGTTCCCTCTCCAGCAGGTTCGGGAAGTTATTGACGCCCACCAGCGTGCGCTGCCGCGCCGAATAGGCCTTAGCGCGCGCAGTCCGCGTTTCCGCCAGCGCCCGCTCGATCGAGCCCGAAGCCAGCGCCTTGGAAAAGCCGCCTTCCGCCTCCGTTTGCTGCAATAGCTTCCAGCCCTCGCGCGCCAGCGAGTCGGTCAGCGCTTCGATGTAATAGGAACCGCCCGCCGGATCGGCAACCAGGTCGAGGTGCGCCTCGTCCTTCAGAATCCGCTGGACGTTCAATGCCAGATGCGGATCGAAGCCGAACGGCTCCACGGTCAAACGATCGCAGCCGCCCAGCACGGCGGAGCACGCTTCCGTGGTGACGCGCAGCAGGTTTGTGTACCGGTCGTAAATGCTCTTGTTGCGACGCGGCGTTCGCACGTGCAGGGACATACGGCATCCGGCGCGCCCGTTCGCGCCGAATGCCGCCAAGACTTGCGCCCACATCAGCCGCGCCGCCCGCAGCTTTGCAATCTCGATGAAGTACGCTGCTCCCGCAGCGAACACGAATTCCACCTGCCGCGCAGCGCTATCGGCGGGAAGCGCCGCAGCTAACGCCACCAGCCGCTCCACGCCGGCCGCGATGCCGTATCCCAGCTCCTGGATAGCGTGCGCACCGGCTTCATGCAGCAGGTCCGCGCGAATCGCGTTGGGGCCGTGCGGCGCCGCGTCCTGCGCGATCCCCCAGCCTCGAAGCGCACCGTCCACAATCTCGTGCTGCGCTTCCAACCCGGCCAGCGCTTCCTTCCGGTAATAAGGCCGCACCGCGAGCCCGTCTTCGGTCCGCCAAACCAGCTTCTTTTCGTAATCCGCGCCCTTCAGGTCTTTCGCGATGGCCGCCTCCCACGCCTCCGTCCTCGCCGCGGGAAAGTCGCGGCCGATATGCAGGATCTCCATTTCCGTTTCCTCAGGCATGGGAGCCCTCCTGAACCACCTCGATGAGATAGCCGAACGCGGCCGTCTCCGTGGTCTTCGGATGCACGAAGAACACCATGGTCCCGCGTGAGCCCTTACGCGGCGCCTTGTCGATGATCCGGAACCCGTTCGCCCGCAGATGATCGTACGCCTTCTGAATATCGGCCACGCGCAGCGCGACGTGCGCCATGCCCCCGCGTCCGCCGTTCTTCTCGATCTGTTTTGCCACCGGTGATTCCGGGGTGAGGGGCTCGAGCAACTGCACCAGGTTTGGACCGTCGCCCACCTGCAGCAACACCTCGCGCACCTGATCTCCTCCCAGCACATCTTCGCGATGCACCTCTTGGAAGCCCATCGCCTGGTAGGTGCGGACGTGTGCTTCCAGCTCGCCCGGCCTTACCGAAATGGCTACGTGATCGAAAAACAGGAATCCCGGAATCTGTTTTAGTTGTGAACTCATCATTCGAACTCCACTACGACCTGCCCGGCCTGAACGCTGTCGCCCTGATTCACGCGGATGGCAGCGATTTTTCCGGCCGAAGGCGCCGTGATGTTGGTCTCCATCTTCATCGCCTCCAGCACCAGCAGAATGTCACCGGGCTGGAGCGTCTGTCCCACCTGTGCCGCGATCCGTACCACGATGCCCGAAACCGGGCTGCGGCAGACCTTCTCTTCGCTCACCAGCGTGCCGGTCTCAGGTGGCGCGGCGGGAGTGGACGCCGGCACGCGCAGCGGTGCCGACGAAATATTGACGCCGGTCAAATGGGTGGGCGCCGCAGGCGACTCCGGCTCCGATGCCTCCACGTCAACTTCGTATGTCTTTCCGTCAATGGTGATGGTCAGTTTCATTGCGTTCCTAACCCTGCAATCTGTGGGACGCCTGAATCGAGACGCGCCCCTGCTGTGCCCACGCCGTCGTGCTGAGCAGCCGGATCTGCCGGATGTGCGGCCGCACGCCCAGATACGCGGCCAGCGCAGCAGAGATAGCCAGCAGTTCCTCCTCCGTGATGGCCGGTTGCGGCGCTTCCGGCTGCGCTGCCTCCGCGCGTGCCGCGGCAGGCGCGGTAGCGGGTTCCAGAGCCTCGATCCGCCTGGTCAATTCCGCCAGCTGCGCCCGCAACTGCTCCAGCGTCGCTGCAACTTCCGCTCCTGTCGTGGTTGCCATGATTTCACCCCCGGCTCTATAGCGGCATCAACCCGTGTTTCTTGGGCGGCCTCAGTTCACGCTTCGTGTGCAGGTATTCCAGCACTCGCGCGACATGCTGCCGCGTCATCGAAGGCTCGATGACCGCATCCACCAGGCGGCGCCCCGCCGCCACGTACGGATTCGAAAACACCTCGCGGTACTTCTCGATCAGCTCCGCGCGTTTGGCGCCCTTATCCTTCGCTTCCTGGATCTCCTTGCGGAATACAATCTCCGCCGCGCCTTCCGCCCCCATCACGGCCACCTCGGCGGCCGGCCAGGCGAAGGCGCGATCCGCGCCCAGGTCCTTGCCGCACATCGCCAGGTACGCGCCGCCGTAACACTTCCGCAGGATCACCGTGACTTTCGGGACGGTAGCCGCCGAGTACGCGAACAGCATCTTGGCTCCATGGCGGATAATGCCGCCGTGCTCCTGCTGCACGCCGGGCAGGAAGCCCGGGACGTCCACAAACGTCAGCAACGAAATGTTGAACGCATTGCAGAAGCGGATAAACCGGGCGGCCTTATTGGATGCATTGATGTCGAGGGCACCGGCGTTTACGGCGGGCTGGTTGGCGATGATTCCGACCGTCCGCCCGGTGATACGGGCGAACCCCACCACGATGTTCGGCGCGTATCCCGACTGCACTTCCAGGAAGTCGGCGAAGTCCACCACTTTCAGAATCACGTTGCGAACGTCGTAGGCTTTCTTCCCGTCGGTCGGGACGATATCATCGAGCGCCGGATTGGGATCCACATGCGCATCGCCTTCGATGCGAGGCGGATCTTCCAGGTTGTTCGACGGCAGGAAGCTGAGGAGCTTCTGGCACAGCAGAATGGCATGCCGGTCGTCGTCGGCGATGAAGTGGATTACGCCGGAGCTTGCCATGTGCGCCTCCGGACCGCCCAGTTGCTCCGCCGTAACGTTCTCTCCCGTGACGCTCTTGATGACGTTGGGCCCGGTGATGAACATCTGCGCCTGGCGCGTCTGGATGATGAAATCCGTGAGCGCCGGGCTGTACGCCGCGCCGCCCGCGCACGGGCCGCAGATGAGGGAGATCTGCGGCACCGCCCCCGACAGCATCACGTTCGTGTAAAAGACCTTTCCGTAACCGGACAGCGAATCGATGCCCTCCTGCACGCGCGCCCCACCGGAGTCGTTCAGGAAGACAAATGGCGATCCGGTTTTGAGCGATTGCTGCATGATCTCCGCACACTTGATGGAGTGGACTTCGCCCGCCGACCCACCGGACACGGTGAAGTCCTGGCTCGCCAGGTGTACCAGCCGCCCGCCGATCGAGGCCGCGCCTGTCACTACTCCGTCGGCCGGAAAACTCTTCCCCGCCATACCGAACAACGTGGCACGATGTTCGGCGAACAACCCGGTCTCTTCAAAGCTGCCGGGATCGACCAGCGCTTGCACTCGTTCCCGCGCCGTGAGCTTCCCGGCCTGGCGTTGCTTCTCCAGGCGTTCCTCGCCGCCGCCCAGCACCGCTTTCGCCGTGCGCGAGCGCAGCTCCGAAATTCTCTCCTGCATGGTATGAATGGCCATAATATGAAGTCCTTGGAAAAACCTATTGAGCCGGCGCAACCGTCACGCGGTGCGTCTTACCGTTCAGTTTGACGTCGTACGTCACCGGCCCCCGCACCAGCGCTTTCCCGTTACCGTTCTGCGCTGTCTGCGGTTTTTGGGCCGCCGGCTGTGATTCAGTCTGCGCCGCTGCCGTCATACCCAGGTTTTTCGGGCCCTGCGCGCGTGTCGTAAAGAACTTGGGAGCGACTTTTGGGAACATCGCGCAGGTCAGCACATCCTCGTCGGAGCCATTCGCGCCCTCGAGTTCAAGAGCTGCCTCGCGTAATTCCTGCCACTCCGGTTTCAAGAGGTCGGCCGGACGTCCATTGATGGGGCTCTTGCCCGTGTGCTTGACCGCGAGCCCAATCACGGTGGCATCGCGCGGCCCGATTGTCTCCCCGTAATATCCGAGCATCAGGTCGGCAAATTCGCCGGTCAGCACTTTATAGCGGCCCATCATCACGTTGAGCACCGCCTGCGTGCCCACGATCTGGCTCGAAGGCGTCACCAGCGGCGGATAGCCCGCGTCGGCACGCACCTTCGGGACCTCGAGCAGGACCTCTTCCATCCGGTCGCCCGCACCCTGCTGCTTCAACTGGCTTTCCATGTTGGAGAGCATTCCGCCCGGAATCTGGCTGTCAAATATCTCGGTTTCGACACCGGTAATGTTCGAGAGGAATTCCTGGTAACGCGGCCGCACTCCGGCGAAGTACTTCTTCACTTTGATCAGCCGCGATTTGTCGAGCCTGGTGTCGAAGCCTGTGCCTTCCAGCATCTCCACGAGGCTCTCGGTCGGGTTGTGTCCCGGGCCGAGGCTGAGCGAGCTGATGGCCGTATCCACACAGTCCGCGCCCGCTTCAATGGCCTTCATCAGACTGACCAGCGTCACGCCCGTGGTGGCGTGCACGTGCACGTGCACCCGTGTCTCGCTGCCGCAGGTTTCCTTGATGCCTCTGACCAGCTCGTACGCCGCTTGAGGCTTCAGCAGGGCCGCCATATCCTTGATGCAAAGTGAGTCGCAACCGAGGTCCAGGAGCTTCTCCGCCATTTCCACGAAGTCGTCGGTTGCGTGCAGCGGGCTGACGGTGTAGCAGATCGTGCCTTGGGCGTGCCTTCCCGTGCGCCGCACCGCCGCTATGGCGCGCCGCAAATTGCGAATGTCGTTAAGCGCATCGAAAACGCGAAACACGTCCATGCCATTGTCCGCAGCCTTCTCGACGAACCGGTCGACCACCGTGTCTTCGTAATGGCGGTAGCCGAGCAGGTTCTGGCCGCGCAACAGCATCTGCAAGCGCGTATTGGGCAGCAGCTTGCGAAACTGTCGCAGCCGCTCCCACGGATCTTCATTCAGAAATCGGATGCACGCATCGAAAGTGGCGCCGCCCCAACATTCCAGGGACCAGAATCCTGCCTTGTCCAGGTCCGCGCAGGCAGGAGCCATGTCCTCGAACGCCATCCGCGTCGCCATGAGGCTCTGATGAGCGTCGCGAAGGACGAGTTCAGTCACATCAATGGTTTTCGTCATAGCTATCCTCCAAAGGCCGCGCCTTGGCGTTCTCTCGATCGGGATCGACAACCGCTCGCTCGCTAGTCCATCGCCATCGAGCCGTTGTAGTCGCCGAACAGGGGCTCTTCGTAGCGCGGGGGACCAGTGGGGTGGACAACGGCGGACTCGATCAGGTTCGCGCCTCGGCGCACCGAATAGCCGAAACCGATTTCGTCATCCAAAAGCCTGATGAAGATTTCGTCACTCATACGCAGTGGAACATGCACGCGTTCAACCACTTGGCAACCCGGAGATCGGAGCGTGCGGCGGCTGTTGGCGGCGTTTTTGCGATGCAATCAATGCCTGCGGATGCGGCACATGCCTCGGCACGTGCCGACGCCGTCGGCAGTCGGGCATTCAGTGGCGAGCCTGTTTGAGGCGCATCGATTTCTCCTCCCGAGAATCAACGCACATGGCCAGGCGCGTGCTGGTTCCAATGTGAATCACAATCACAGATCGACCGTTGCTGCCGTCGCCCACATCACCACCACCGGGGGCGCGCAGGATATGCGTTATTGACACAAGGATGGAAATTGAATCATGTTCTCGTTCACTGGACTCGCTCTGTTGCTACAGACATCTGACCTAACCCAAGGCGGGCGAGGATACCTGGTTGGAGTGCTGGTTATCAGTTTAGGCTCGCTGCTGGTCGCCGCGGCCTTGGCCCGCTTCGTCATAAGCCGGGATAGCGGAACCGCCGAGATGCGGAAAATCTCCAATGCCATCAAGCTTGGCGCCGAAGCCTTCCTCCGTCGCCAAAACAAAACCATTCTCAGCCTGGCTCTTGTCCTGGCGATTCTGATCTTCCTGGGGTATTCGGCTTTTGGCAGGGCCTCTACCCTGGCCGTGAGAATGACCGTTTCCTTCATCGCCGGCGCGCTCTGCTCGACTCTCGCGGGATTCAGCGGTATGTGGGTGTCCATTCGTGCGAACGTCAGGGTAGCCTCGGCGTCCCGCACCAGTCTGAACCGCGCATTGCAGATCGCTCTTCGGGGCGGTGCCGTGACGGGACTCTGCGTCGTCGGCCTATCGCTGCTCGGAGTCGGCGTTCTCTTCTGGGTTTTTGGCGGCCTGAACGCTCCCACGCAAGTACCGACGCAGATCGTAGCCTTTGGCTTCGGCGCCAGCTTTGTGGCGCTGTTCGCGCAGCTCGGCGGCGGTATCTACACAAAAGCTGCCGACGTTGGAGCTGACCTGGTCGGCAAGGTGGAAGCAGGCATCCCGGAGGACGATCCTCGAAATCCGGCGGTGGTCGCCGATCTCGTCGGCGACAATGTGGGCGACTGCGCCGGACGTGGCGCGGATCTGTTCGAGTCCACCGCGGCGGAAAACGTCGGCGCTATGATCCTCGGCGCCGGACTGTACCCGGTCTTCGGCATCAAGGGCATTCTGTTTCCGCTAGTCGCGCGTGCACTCGGTCTGATTGCCTCCATGGTGGGCGTCATGGCGGTGCGAACCGACGAAGACAAGGACCCGATGCAAGCCCTCAATCGCGGCTACTACGTCACCACAGTCCTGGCGATGGCCGGCTTTTTCGTGGCTGTCCAACTCTTGCTGAAAGGCAACCTGATGTTGTTCGGATGCGGCGTGATCGGCATTCTGACCAGCTTCGCGTTCGTATACATCACCCAGTACTACACCGAGTACAAGTACCGGCCGGTTCTGTCGATCGTGAGTGCCTGCAAAACCGGCCCCGCCACCACGATTATTTCCGGATTCTCGGTTGCATTGGAATGTGTCGCGGCGCCGGTATTCGTCATTGCGGCCGCCCTCCTCGGCGCCTATTCGCTGGGCGCCCACGCTGGCCTGGCCGGCGTCGGCGCCCAAGCGGCGGGCCTGTACGGAACAGCCATAGCGACCATGGGCATGCTCTCCACGGCTGCTTACATCCTGGCCATGGACACGTTTGGACCGATCACTGATAACGCCGGCGGCATCATCGAGATGTCGCACCAACCCGAAGAAACCCGGCAGAAGACCGACCGGCTCGACGCGGTCGGCAACACCACCAAGGCGTTGACCAAGGGTTATGCCGTCGGCAGCGCGGCGCTGGCGGCCTTCCTATTGTTCTCCGCTTACATCGACCAGGTGAAGATGCTCCTGAAGCGCCCCCTGGATTCCGCCTTCCCGATCGATATCGGCCAGGTGCCCGTCTTTGCCGGCGCACTCCTCGGCGCGATGCTGGTGTTCCTCTTCAGCTCCTTTGCGGTAAAAGCCGTGGGCAAGGCCGCCCAGACGGTGATTGAAGAGGTCCGGCGCCAATTCAAGGCGAACCCGGGCATCATGCAGGGGACCTCGGATCCGGATTACGGAGCGTGTGTCGATATCGTGACCGTCAGGGCGCTCAAGGCCATGGTCACGCCGGGTCTCCTGGCGGTCGCAGGCCCTGTACTGGTGGGCATGGTTCTCCGCGGCTTCGGCTTTACCCTTAGCGGATTACCCGTCGGCGCGGTGGCCGTGGCCGCGTTCCTGATGGTCGGGACCATCGCCGGTATCCTCATGGCGACCTTCATGAACAATGGCGGCGGCGCCTGGGACAATGCCAAGAAGTACATCGAGACAGGCGTCCTGGGCGGCAAGGGATCTGCCGCGCACAAGGCCGCGGTAGTGGGCGACACAGTCGGTGATCCGTTGAAGGATACAGCCGGTCCCTCGCTGCACGTACTCATCAAGCTGTTGAGCACCATCACGCTTGTGGCAGCGCCACTGTTCATGTAACTGAACTCGCCAGCGATAGTTCACGGCGCTGGCCGCTGAGCCGGCGCCGTGCCGAAACCACGACCTAAAGAACCGGAGCCGCAGCGCTCCACGCGAAACGCATTTTGCGCAGGCCTCAAGCGCGATGCGACAGACTTCGTCGCGCAGAATCGGGTGACTGCTCGTCGGCTCGGAATCTTCTCCGTCAGTGGGTGTCATATTCCTGAGACTGGCGCATGCGCTCATGCTAACCATTGGCTTCCTGTCTCTCAAGTCTCCTCAGCGACCGATCGGCGAGCCGGAAGTCCCAGATGGGCGGTGATCGGACGGCAACGATCCAAACGACGCCACTCGTCTGGAGGAGGGGGTACGCAGAATCGTATGAGGCTGGCACGGATTCTGAGCTTCTTGCCGATGATCGTCTCCGCCGAGCGCGGCCTAATCTGATTGTTGATGTACGACTGGAAGACGAGGTCCGAGCAAGTTCCGGCATTTTCGGCACGGCTGTCGTCATTTGATAGCAGCTGCCGAAACGACTCCGCTGCGATCCTCGTAAGTGTCTGACTTCATGTAAGTGCAACATGGTGCGCAGAGTGCTCTCCAGAGAACTGGACCATGACGACGTATCCGCAGCTGGTGGTTTCGCAAGCGCCAGCCGCCGCGCCGGCAACTGGCCGTAGCACTCCCATAGGGGCTACGCTGACGGCCGGCGGGGCTAACTTCTCAGTCTTTTCCAGGAGTGCGAGCCGCATCGAACTGTTGTTTTTCGACCGTGTGGACGATGCGCGTCCGGCGCGTGTGATCCCCATCGATCCTTGCAGGAACCGCACGTACCACTATTGGCACGTGTTCGTGCCTCATGTAAGAGCGGGCCAAATCTATGGATTCCGGGCCTACGGGCCATGCGAGCCGGCTCGGGGGCTGAGGTTCGACCCATCCAAGCTATTGCTCGACCCTTACGGACGCGCCATTGCCGTTCCCAAAAACCATAGCCGTGAAGCGGCACGTCTGTACGGAGACAACACCGCTACGGCCATGAAAAGCGTCGTCACAGACCCCAAGGCATATGACTGGGAGGGCGATGTGCCCTTGAAGCGGCCTTGGGCGCGCACCATCATCTACGAATTGCATGTGCGCGGTTTCACCGCCCATCCGAGCTCCGGCATCGTGGAATCGAAACGCGGCACGTACGCGGGACTGGTCGAGATGATCCCCTACCTCCAGCAACTGGGGATTACCGCGGTCGAACTGCTTCCCGTGTTTCAGTTCGATCCGCTGGACGCGCCGGGAGGCCGGACGAACTATTGGGGCTATTCGCCGGTCTCCTTCTTTGCACCGCACCAGCAATACAGCGTGCATCAGGACCCCCTCAGCGCATTGGATGAATTTCGCGATATGGTCAAGGCCCTGCACCGGGCCGGAATCGAAGTTATTCTCGATGTGGTCTTCAATCACACAGCGGAGGGCGGAGAGGGTGGCCCGACGCAGTGTTTTCGTGGCCTGGACAATCCTACTTATTACGTCCTGTGTGAGGACCGGTCGCAGTACGCGAACTTCACCGGCACAGGAAACACCCTCAATGCGAATCACCCGGTGGTGCGGCGGATGATTGTGGACAGCCTCCGCTATTGGGTTCAGGAAATGCATGTGGATGGCTTCCGCTTTGACCTTGCATCCATCCTGGCGCGCGATTCCTTTGGGGCCGTTTTGTCGAATCCTCCGGTGCTTTGGGACATCGAGTCCGACCCGGCGCTGGCAGGTACCAAGATGATTGCGGAGGCATGGGACGCGGTCGGACTATATCAAGTCGGCAGCTTCGTGGGCGACAGTTGGAAGGAGTGGAACGACCGGTTTCGCGACGATATTCGGGACTTCTTCCGCGGCGCGGATGATTCAGCAGCGCGCGCAGCCGATCGTCTGCTTGGCAGCCCAAGCATCTATGGTCCGAAGGAGCGCGAACTCGAAGAAAGTATCAATTTTGTTGCGTGCCACGATGGTTTCACGCTGAACGACCTCGTCTCGTATGATCACAAGCACAACGAACAGAACGGTGAGGACAACCGCGACGGAAGCGAGGACAACCGGAGCTGGAACTGCGGCGTTGAAGGTCCTACGGACGATCCCGGAATCGAAACACTCCGCAATCGGCAGGTAAAGAACTTCTTCACGGCCGTCATGTTATCCGGCGGTGTGCCCATGTTTCTCATGGGCGACGAGGTGAGGCGTACTCAGTGCGGCAACAATAACGCCTACTGCCAGGACAATGAGACGGGTTGGTTCGATTGGACCCTGGCATTCAAACATGCGGATATCCTACGGTTCGTGAAGCTGCTGATTCAGCGCCGATTGCTGCGAGACGTCGAGCACGAACGCCGGCGCGCCACCTTAATCCAGATCCTGCGCGAGGAAAGACACGCCTGGCACGGCGTCAAGCTCAATCAGCCAGACTGGTCGCGTTTCTCGCACACCATCGCACTGGGCGGCGAGTTGAAAGGCGAAGGGATATCGGTGCACATCATTCTGAACGCGTATTGGGAATCCCTCGAGTTCGAGATTCCGGTGTTGAAGGGCGGTAGAGAGAACTGGCGGCGGTGGATCGATACCGCGCTCGATTCGCCGAATGACATTTGCGACTGGAAAGCGGAGCAACCAGTTCTGGGGACAACATATCGTGCCGGCGCACGCTCTGTCGTAGTGCTCATCGCAGGTAACAGACGGATGCGGGACGTTTCCACTGGAGGTCAATCATGAGCGCGGTTACACGGTTGCGATCACAAATCAGAAGGGACATCAGATGATCAAAGAAGATCTCGAGACCACGGCGGTGAAATTACCTCCGACTGTGAATGGCCCGTCCCGAGTGTCAGAATTGCTGCGACAGTATGGTTGCGGGCCGGTGCCTTTCGTCGGAACGGAGAGCGCAATTTACGAACGGCACCTCGTATTCGACAGAGCGATCGACCCGAAGGTGGCAACGGCGCGGGAGCGCTTCGAAGCATTCGCCCATTCTGTCCGCGACATCCTCGCGCAACGATGGGTGCTAACCAAGAAGACGTACGAGAAAGAGAACCCAAAGCGAATTTATTATCTTTCGATGGAGTTTCTGATCGGGCGTTCCGCGACGAACAATGTAAGCAACTTACTGCTTGATCCCCTGGTACAGCATGCCGCGAAGGAAAAGGGCATCGACTGGCTCAGCCTGATCGAGGAGGAGCCGGATGCGGGTTTGGGCAATGGAGGCCTGGGGCGCCTGGCGGCGTGCTTCCTGGACTCCATGGCCACGATGCAGCTACCGGCGACCGGTTACGGCCTGCGATACGAGTACGGGATGTTCCGGCAATCGATTGCGGGGGGCTGGCAGAAAGAAAACGCCGATAACTGGCTTCGTCAGTCGGACCCGTGGGAGATTGCGCGACCTTCCGAAAAGGTGGAAGTCAAGCTGAACTGTTCTATCCAGGTGAGAGGCGGCCGATTTGAAGTGATACCTGGCCGCCCATCGACTTTGTACGGGATTCCCTTTGATCGTCCCGTGGTGGGCTACGGAGGGAAAACGATCAACACCCTGCGCCTGTGGGCTGCGGCTGCAACCGACTATTTCAATTTTCTGGAATTCGGCAGCGGAGACTTCATCGGGGCTCTGGGCGAGACGTTGGAAGCGGAATCGCTTACCCGAGTCTTGTACCCGGACGACTCGACAACGATAGGCCGGCAACTGCGTTTCGCCCAGGAGAACTTTCTGGTTGCCTGTTCCATGGCCGACATCGTACGCCGTTTCCGCCGGCTGCACAACGATTGGGACAGGCTGCCAGAGAAGGCGGCGATTCAAATGAATGACACGCATCCGGCAATGGCGGTTGCGGAACTGATGCGAATCCTGCTCGATGACGCTCACCTGGGCTGGGATGACGCCTGGAATCTGACCAGGAGAACACTGGCGTACACCAATCACACGCTGCTGCCGGAGGCCCTGGAGAAGTGGCCGGTGGAAGGGTTCGAAGTCCTAGTGCCAAGGCAACTGGAGATCATCTACGAAATCAACCGCCGGCTACTGGAGGATGTACGGAGGCTATTCCCTGGCGACCCGGGGCGCGTAGCGCGAATGAGCCTAGTTGAAGAGGGCGGAGAACGCAAAATCCGAATGGCCAACCTGGCCATCGTCGGTTCGCACAGTACCAACGGCGTTGCCGCGGTGCATTCGAGGCTTTTGCGGACCTCGACGGTAAAAGATTTTGCGGACATGTTCCCGGAGCGCTTCAACAACAAGACCAATGGAGTGACACCTCGCCGGTGGTTGCTGCAGGCCAATCCGGGTTTGGCGAGCGCGATCACCGAAGTGCTCGGCGATGGCTGGATTACAGACCTAAGCGAGCTCTCGAAACTCAAGCCCCTTGCCGGGGATTCCTGCTTCCAGGATGCGTTCCTGGCATCGAAGACGCAGGCCAAGGCCCGGTTTGCGAACTGGCTCAAAGCTACGTCGGGGCAAGTTGTGGACCCGCGGACAGTCTTCGATTGCCAGGTAAAGCGGATTCACGAATACAAGAGACAATTGCTCAACGCACTGCGGATCATTGTCGAGTACAACCGGATCCGGGAGAACCCGAATCTGGAGGGGGTCCCGCGCACATACTTCTTTGCCGGCAAAGCGGCGCCGGCGTACCGGTTGGCGAAATTGATTATCAAATTGATCAATAGCGTGGCGGAGACGATCGATGTCGATCCGCTTACCCGGGACCGTCTCAAAGTGATCTTTGTTCCCGAATACAACGTATCCCTGGCCGAAAAACTAATTCCCGCGAGCGATGTATCCAACCAAATTTCCACGGCCGGTTTCGAGGCCAGCGGCACGAGCAATATGAAATTCATGATGAACGGAGCCCTCACAGTCGGAACGCGAGATGGCGCGACGATCGAGATGGCAGAGGAAGCCGGAGAGGACAATCTCTTTCTGTTCGGTTTGACCGTGGAGCAGGTCGAGGCCAGCAGAGGCTGGTACAGCCCCTATTGGCACTACGAGAATGAGCCGGAAACGAAGGCAGCTCTCGATCTCATCTTTTCCGGCCATTTCAATCGGAATGAGCCCGGAATCTTCGATCCCTTACGAGATGTGCTCCTGACGCGCGGCGACTACTATATGCACCTGGCCGATCTGACTTCTTATTGCCAGGCACAGGAACGGCTCGGCGCACTATATGCCGATTCCGGGGCATGGGCGCGCAAAGCGATCCTGAATGTTGCCAGCAGCGGCAAGTTCTCGAGCGACCGCACGATCTCCCAATATGCGGCCGAGATTTGGCAGGCGGAACCGTGTCCCGTGCTGTAGGACCCAGCCAGGGGCGCCTGAACGGGCCTCCATTTCCTTCCGAGTACCGGGGATCGGGTTTGCTGCTCCATGTCACATCTCTGCCCTCGCCTTACGGCATCGGCGACCTGGGACCGGAGGCCTTTGCCTGGATCGACCGGCTTCACGATGCCGGACAACGCTGGTGGCAGGCACTGCCCGTGGGACCGACTGGCTATGGAAATTCGCCTTATCAGCCATTGTCCTCGTTTGCGGGAAACGCCGCGATAATCAGTCCGCAGGCGCTGAAGGCGGACGGGTTGCTGGATCGAGTAGACTGCGACACCCAATTCGCGCCGGGCGCGGTAGATTACGCCTCCGTGATCCCATATAAGGAAAGACTACTGGGAACGGCATGGACCCGTTTTCAACGAACGAGGAGCGGCGACCTGCTGCGCGAGTATCAGGAGTTCTGCTCGGCGCAGGCAACCTGGCTGGAAGACTACGCGCTCTTCCGGGCTCTGAAAACCAAATACGGGGGGGTGTATTACATTCAATGGCCGGCTGAGTTGGTTCAGCGCAATCCGGGTGTCTTGGCCGAGGCACGGCGGGAGCTCGCAGATGAGATCGACCGGATCCGGTTTGAGCAGTTTCTGGTGTCCCGGCAAGGCGAGAAGCTAAAACAATACGCACATTCCAAGGGAGTGACGCTGATCGGAGACCTGCCATTCTTCGTTTCGGCCGATTCCAGCGACGTTTGGGCCAACCCCGAGCTCTTTCTTCTGGACGAGTGCCGCCGGCCGAGGTTTGTGGCAGGCGTGCCTCCCGATTACTTCAGCGCGCAGGGCCAGTTATGGGGCAACCCCGTCTACAATTGGGAAGCGCTCCGCGAGACCGGGTACCGGTGGTGGATCGATCGCTTTCGCGCGCTTTTGTCGCATGTGGACTTGATCCGCCTCGATCACTTCCGCGGATTTGCCGCGGCTTGGCACATTCCGTGGGGCGCTCCCACCGCCCAGACAGGGGCATGGCGGCCTGGTCCCGGGGCGGAGTTCTTCCGCAAACTCGAAGCCGAGTTTTGCGGCCTCCCGTTCATTGCTGAAGATCTCGGTCTCATCACTCGAGATGTGGAAGCCCTTCGCGATGAGTTCCAGATTCCAGGAACGCGGGTTCTGCAGTTCGCGTTTGATGGGCATGAAGACAATCCCTACCTTCCGCAGAACCTGGTCACTAATAGTGCAGTCTACACTGGGACGCACGATAATCCGACCAGCCGCGAGTGGTTCGAGGAGCTTACGGAAAGCCAGCGGCAGAGCGTGTCTCGCAGTTACTTCCATAGCGCCGCGGGCGAGAGTATCGAGCCCGGTCCGGCTCTGATGGGCTTGGCGTGGAACTCGCGCGCGGCCCTGGCGATCGCGCCTTTGCAGGATCTATTGAACCTCGGGCGGGAAGCCCGGATGAATGTACCCGGCCTTGCGGGAGGAAACTGGCGATGGAGGTGTACGGAAGAAATGCTCACGGACGAGCCGTTCGCCTGGTTACGCGACTTGACTGCCGGGTCCAGACGTCTTGCACAGACTGAAACTTCTGAGGCCGGGCATTTGCTTACATCAGATGCCGAATATCGGCTTCCGCCCTCTGGGAACGGGTTTGCCAATGAGACGAATTTGAGCACTGCCCCTTGCAAATGAACGTTGCAAGGGATGGAACACTACCTGCTGTAATCGCCAGTGGTATCTTCCAGGAGCCAAACGAATGAGTCCAGCAACCCTGTGTCGTGCGACACCCAAGATTTTCTCGAGATGTGCCCGCATTATATATGCCGTTCTGGCGCTTGCCGCCATCGCGTGGGTTGCACCGTGCCAGGAGATCTCGGCCACCGAGCCGAAGGGGCCAGATCCTAACACGAACGCGGAAGCTCATGATAACTCCGGACACGAAAGCCGGCACATTCTCGGCATCATTCCCAACTACAGGACGTTCCCGAGCCTTCAGGATTACAAACCGCTGAGCATCGGCGAGAAATTCAAGATCGCTTCCGAAGATAGCCTGGACCGTGGAACGTTTGCGTTAGCCGCCGCGTTCGGCGGGTTGGGCCAGATGACGAACAGTAACCGATCATTTGGCCAGGGCGCCGCCGGGTTCGGCAGGTATTTCGGAGCCTCTTATGGGGATCTCCTGATCGGCAATTACATGACCGAGGCGGTATATCCATCGCTCCTCCACCAGGACCCGAGATATTTCCGGCGTGGGATCGGAACTGGCCGCTCGAGGTTTGCCTACGCCGTCTCGCGGGTCCTTTGGACCCAGCGCGATTCCGGTGGTACTCAGTTCAACTACTCCGAATGGCTTGGCAATTCAACCGCAGTAGCGATATCGAATGCCTATTATCCGGATCAACGGAGTGCCGGCAGCGCAGTATCGAAACTGGCCCTTCAGGTCGGCGTCGACGCGGTGGGCAACGTTCTGAAGGAGTTCTGGCCGGACCTTCAGCGCAAATTTAGCAAACGATCGAAACCAAGCGCCAACAATAGACCGTGACCGGAAACAGGCTGGAGTCTTCGGCTGTGCCGGTTCCCAGGTGCGTCACGGGCTACGTCCGCCGCGCGACGGACGGTTCGGCTGAATCCTGAAGCGCAGATTGCGCGGTGCGAGTTCCTGAATCGCAACGCGGGTCACAGGACCGAGGCCGTTTCGACCACCGAGAAGCTTGCCGAGACTGGGTTCAGTCGAACGTAATCCGGGGCGGCGTCCGGATGGTGCCTCGTCAATGCCAGGCCGTAAAAGCCCAGCGAGCAGAGCAGTTGGGAGACTTGACTAGACGGCCTTCAGGGTAACCTGGGAAAGCGCGTACTCCTGGAGACGGCGGGCGTCAGCGTCGAATTTCCGGATGCCTTCCGCCAACTTCTCAGTCGCCATCGCGTCTTGGTTGTGCATCCAACGGAAGGTCTTCTCATCCAGGTGAAGGCGATCGCCATCAGATGTCCTTGCCTTTTCCGGATCAAGCCTACGCTCCACAAGTCCCTGGGTCTGGTCCAATTGGTCGAGGAGTTCGGGACTGATGGTGAGCAGGTCTGCTCCTGCGAGCCGGACAATCTGGTTCACGTTGCGGAAGCTTGCACCCATCACCTGGGTCTTGTAGCCAAATTGCTTGTAGTAGTTGTAAATGCGGGACACGGATGCGACGCCGGGGTCCTGGTCGGGTGCAATTTCCGCCCCGCCGTGCTCCTTCCTGTACCAGTCGAAAATGCGGCCGACGAAGGGCGAGATCAGAGACACTCCCGCTTCGGCGCACGCAACCGCCTGGGCGAAGCTGAAGAGCAGAGTCAGGTTGCAGTGGATGCCTTCTCTTTCCAGCAGCTCGGCGGCACGGATACCTTCCCAGGTGCTGGCGATCTTGATCAGGATGCGTTCCCTGCTTGTGCCTTTGGTTTCGTAGAGAGAAATGAGTTTACGGGCCTTGGTGATGGTGCCTTCGGTGTCGAAGCTCAATTTAGCGGCGACTTCCGTGGATACGCGGCCGGGGACCACGTTTAGAATCTCGCACCCAAACAACACAAACAGCCGGTCGATGAACTCCTCAGCCATTTCCTCGTGACTGCCGCCGCGCTCGGATGCGAGGCCGGTGGCTTCGTCCACCAGGTGCCGGTAAGCCGGCATCTGCGCCGCATGGTAAAGGAGCGAAGGGTTGGTGGTGGCGTCCTGGGGGCGGTGCCGGGCGATGGCCTCAATGTCGCCCGTGTCCGCCACTACAGTGGTGTATCTCTTCAGGGACTCCAAAAGAGTCATTGTCGTTCTCCTTGGCTGCATGAATTTCTCAGGTTACCTCAGTCTCGGGGGGCGGAGGACGGGAATCGCGGCGATGACGTGCCGCCTCGCGCCCACTCCGCTCCCGCACAGCAAAATGCCTCGCTCCAGATCTCCGCCCGCCACGGCGCGTCCATGGGGAATCCTTTCGGTGCTTATCTATTGCGGCCAGCGCCACCCGGCGATGCCGGGAGCGTCGATACCATGCTCGTATGCGTAACGCCGGCAGGCGATCTGCCGGTTGCGGAATTTCTCCTTGGCATGCGCGCCAATGCGCTGAAGTTTGGGAACGCGGTCGATGGCGTCAATGGCCAGGCTGAAGCGATCGGTTTCGTTGTTGATCGCGAGCTCCATTGGCGTATTGATATTCCCTTTCTCCTTGTAGCCGCGCACATGCAGGTTCTTGTGGTTAGTGCGACGATAGGTCAACCGGTGAATGAGCCACGGGTATCCGTGAAAATTGAAGATGATTGGTTTGTCCGTGGTGAACAGCGAGTCGAAGTCCTTGTCGGGCAGTCCGTGAGGATGCTCCGTGTTGGGCTCGAGTTTGAAAAGGTCGACCACGTTAATGAACCGGACCTTGATGTCGGGGAATTCCTCACGCAATAGAACGGTCGCTGCCAGGGCCTCCTGGGTGGGGATGTCGCCGGCCGAAGCGAAAACGACGTCGGGCTCACAGCCTCGATCGTTGCTCGCCCAGTCCCAAATTCCGATGCCTTTCGTGCAGTGCTCGATCGCCGCTTCTATGTTGAGGTACTGCAGGTGGAGCTGCTTGTCCGAAACAATGACGTTGATGTAGTTTTCACTTCGGAGGCAGTGGTCCGCAACAGAGAGGAGGCAATTCACGTCTGGCGGAAGATAGATGCGAGTAACGGCCGCGCTTTTGTTCAGGACCACGTCGAGGAAACCAGGGTCCTGATGCGTGAAGCCATTGTGATCCTGCCGCCAAACGGTGGACGTGATCAGCAGGTTCAGCGACGCGATATCGCGGCGCCAGGATAACTGGTTACAGATAGACAGCCACTTCGCATGCTGGTTGAACATGGAGTCGATCACGTGGACGAACGCTTCGTAGGAAGAAATGAAGCCGTTTCTCCCGGTCAGCAGATAACCTTCCAGCATGCCCTCCATGGTGTGCTCGCTGAGCATCTCGATGACGCGGCCATCAGGGGCCAGTTCGCTACCATCCTGATCCTCGGGGAAATACTCGGCAAGCCAGAATTTCTTGGCAACCTGGTAGATGGCCTGGAGCTTGTTTGACGTGGTTTCGTCGGGCCCGAACACGCGGAAGTTGGTCATGTTGAGCTTCATGACGTCTCTCAAGAAGGCGCCCAGGGGCGCGACATTCTCGGCCTCGATCGCCCCGGGCCGGTCAAGCTTGACGGCGTAGTCGCAGAAAGGCGGCAGGCGCAAAGCTTTTTTGAGGATTCCACCGTTGGCGTGCGGATTGGCGCTCATCCGGCGCTGGCCCACAGGTGCGAGTTCTTTCAGTTCGGGGATCAGCTTCCCATTTTGGTCAAACAGTTCCTCGGGCTTGTGCGCGCGCATCCACTCTTCGAGAATCCGCGACTGCTCAGCGTTTTTCTTGACCTCCGTTAAGGGAACCTGGTGTGCCCGCCAGAAGCCCTCCACCCTGTGGCCGCCGACCTCCAGCGGCGCGCCCCAGCCCTTGGGGGAGCGCAGAACGATCATAGGCCAGAGCGGCCGTCGTGCCACGCCGGTCTGGCGGCATTCGAGTTGAGCGTTTCTGATTTCCTGAACACAGTGCTCCATCGTGGCCGCCATCGCCTGATGCATGCTGTCGGGATCGGATCCCTCGACGAAGTAAGGCGTCCAGCCGTAGCCCCGCATAAGCTGCTCCAACTCCTGGTGACTGATCCGGGCCAGGAGAGTGGGGTTGTTGATCTTGTAGCCGTTCAGGTGGAGAATCGGCAGAACGGCGCCATCACGAATCGGGCTGAGGAACTTGCTGATGTGCCACGATGTCGCCAGCGGCCCTGTTTCTGACTCGCCATCGCCCACCACGGCGGCGACGATCAAATCCGGATTATCGAAAGCGGCCCCGCAGGCGTGTGACAGCACGTAGCCCAGTTCACCGCCTTCGTGTATCGAGCCGGGCGTTTCCGGTGTACAGTGACTGCCGATACCGCCTGGAAACGAGAACTGTTTGAAGAACTCGCGCAGTCCTCGCTCGTCCTCGCTTTTGTCCGGATACACTTCTGAGTAGGCGCCCTCAAGATAGCAAGGCGCCAAAACTCCCGGCGCGCCATGTCCGGGGCCGGCCATGAAGATCATATTGAGATCGAGTTTCTTGATCAGGCGGTTCAGATGGATATAGGTGAAAGCCAACCCTGGGCTCGATCCCCAATGACCCAGGAGCCGGTTCTTTATGTGCTCGGGTTTGAGTGGCTCCTTCAGAAGGGGATTGTCCTGAAGGTAGATCATGCCGAGCGCCAGGTAATTGCACGCTCGCCAGTAGGCATCTGTTTTCCTCAGCTCCGCCGGACTCAGGGGGGATCCCGAAATCGTAGAGCGCGCGATCCCATAAGCACTCAATGAGTCGCTGGAGCGATGTTGCTTTTCTATGACGGGCGTCAATTCATTAACTCCTTCTGCACAATGTGGAATCTCATGCTTGATCGAAACTCTTGGACGCTACTGCTATGGCGATTTGGCTGGGCCCCAGCCACGGGGGCATCACATGCGGAATTGCATTCGACGAGCCATCTGGCGAGGGCGCGGATGGTTGGGGCAGCACTTGGATTCATGAGGTTTACGCCACCGTTGAAAGGGCGATAGGTGAGATCCATGCCGGCACCATCAGCAGATGCCGATGTAGTCTGCCGAGGCCTCGTCGCGCCATCACGGTGCTCCTTGTATTTGCCGGCGTGCGGTGAGAAACAATCGCCGGACGTTCGGCGCGCGAACGACACTCACACAATCGGCTATACCAGCGGCCATCCTAGGCGGCGCTTCGTGCCGCCGATCGGCTGATCTCACCAACGACGTACGAACTGTAGATACCGGTGGCGCTCAAACGAACGCCCTTCGCTGCCAGGCGGTCGAGGAGAGCACGTCCGCTCCGGTCGATGGTGGAAACGTCGCGCAAATAGAGACGAACTGGGCCGCCCCGTTCTATTGCTTGTCTCACCACGGTATCGATGGTTCCAACGTACTCGGCTGTAACGCGGCCGTCCACTGTAATTGTCGTGCCATTGCGTTTGGTGGCAGTCATGATCCGAATCATTGTTGGATTCCCCCTGTTGAAGCGTGGCTTGAGCTCCGTTTACCTCTTGCCCGTGCCGGGAGGATAGTTTCTGAACAGCCTGGCCATGGCTTTTTCCAAGGTCCGATAGTTCTTGTCGGGGTCTTTGCTGATATTGAGCGTCTTGGAGGCCGATCCGCGCCACACGAGTTGTTTGCTAGCTGGGTCGAAAAGGCCAACCGTCAGCTTGCCGACGTCAATGGTCGAAGTCGTTACCCGGCCCGAGTTGCCCCACCCGAGCGGACCACCCCACCGGCCCCAACCACCCGTCCCGATGGCATCGAACTCCTTTTCCTGTGAGATTCCTGCCTCATAACCGACGACCAGGTCACCGCCACTCTCGACCCGCCGCAGACCTTTGCCGGCCAGTTGCTCGTCCACGGCGCGCTTGATGTCCTGATCCAGGAGTTGATCGCCCGGCTGCACGGCCCTGTAATCGATCCAGTTGTACGTCTTGTAGTCGTTGAAGTGTGCCGAACGATCGTAATCGAACTGCACGTCCTGGGCGAAGGCTGAAACGCCCAGAGGGAGGATTGCTGCCAAAGTGACAAGTCTCATTTGTGTTTCTCCTCATGAATTTGATTCAGGTCTTCACGGTTCACCTGGTGACTGTCAGGTCCGCGGGCTTGCTCGGCCAGACCTCCGATGCTGATAACCACGGGCAGCCCTCCCGTCCCGACCCTGGGCGACCGCCGCCTGGAGACAGAGGAGGCACGGCGAAACGGCGAACCCGCGAACCGAGCACGGGACAGCTACCAGGAAGGTTCTCCTCACACGTATGATTAAATGCAAAGCGAGATCCAGACATTTTGGTCCGATCTAAAGGAGTTGCCAGCCAGACTGCATGCGGCGTTCGTCCGATGCCGCATCACTCGGCACATAATTCGGCGGCAGTCAGCCTCATATTCCTTGTCAGCGGCATGCGAAGTGCCGGAACTCCGGCCAGCGCCTCTCGGCTTCGCCACACCGGATTGCTGGTTCGGCCGAGGTCCAGCCTAACCGCAAAACCGGCTCTGCATACAGTTGTTGCTTGGGATCGCGGTGGGAGAAGCTTCACAACCCCGTTCACAGTTGATCCGCCACCGGATCAGAGCTCATTCACGGTTGACGCGCCGCTCCGCGCCGGACTCCGCCGGTTGTTGTTCGAGTTCCCGTTCGATGTAGAAAAACTGCCCGTTTCGCTCGATCTGCAAAACAACCGGCTTGCCGCCTGCCAACTCATGAATCCCGCCGCGCAAATCCTGCATGCCGAGGATGGCGACACCATTCAATGAAGCGATCACATCACCGGGCGCGAATCCTGTGCCGGAGTCGTCATTCCCGGCGGTCGTCGCGAGGACATAGATCCCCAGTTTCGACCGCAGACCGCACCTGCGGGCGAACATGGAGTCAAGCGTTTTTCCGAAAATACCCAATTCGGGAATGAGACTGTCGCGCGGGTCAATGGAAGTCTCTCGATAGACCTGATCATCTATCGCCACCACCGGTACCTGAAACTGGACGGTCTGTTGGCCGCGCAATACCGTTACTGCAACGGGAATGGCAGGATCGTGCAGATACATCATCGCGGCGTAGTAGGGTAAAGCCGAAATCGAAGCGCCGTCGACCGCCGTGATGATGTCTCGCGGCCGCAGCCCGGCATCCTCCGCCGGGCTGCCGGGCAGAACATCCGAGATCATAACCCCATATCCGCGGCTCAAGCCGAGGCCCTGGGCGAGTCCGGCCGTGACTGTCTGCACCTGGACGCCGACCAGACTGCATCGCACGGTGCCGTGGGCTCGCAGTTGTTCGTAGACGTAGCGAACGACCGCGGCCGGCACCGCGAACCCGAGACCCTGGTTACGGCCGGTCTCGCTGAATATGAATGTATTGATTCCGATCAGCTCGCCTTCGACATTCAACAGTGGGCCGCCGCTATTTCCGGGATTAATGGCAGCGTCAGTCTGGATATACACCATTGGATAATCCGGATGCGGTTGGCGGCCGACCGCGCTGACAACTCCGATCGTCATCGTGTTGTCAAGCCCTTCGGGACTGCCGACAGCAAGTACAAGCTGTCCCTGGCGGGGAGCCTTACCCGTCGAGCGGAGCGCGATGGCCGGCAGTCCCGAGGATTCAATTTTGAGGACCGCAAGATCCGTGTCTCGGTTTGCGCCCACGACGACGGCGTCGAGTATTTCGCGTTTTCCGACAGGCTCGCGATTTGCGCCCACGATCACGGCATCCAGCCCAGGCGGCGTTCCTACCAGCGCCGCTCCATCACCTGCGTGGTCCGATCTCGGCGTCAGCATCACACGGATGCGGCGTGCGTTCCGTACTACGTGCTCGTTGGTAATGATGTATCCCGAGGGATCCACGATGACACCCGATCCGATGACTTTGCAAGCTGTCAGGATCGCGCCGCGGGTGGCTGAGTCCGACCCGCACCATGCCGAGACCTGTACCTGCACGACCGCCGGCGCGACGGTCGCGGCCAATCGCTCCAGAGCGCCGCTGAACTGAGCGAGGCTGTTGGTCCTTTGGTCTCCTGCCGCCCGCAAGCATGCTGCCAGACAGAAAAGCGTTAGAAATCGCTGCATCCTGGTACCTCGCCGGTCTCTTGTGCGGCGCTTGCACGTGATTGCCGCGCAGCCTCAGCATTGCGATTCATGATCTTGCTCAATGCGTATACGTCAGACACATTCGTTTCCGGCACAGCCTCGACTGCCGGATCCTGGGTTCACGGCAGCGGGAGATTCAGTTTCTTCTGCGCATTTGCAGACTTCGTGAGTGACCTCGAAACCGAGGCGAGCGGTATCTGGAGCGCGCCTCCATCGACCGAGTTGAGATGAACGTTGCCGCCCTCTACCCAAACCATCGTGGCGAGGTACTCAGTACCGCTGGTGGTCACAATGGAAAACGGCGCGGGCGCGTCGACCTGCTCGGGCCAATGATACTCGCGCACCATCGGCGTGGCCGGAGTAGCAGGCACTCGAGACGGTTCCGTTGCTTCCTCCCCGTATGAGGCCTGCGGCCGATCCTGCTCGTCCACACTACGCCAAAAAGCATAGAAATTCCAAAGACTACGCAAACCGGTGTTGTCGTTGTAGGAATAGTAATAGTCGTAATAGGGCGGATAAAACTGCGGGTTGAAAGTAGTCCACGCGAAGGACGGACGAACACCATGCGCGATCCTCTCGCGGCTCACTTCGGCGTTCTGCGCGTTTAATTGAGAACTAACGAAACAAGTGACAATAAGCGCGATGTATACTCTGATCATATTCGCTCCAATTCTGGGAATACCGTTCCGGGTAAAGCTCCATCTATTTAGATGAACACCGACCTTCGCGAGTTGTACTTCACCTTTAATGGGCTGCGTAACTTCGGTCTTTTACACATCCTTCCACAGCGTTTCAAGATCACGACGACAGATCTCGCTGAACTCGCGGAGTGGATCGTTATGCTTGGTGGCGTAGGCGTAGAGCTCCTCAGGCGTAAGATTCGGCGCCGAGTATGTGCTGAGAATGGTTTGCACCACTCGTTCCGCGCTGTCGACCACGATCGTCGAGGAGCTCAAACGAATGCGGCTGAGCAGTGCATAAGTTGGTATGAGCCTGTTTGGGTCCTCGAATTTGTGCTGGGTCGCGTCCGCTATGGCGCTCGCGCTTTCAGTGATGAAGTCCGAATATAGCTGCTCGCGTTGTGAAATCTTCCGGCCGAGGAGATCCCGGCGGTCCTGGTGCTTCTGAGCGATCCAGACGCTGACGGCTGAACCGGTTGCGCCGACAAACGAGCCACAGATGGCCGCGAAGGCTGAAATGGGAACCGAGTTCCAAAAGCCGCTGATGAATCCCACAATGCCGCTCCACTGTCTAGCGATTTCCAGTAAGCCTGGCCAGGTCCGCGGCCGCTACGCTGCGGTCGTATTCCGCCCGTAGCAGGTCAGCCTGTGCGGTCAGCCTCGAGGCCTCCGATTCGAGGAAGACGGAACGATTCGCCGTCCCTACTTCTGCCTGATCGCTCGACACGCGGCTGGCTTCGGTTGTCGCGGCCACCAACTGCGTTGCCGATTCGATTTCGGTTTGGGCGCGATTCAGCTTGCGAACCGCCTTCTCCACGTCGATCCTTACCCGATTGCGAAGACGCGCCAGGTTCTCCTCGGCTTGGGCGACCTCCGCGGACCGTTCCGCTACCTGGCCACGCCGTTTGCCGAACTCGAATATGGTCCAGGTCATGTGAAAGCCTGCTACGCCGTTATTGCGCGAGAGAAACGGCGCGCCATCCTGGTACACGTGCTGCGCAAACGCACTGACCTCCGGAATGTATTCGGCGCGGGCGGCACGCAGCGCCGCGCGCGCCTTTTCGAGCTGATGAGCCGCGGCCTCGATCTCGGGATTGTGCGCGATGGCCGTGTCAACCGCCGCTTCGACTGTCGGGGAGTAGTCCGCGGCGGCAAGCGGGCGCGTGAGCACGAGCTCGGTATCCACCGGCAACCCGCACAAGTCCGCCAGTTCCTGCTTCATGTCCGCGACTGCGTCCTGCAGTTGGCCGTGCGCGTGTATCGCTTGTGCAATCTGGGCGCGCACCTCGGCTGCCCTCACCTCCAGCGCCACGCCGGTGACAACGGCATTCTGTGTTTCGGCGATCCGCAATTCGGCGGCGCGGATCTGCGCGCCGACTGCGTCGCGCCGGCGTTCCGTGGCGAGAATGGCATAAAAGATTTCTTTCACCTTGTACGCCACGTCGTTTTCCGAGCGACGCATCTCGGAGCGCGCGCCGGCCGCATCCGCCCGGCTCACATCCACACCCGCGCGGGTTTTGAAGTATTGGGTGAGCGGTTGCGAGAGCGTGGTCGTGCTCAAGCCGAAATTAGGCTTGCCCTGAGCCAGCGACACCCCGGCGCCTGGGATCGGCCCGATCTGCGGGTACACGCCGAGAGCGCCCTGCGGGATGTCAATGTGTTGCTGCTCGGCGATGTGCACCGCTGTCGACTCGTTCGTCAACGCCGGGAACAAGCCGGCCCGCGCCTCGTGAACCCGCGCGTCCATCGCCTTCACCCGGTCGCCGGCGATCTTGACCGTCGAGTTGTGTTTGGTAGCCATCGACACCGCTTCATCAAGCGCCAACGCTCGCGGTTGCGCATGCGCCACGGCACCGCATGCGATGAGAATCAGCGCGGCCGCAGCGACCGGACCGGCCGGCCCGGGCTTTGAATGGCGCTGGTGAATCAGAACGTAGAGCACGGGAATTACGACAAGAGTGAAAAACATAGACCCAACCAATCCGAATGCGATTGCGCTTCCCAGCGGCGACCACATGGTCGACCCCGAGAGAATCATGGGAGTGACGCCGACCGCCGCCGCCATGGTGGTCAGGAAGATGGGACGCAGCCTGCGCTCACCGGCTTCAATCGCAGCTTCCTCGATCGGAATGCCTTCCTTCATTCGTTCGCGAATATAGTCCACCAGGATGATCGAATTCCGCACGACCACGCCGCCGAGGCTGACAATTCCCAGGAATCCTGTGAAACCGAAAGGGTTGCGGGTCACCATCAATCCCACCGATGCCCCCAGCAGACCGAGCGGAATCGCGGCCATCACCACAAACGGATCGATCACCGATCGGAACTGGAACATCAGAATGAGATAGATCGCGATTACGCTGATCATTAGCGCATTGACCATCTCGGGAAAGGTGTTGTTCTGATTTTCATACTCGCCGCCGTACCACACGCGATATCCTGGGGGCAGCGGAAGTTTGTCGGTTATCGGCCGGACGCGCTCCAACACCTGGCTCGGCAGCGTGCCTCCTTGGGCCCAGGACCGGATGGTGAGCGTGCGGACGCCGTTGCGGCGCACGATCCGGCCCGGATCCCACACGGGCGCCACAGAGGCAACGCTGTCCAAAGGCACGCGCGCGCCGGTTACGGGCGACATTACGTAGGTATTGGCGACATCATTGAAGGTCTGGCGCCGCGCGGGTTCCAGCCGCAAGGCAACGGCGATGTCGCGCTCGCCTTCCCAATACGTGGTGACCGGCTCCCCTTCGAAGCCGCCCGCCAGCACGTGCCCTATGCTCGCGTTGGTGAACCCCAGACGGTTGGCCACCTCCTCCCGGAGATTCACTTTCATCCGGTATGCATCCTCGCGCCAGTCGCTATGCACGTCCAGCGATCCCGGCGTGCGCTGGAGCAATTGGAGTACCTGATCGCCCCAATGCCGCAGTACGTGCTCGTCCTCGCCGGTGAGCCGGACTTCGATGGCTGCCAGCTGGACCGGGCCTTGTTGCAACTCGCTCAGGAAGACGCGGGCCTCGGGAGCCGCCTGCGCGAGGACCGGGCGCAGGTCCCGGACCAGCTTCGGCGTGACTTCCGCCGATTCGGTCGAGACCAGCAATTGGGCGTAGTTCTTATCCGGCAACTGCGGGTTGACATTGTAGTAGAACCGCGGAAAGCTCGACCCTATGAACGAGGTGTAGTTCACCACCTCCTTCTCCCGCCGCAACACGTCTTCGATACGCTTCACGGCGGCCTCTGTTGCTTCCACCTTCCAGCCTTCGGGAAGCCAGACGTCCACTACAAATTGGTCGCGCTCGGCGAACGGGAAAAAGCGCTCCGGAAGGTTATGCAGCACGAATGCGCCCGCGACGACGGCAAATATGCCGCATGCGATCGCGGCGGTTTTCCATCTCATACCCAACACAATCACCCGGTTGTAAATCAACTGCATGATTTCCAGCGGGGAGCGGCGCTGCTTCTTTTCCCCAGCGCCTTCGGCATGATGCAGCCCCTGCTTGATGAAGAACTGGCTCAGCATGGGCGTCAGCAGCATACCGACAAGAAAAGACGTCGAGAGTGCGATCGCCACGGTCAACGGCAGCGCGCGAATGAATTCGCCCGTGGCCCCGGAGAGGATCAGAAACGGCAGGAAGGAGCAGATGATCGTGAGCGTGGCCGTAAGCACGGGAACCGCAAGCTCGCTCGCGCTGCGCCATGCCGCTTCCGAACGGGGCAGGCCGCGGTCGAGCAGCTCGATGTAGTTATCCGCGATCACGATGGCGTCGTCCACCACCATGCCCAGCACTACGATCAGCGCGGCGATCGACACCTGGTGCAGCTCGATGCCGAAAGCGTTCAGCAGTCCGAAAGTGGCCGAAATAGTCACTGGGATCGCGACGGCCGACACCAGCGCGACGCGGAACGGCAGCAGCACCATAGTCACCAGAATTACTGAGAGGATAGCTATGCCGAACTCGCGGATGAAGTGCTTCACGCGGTCGGCGACAACCGTAGGCTGGTCGGCCACGAAATCGATTTTCAGATCGGGCGGCAACAGCGGGCGCAGTTGATCCAGAGAAGCATGGAGCTCCTTCCCGAAGTCGACTATGTTGTTCCCTTCCTGCATCTCCACCGAGAGCAGAAGGGCTCGCTCGCCTCGCGATCGCGCATATTGCGTCGGGTCTTTGTAGACACGGTCCACGTTGGCAAGGTCGCCGATATACACCGGTTGGCCGGTGCGCGAAACATCGATCATCACGTGCCGGATCTGATCCTCCGCTTCGAACGCACCCGTCGCCTGGATGGGGGGTTTCCCGCGTTCAGTCGGCACCGCGCCGGCGTAGTGCACCATGTTGCGGCCCTCCAACGCCTTCCTCACCTGGTCCGGCGAAACGGAGTACTGCGATAAGCGGTTGAGGGTGCTCGAAACGTCGACTTCCTCCTTCTGCTCACCGATCCTCTTGACTTTCGAAACGGCACGAATCCGCCGGATTACCGACTCGATCCGCTCAGCGTAGTCCTTCAGCTCGCGGTAGCCATAGTGGTCGCTATGGATGGCCAGCAGCACCGCCACGGTGTCTCCAAAATCGTAGTCAACGATTGGGCCTTGCACACCGTCCGGAAGGTCCGTCTTCTTCAGCTCTGCCATATCGAGGCGCAGCTTGGACCAGAACTTCTCGGTGTCCTTGAGGTTGTCTTCCAGATTGAGATTGATGAACATCGCTCCGTTCATGCTGGTCGAGTAAGTCTTCTCGCGCCGGACGCCTTCGATTTTGAAGATGCGCTGCTCGATTTTCTGCGTGACCTGGTTCTCGACCTCCACGGCGGATGCGCCCGGATAGAAAGCGGCCACGATTCCCTCGCGCACGTGGATCTTCGGGTCTTCCCGCCGAGGCATCCTCATCAGAGCGTAGGCTCCGAAGGCCACCAGCATGAAGGTGAGGGCGATCGTGACTTGCGGATAGCGCAGCGAGGCACGCACCGGATTCATTGGACGCCTCCCGTAATTTCCACCAGGCTGCCCTCCCGGACCTTCTGCTGCCCGGAAACGACCACCTGTTCGGTGCCGGTGAGGCCGGAGCGGATCTCCACTTCCTTGCCAACCGGCGAGCCCACCTCGACCCTGCGTCCGTAAACGCGCTTCCGGTCGGGGGAGTAGACGAACACATTGGGCGCGCCCTGTGGATCGGGCACGACGGCTTCGGCGGGGATGGTCAAGGCGTGGATCTTGGCGGGCCCGAAGATGCGGGCTTCCGCCACCATTCCGGCAAGCAGCACCGGTCCAGGATTCGGAACCAGGATTTTGACCGTGTAGGTTCGTGACGCCGGTTCGGCCGCGACCCCGATGATGGCCACCCTT
>DATJYJ010000558.1:0-31442 GCA_035578025.1 Verrucomicrobiia bacterium
GAAAAACGCCAAGCATTCCTTCATGCAGCGCTTCCGTGTGATGAAGCCCAGCAAAGATGCCATCGCCGAGGCGCTCGAAGCTACCTTAGGCTTACCCGAACCTCCCAAGCGCATCGAATCATTCGACATTTCCCACATCCAGGGATCGGATACCGTGGCTTCCATGGTCGTCTGGGAAGACGGCCGCATGAAAAAATCCGATTACCGGAAATTCATCATTCGCGGCCATGCGATGGACGAGGGCCCGGAGAAGCAAAGCGGCTTGCTCCGCGACGATTTCGCCAGCATGCGTGAGGCTGTCGAACGGCGCTATCGCCGCCTGCTCGACGAGCAAAAACCTTTCCCTAGTCTGATCCTGATCGATGGCGGCATCGGCCAGTTGCACGCCGCGGCCGAGGCGCTAGAAGCTATCGGCATCTCCGACCAGCCCCTGGCATCGATCGCCAAGCGCGAGGAGATTATCTACGTCTACGGCCAAGAGGACGAGCCCATTGTGCTCGACCGGTTTTCGCCGATTCTTCACCTGGTGCAGTCGATCCGCGACGAGGCCCATCGTTTTGCAGTGACCTTCCACCGCAGCCGCCGCGCCGCCCGCCAACTCACCAGCGAGCTGGATGCGATCCCGGGTGTCGGGGCCAGGACGGTGCAGAAGCTGCTGAAGCACTTTGGCAGCTCCGAACTGGTGAAAGCCGCGACTGAGGACCAGCTAACCGAGATCGTCGGGCGGGCGGCTTCAAGGCGCGTAAAATCGCACTACACTGACAGTGGAGCCCCTACCGCCCAATGACGGATACCCAGCTCTGTCTCGCGATCGGCGTACCGATTCTGGCAAACGCTACGCTCATCGCCGTCTTGATCGCCTATATCAACGCCAGAGTCTCCGGTTTCGAGACCTCCGTCAATCAGCGCTTCGATGCCGTCAATCAGCGCTTTGACGACATGCGAGACCTTTGGCGCAATGAGCTTCGCCGGGTCGAAGAAGTCCTCGACGCCGGTCTCAAGCACCTCGAAGACGAACGGCGCTAGGTTAGACCCCGTCTCCGGCGTACCCCATAAGCCCTCTCCGGACGTCATGAGAAAATAGGTCTATGCGTTTCCGGCTCCTCTGCGCCGCGCTGTTCCTCTGTCTGGCAGCGACCGCCCAGCCCATGTCCGTGGAAAAGCTGATCATCTTCCTCAAATCCAGCGTGGAAATGAAGAACTCTGACAGCGAGGTGGCCAAGTTCCTCAAGAACGTGAAACTTACCGACAAGCTCACCGACCGCATGATCGAAGACCTGCTCGCCATCGGCATCGGTCCCAAGACCCGCGACGCCCTCAACGTCCTCCGCGACCGCTCCGCCAACCTCGGCGCCGCCGTCATCGCTCCGCCGAAAGACGAAGGGCCGAAACTGCCGCCGGTACCCTCCTCCGCGGAGCAGGCGGAGATCATCCGCGATGTCCGCGAGTACGCGCTTAGCTACACCAAGGGCCTGCCCGACTTCGTCTGCACCCAGGTGACACGCCGAAAAGCTGCCGGCGAACCCGGCTCCCGCTACGCCATGCGCGGCGCAAGCGAACCCTCCTTCCAGACCCAGGACACCCTCACCATACGCCTCAGTTACTTCGAGCAGAAGGAAGACTACAAGTTGATCCTTCATAACAACAGCCCGACCACGGAGAACTATCAGAACCTGGGCGGCGCCACCTCCAGCGGCGAATTCGGCAGCATGATGCGCGAGATCTTCGAACCCTACACCCAGACCAGCTTCGAGTGGGACCACTGGGCCACCCTCCGCGGCAAGCTCGTCATGGCCTTCCGCTACAACGTCGAGCAGGCGCACTCGCAGTGGAGCATCGACTACGAACGCCGCCAGCACATCTTCCCGGCCTACAGCGGCCTCGTCTATATCGACAAAGACCTGCACGTAGTCCTGCGTATTACCCTCAACGCCGACAACATCCCGCCAACCTTCCCCATCCGCCTGGCGAAGACCATCCTCGACTACGACTACCAGGACATCAGTGGCCACGAATTCCTGCTGCCGCTTAAGGCCCAGATCGATATGAGCGCGGACGGGATCCTGACCCGCAACGAGACCGAGTTCCGCCTTTACCGTAAGTACTCGGCAGAGTCCGAAATCAAATACGACATCACACCCGACCCCCTGCCCGACGACAAGACCAAGGAAGCCCCCGCTGGGCCCCAGGTCGACTGCAAAGATCCGAAAAACGCCAGCAACCCGGCGTGCAAGAAGAAGTGATATGCGTCTGCGATTGGCTGCCGCTGCGATTGCAGTGGCCCTCGTCTGCGCGGCCCAATCGGCCCTCACCGCCGATCAGTTGATCGCCTTCATCAAGTCGTCCGTCGAGCAGAAGATGACCGACGCTGAGGTGTCGCGCTACCTGCGTACCGTCAAGTTGAGCCAGCGCCTTTCCGACTCCCAGTTCGACGATCTCCTCACCTCGGGACTCGGTCCGCACAGCCTGCAGGTCCTGCACGCCATCCAGGACCAGGCACAGTCGCTGCCCCTTGCCGATGCACCGGCCGCAAGACCCGACCCGCTGCCGCCTGTGCCCAACGCCGAAGAACAGGCCGCGATCATCGCCGCCGTCCGTGAATATGCACTGAATTACAGCAGGAACCTGCCGAATTTCCTGTGCGCACAGCAGATCCGGCGCAAGGTGTCGCCGGGCGATGGCGAACCCGCATATCGCGACCAGGACACGCTGATCGTGCGCCTGAGCTATTTCGAGCAGAAGGAAGACTACAAGCTGATCACCGTCAACGACCGTCCCGCGCGCGGTACGTTCGAGGAACTAGGCGGCTCCACCTCCACTGGCGAATTCGGCACGCTGCTCCGCCAGGTGTTCGAGCCCGCCAGCCACGCCAAATTCGAGTGGGCGCGTTGGGCGCGTTTGAACGGCCAACTGGTCATGGCTTTCCATTACGCGGTGGAGAAGTCCAACTCGCGTTGGGCCCTGGAGTATCTGCGCAGCGACCGCCTCGTGCCCGCCTATAGCGGATTCGTGTTCGTCAACCGAGACTCGCGCGAGGTCATGCGCCTGACGCAGCGCGCCGACGGCATTCCGCCGGCGTTCCCGATTCAGGCCGCGGAGACGATCCTCGACTACGACTACCGCGACATCAGCGGCCGCCAGTTCCTGCTGCCGGTGAAGGCCCAAATGGACCTGACATCGGACGGAGTCCGCACGCGCAACGAAATCGATTTCCGCAACTACCAGAAGTATTCCGCGGACGCAGTAATCACTTTCAAATAATCACGGGTTACTTATACGCCTGCTCGAACTTATTCCTGCTGTTATACAGCTTGAACGATCCGTCCTTCTGCGCGTCGACGCGGATCCAGCGGCCCTCGCAGGTATTGGTCTCGTCCAGGTTGGCGATCACCGTGTCCGCCGAATTGTGGTCCTTGCCGCCGGCCACTGCGAAGTGAAGCTGCCACAGGTCTTGCAGCCCCGGCGAGTCGTGAATCGTCTGCCAGACGTCCGGCGACCCGCCCTTGCGCGGCCCGTTGTTCATCAGCGCCACCTTGGGATGCAGCGCATGCACCAGTTGCGGCGAGCCGCTCATGTTCATCCCGTGGTGAGAGACCAGGTACAGGTTCACAGTGCCGATCTTGTTCACCGGGCACACCAGGTCCTTCTCCTTGTTCCACGTCAGATCGCCAAGGTCGACCATGCGGAAGCTGCCGTATGCGATCAACAGTCCGACGCTCTGCGCGTTCTCCGATGGGTCGGGATCCTTCATCTGGAAACTGGCGCACTCCGGATTGGGCTGGCCCGCGCCCGGCAGCGGGGAATCAATGACCTTGCCGGCCGCCGACAGCACCTTCACCTCGATGCCCTTGATCGGCACCGTGTCGCCCGGTTTCACCTCGATATGGTTGCCCTTGTCGCGGTATTCCTGGTAGGTATTGAACAGCACCTTGCCCTGCTGGTTTTGCTCCACGCTCGCGCCGTGGTCGACGAAGTTATGGATCGGCATCTTTTCCGCAAGCTGGAGAATGCCGCCGACATGATCGCTGTGGTAATGCGTGATCACCAGGTAGTCGATCTTCTTCACTCCCGCGGCCTTCGCCGCCGCCGCGATGCGGTTGGCGTCGCGCTTGTCGAACCCTCCCCATCCGGTATCGACGAGCATGGATTCCCCGGAAGGCGAGACGAACAGGGTCGCCTGCCCGCCTTCCACGTCGATCGAGTAGACCTCCAAATTCTTGGCCCCGAAAACAACCGCGGGTAGGGCGAAAAGCGTGAGGACGAAGATCAGGCGTCGCATGGCCAGAATCTTAACACCGTTTTACGCTACACTACGCTTGAGGCACAGAACCGTGCCGTGCCGCCCGCGGACCAGGGGGTTCCGAGGGCGCACCAACGGATTCCAGGCGAGACGGACTCGAGGCGAATGGAGCGGCTCACCGCGTGCCCGATAGGAAACTAAATGGAACAGAAATTGAAAATCGCCGTCTTCATCGATTTCGACAACATCGAAATCGGCGTGAAGAGCACGCTGCACCGCGAATTTGACGTGGCTGCCGTACTCGACGCGCTCAAGGAACGCGGCGAAATCGTTACCAAGTTCGCGTACGCGAACTGGGGTCGCCAGGAATCGGCTACCCGCGCGCTCAGCGAGCACGCGGTGCAGATGGTTCAGCGCGACCCTTCTCCGCGCGGCGACAAGAACGGCGCCGACATCAACCTGGCTCTCGATGCCCTCGAGATGGCCTTTACCCACGACCACATCAATGCCTTCGCCATCGTCAGCGGCGATAGCGATTTCATTGCCCTGGTCAACAAACTCAAACAGTACGACAAACGGATCTTCGTGGTGGGCGGCCGCGCCTTCACCAGCACCATCCTGCAAAAGAACTGTCACGAGTTCATCGCATATGAATCCGTGATCGACGAGCGGCCGCGCGACCGTCAGGCCCAACGCGAGGAACGCCAGGAAAAGCCTCAGCCTCAGCCTCAGCAGCAGCAGCAGCACCAGCAACAGCAGCAGCACCAGCAGAAGCAGCAGCACAAGCGCGTGGCGCTCGATCTCTCGCAGGCCATGCCGCTGGTGGAGCGCGCCCTCGGTGTCCTGGAGCGCCGTGAGGTCCGCCCGCAGCTCGGCCTGCTCAAGAGCACCATGCTGCAGCTCGATTCCACCTTCAACGAGAAGGCCTACGGCGCCAACTCCTTCACCGATTTTGTCGAACGCCTGCAAAAGGCCGACTATGTCGAGGTTACCGGCGGCGAAGGGCGCTACATGATCCGCCTCAAGGGCGGCGCCGCCCCCGAAAAGCCCGGCGCCAAGCCGGAAGAGGCCATACCGCTGCTGCGCGACGTGCTCGAGATTCACCGCATGGAAGTCGACAGCGGCGCCACCGCCGACGAAGTCCTGGAGTGGGTCAAGGAAGAGCGCACCGATTTCGAGCCGAGCACCTACGGCTTCCAGGAGTTCGCGGAGCTGTTGAACTTCGCCCAGGACAAAGGGCTGGTGCGCAACCAGACCGATGAAGAACGCGGACTGATCGTCTACCTTGGCACCGAGTTCCACCCGCCAGCACCGCCGCCCGAGCCCGAACCGTCCCTTCCCAGCGAAGAGGAAGAGATCGACGAGCCCCAGCCGCTAGTGCCCGGGCAGCCCACGGCGACCGGCGAGATTCCTATTCCCGAGCCGCCGCCCAAGCCGCAGCGGCGTCCGCGCGCGCCGCGCCAGAAATCGCAAACGGACCCCAACAAGAAGCGCGCGCCGCGCCGCAAAAAGGTCCAGTAGCTCCGTGGGGCAGGCTTGCGGCCTGCCTCGCCTTAAGGGGCGCATGAAGGCATTTGCGATCCTATTGTGTATCCTGCCCCTCGAGGCGGCCGAACTCGTGGTCGCCGCGGATGGCACGGCGCAATTCAAAACCGTGCAGGCCGCTGTGGATGCTGCGCCGGCGCACACAGTGATCCGGATCAAGCCCGGCACGTACAAAGAGCGCGTGGTGGTACCCGCCACCAAACCGTTCCTCACGTTCCGCGGCGCCGACGCGGCCGCCACCGTCATCACGTTCGACCGTCACGCCGGGCTTCCCGGCGCCGACGGCAAGCCCATCAACACCTTCGACACTCCCACCGTATTCATCCAGGCCGACGATTTCACCGCGGAGCACATCGCCTTCGAGAATTCGGCGGGGCCACATGGACAAGCTGTTGCGCTGACCATCATGGGCGATCGCGGCGTGTTCCGCGACTGCCGGTTCCTGGGTTATCAGGACACCCTGCTCGCGCAGGCCGGTCGCCAGTACTTCGAGCGCTGCTACATCGAAGGCGCGGTGGACTTCATTTTCGGCGGCAGCGCGGCGTGGTTCGAGGAGTGCACGATCCACGCCACTGCCAATGGCTACCTCACCGCGGCCAACACGACCAAGGATCAGCGCTATGGTTACGTGTTTCACCGCTGCAAGATCACCGGAGCGCCCGGCGTGCTCACCTTTCTCGGCCGGCCCTGGCGTCCGTGGGCGGCGACCGTCTTTCTGGACACCACGATGAGCGAAGTGGTGAGGCCGGAAGGCTGGAATAACTGGAACGACCCTGCCCGGGAGAAGACGGTCCGCTACGCGGAGAATGGTTCCATCGGCGCCGATACACGCGTCGGCTGGGCCCGCCGCCTCAGCGAATCGGATGCGAAGGAATACACGATCGAATCCGTACTTGGCGGGCTGGATGGTTGGAATCCGAAAACGGGTACCGTGCGATCGCCAATCCGCATCACGAGCGGTACGGCGAAACCCGCCAAGGCCCATAGTTGGATCGCAGTCGCGGCAGATGGCCATCTGCTCTCCTCCAAAGATGGCTTAAATTGGTCCGCCGCGCGCGGATCCGTTCCAACCCGGAATGCGCGCGTCGCCATCGCGCCGGATGGCGTCTGGCACGCGGTTTGGTCCGACGGCAGGTTCCTCCTGCATGCGTCTTCCCCAGATGGATCGCGCTGGTCCGAACCGCAATCTACCGACGTCATGGCAGGACAGAACGCGCTCGACCTGGATTCCCCCAGCGTCTTCTACGACGCATCCGGCGGCCGGTTCATCGTCACCTGGAGTTGCACCCTCGCCCGCAACGCCATCCAGGCTTTCCAGGAAGAGGTGGAGCACAACCCGCGCATCTGGTATGCGATCACTCGCGACTTTGCGGCTTACTCTGCCCCGGCGCTGCTGTTCGACAACAACTACGCTGTGCGCGACGCCCAGATTCTCCGCGACGGATCGCGCTACGTTTTGCTGCACAACGACAACAGCCGTCCCATGCGTAACCTGCGCGCGGCGTTCTCGGAAGCCCCCACCGGCCCATGGGGTCCATCCACCAACGCGTTCACCGCGATGGGCAGCGAATCGCCGGCGGCCATCCGCAACGAAGATGAGTGGTGGATCTATTACGGCGGAAAATCGCCCGGCCTGGTCCGCACGCGCGACTTCGTTCACTTCACCGATTCTTCGGCGCATCTCCGGTTTAACGACGGCAGCCCACCTGTTAGTATGCTCACCCTCGGGCGATGAATAGGTGAACAGAGTGCCGGTCAGTACTCCTGTATTCACCTGAGATAGTAGTTGACGATATCGAGCATCCTCCGGTTATAATGGCGGGGTCGGCTGAGCGCGCTTGCATGAAAAGACTGTTCGTGATTTCTCTGGTGTTGTTGAACGCCCTTCCGCTTGCCGTGATTGGCCAATCTCAGCAGCGCCGGACCTCGGCGGCCAAGAAGAGACTCGCCTCCACCCGTAAGACCGTTCCCGCGGTAGATCCCACCATCGGTGATAATATCGACGGCGACGATCTGACGATCCGCCGCGCCGCGGTCAGTGCTTTGGGCGGTTATGCTGGCAGCGTGGTTGTAGTGGATCCAGCCAACGGACGGATTCTCAGCATGGTCAACCAGAAGCTGGCGCTCCAGACCGGCTTCATTCCCTGTTCGACCATCAAGCTGGTCACCTCGCTCGCCGCACTTACCGAAAACGTCGTCAGCAAGAACACCAGCGTGTACATAAGCCGCTACGCCAGTTACAACATGACCCAGGCGCTGGCGCGGTCGAATAACCAGTATTTCAATATCCTGGGCAGGCGCCTGGGCTTCGATCGCGTGCATCACTACGCGCAGATGCTGGGCTTCGGCGAAAAAGCGGGCCTGGATATTGCAGGCGAGCAGCCCGGCGTGCTTCCGGAAACCGAGCCGGCCACCGGAGTCGGCATGATGACCAGTTTCGGCACGGGAATTTCGATGACTCCGCTGGAGTTGGCCGGCCTCCTGGGCGCCATCGCCAACGGCGGAACGCTCTACTACCTGCAATATCCGCAGACGCAGGATGATGCCGATCACTTTGCGCCGCAGGTGAAGCGCCAACTGGAACTGGCGCCCAACGGCATTGAGGACATCAAATTCGGGATGCGCGGAGCAGTCGATTTCGGCACCGCGCGGCGCGCGGGCTATGACGCCTCCGAGCCGATCCTCGGCAAGACCGGCACCTGTACCGACTTCCAGAGTTCGAACAAGATGGGCTGGTTCGGCAGCTTCAACGAGGTCGGTACGCACCGCCTGGTTGTCGTCGTGATGCTCACCGGCCATAGCAATGTGAGCGGGCCGGTGGCTGCAGGGGTCGCCGGCGCTTTGTACCGGAATCTTTCCTCGCAGCATTACTTTGTCGCGGATGCCGACGCGGGCAAGAAAAAGTCCGACTTGCCCGAGATCATCACGACCATGCCTTGCTGTATCACCACCGCGCATCAGCACTGAAGAACACCGGCATGGTGCGCTTCGTCATTCCCGCGATCATGCTCACCGCCTGTGCCTCCGCCGGAGATTTCGATCAGCAGCAGGCTGCCCGTTTCGCGCGCCTGGCACTCGATTGCGTGCACAAGGAGTACCCGAACAAGATTGCGCACTCGCTGAACTCGGATGCCGACGTCAAGCCTCCTCGCGAGCTGACTCCGGCGTTCTACGGCTGCTACGACTGGCACTCCTCCGTGCACGGACACTGGCTGCTGGTCAGGCTGTTGCGCCTCTTTCCCGAGGCGCCCTTCGCCGCGGAGGCGCGCGATTCCCTTTCCGGGAGCCTCAGGCCGGAAAACATTGCCCACGAAGTCGCTTATGTGAACGCTGAGGGGCGCAGTTCGTTCGAACGCCCGTACGGCCTCGCATGGCTGCTGCAACTCGCCGCGGAGCTGAGGGAATTCGACGATCCCGGCGCGCGCCAGTGGTCGGCCGCACTTATCCCGCTGGAGGATGCGATCACGGCACGAATCTCCGGGTGGCTTCCCAAGCTCGAGCATCCGGTCCGTGTCGGGGAGCATGCCAACACCGCCTTCGCCATGGGCTTGATGCTGGATTACGCCCATATCGCAAAGAAGACCGAGTTCGGCCGCCTCGTGGAATCGCGCGCGCGCGATTACTACCTCAAGGACACCGCCTGCCCGATCGCCTACGAGCCCTCGGGAGAGGACTTCCTGTCGCCGTGCCTCGCCGAGGCAGACGTGATGCGGCGCATCCTGCCCCAGCCCGAATTTGCCGCATGGTTCGCGCGCTTCCTGCCGCGCATCGACCTGGAGCCCACGCGCGTGGCCGATGTCACCGACGGCAAGCTCTATCACCTGGCGGGTCTCAACCTCAGCCGGGCGTGGATGATCGAGGGCATCCTGTCCAAGCTCCCCCAGGACGACGCACGCCGCAACCCGCTGGCTGACCTCTCCGCGCGCCTCCGCCAGGCCGGCCTCGAGAGCATCAAGAGCGAGCACTACGAAGGCGGTCACTGGCTGGGCAGTTTTGCCGTCTACCTGGTGAGCGGGCGCGGGCTGAGCTAACCCCCTCAGAGGGGCATACGCCAGCGCAGGCCCTCGAAACGCGCGTAGTCGCGGTCGAAGGTAATCCACTCGCACCCGGACTCGATGGCCAGCGCCGCAAACCACGCGTCCTGCACCAGGTTGCCTTCTGCTTTCGAGCGGCGGCAGAGCTCGCAGAAGATCCGCCAATGATCTGAGCCGGGTTCGATGAGTTGGCAATGCGGCTGGTCCAACACTTTCTCCGCAAACAGCAGTGCGGTTTCGAGCGGTTCAGGGTTCTCGAAAATCCGCCGGTTCGTTGCCACCCTCACCACAGATGCCAATACTTGCAGCGAGATGCCATATGGTGCATTGCTTTCCAGCACTCCGGTTAACCACCGTAGGCATTGTGTGTGGTTTGCCGAGTCGGGCCGCAGCGCGTAAACCAGGACATTGACGTCCGGCAAGATCACTTGAGGCCATCCATGATGTCCAGCAACTCGGCACTGTTGTTCAAGTCCACGCCGGGCCGCAATCCACCGCCCATTCTCGACACCGGAAGCTCAACTCGGCGTCGCGGGGAGCGCCCAGTTTCCGCGGAGAGCTCGTGGCGCAATCCCCTTTCGATCATCGATGTCAAGGTCTCGCCCCGACGGCGCGCCTCGCGTTTGGCCTGCCTCATCAGAGAGTCGGGAAGCCGCACGGTGGTCCTCATATGTCTAGACATACCAAATCGGTCAAGGCCGCGTCAAAAGCCACCCCCTCGCTACTCGCCACCGGCCCCGAGGCTTGCACTTCCGGGCAAAATAGGATAATCTCCATAGTATTCAAGTAGATTAATCTCTATAGAGAAATGGGTATTTATGGCCTCCGCACTCCAAGAGGGACTCTCTGAACGGGAACTCTTTGAAAAACAACATGAAACCACGGTCCGCCAGGAAATCGAGGTCTTCCGCGCGAGAGCCCAAGCCTTCCTGGACGGCCACATCACCGAAGACCAATTCCGGCCTTTCCGCCTGAAACACGGCATCTACGGCCAGCGCCAGCCTGGCGTCCAGATGGTCCGCTGCAAGATTCCGGGCGGCCTCCTCACCTCGCAGCAGGCCCTGCAACTGGCCCGCATCGCCGACGAATTCGGCGGCGGGCGAAGCCACCTCACCACCCGTCAGAATCTGCAATATCACTTCGTTCCCCTGGCCCGCGCGGCCGACCTCATGCACACCCTGGCCGACGTCGGCCTGACCAACCGCGAGGCCTGTTACAACACCGTCCGCAACGTCACCGCCTGTGCCTGGGCCGGTATCGCTCACGACGAGGTCTTCGACGTCCGCCCCTACGCTCAGCGGGTCGCCTACGCGTTCCTGCGAAAAGACCTCACGGGCAATCTGCCGCGCAAATTCAAGATCGCCTTCGATGGCTGCGGCCACCGCGATTGCATCCAGGGATCCATCAACGACATCGGCCTGCGCGCCGTGATCCGCGACAGCCGGCGCGGCTTCCGCATGGTGATCGGCGGCGGGCTCGGTCCCCTGCCCACCGAAGCTCAGTTGCTCGAAGAGTTCGTCCCCGAAGAGCGCCTCCTCAATCGCTGCGAAGCCGTGATCCGTGTCTTCAATCAGCACGGCAACCGCAAGAACAAGAACACCGCCCGCATGAAGTTCCTGCTGCGCGGCCGCGGCCTCGACTGGCTGCGCGAGCAGATCGAAAAGGAGTACGCCGACATCCTGGCCAACGGCGGTATCGCCTGGCCCGAAATCGTTCCCGAAGGTTTTGGCGGTTATCAGTCGCAGCCCCAGCCGCTCGGCAACGGCGCGCTGCTGCCGGTACTCAATCCTGGATCGTGGCACGATCCCGAATACGACGCCTGGCTGGAAACCAACGTCGTGCCGCAACGCCAGACCGGTTATGCCGCCGTCACGCCGCGCGTCGATCAGGGCAACCTGACCGGCGTGCAGTGGCGCGGCCTGGCAAAACTCGCGCAAACCGCAGGCGACGGCCTCATCCGCACCACCGTGAACCAGAACGTCGTGCTCGCGTTCATCCCCCTGGCGCGCCTGCCCCGAGTCTACGCAGCGCTGAAGGACCTCGGTCTGGGCGCGGCCGGAGCCGGGCAGATCGACGATGTGCTCACCTGTCCCGGCGCATATACCTGCAACCTCGGCCTGACCAAGACTATGAACCTCGGCGCCGCGCTCCAGGAAGCAGTCCGCCGTTACGACGACCCGCAGGTGCGAAGCCTGACCATCAAGGCCAGCGGATGTCCCAACTCCTGCGGCCACCACTGGATCGCCGATTTCGGTTTTTACGGCAATGCGCGCAAGGTGGAAGGCCGCGAGATTCCGTACTATCAGATGCTGCTCGGAGGCGGTTATGACCAGGACGGCATCATGCGATTCGGCCTGGCCATTCAGTCCGTCCCCGCGCGCCTGGCGCCCGAGGCCTTGACCCGCGTGGTGGATCACTTCCTGGCCAACCGGGTCCACGGCGAGTCCTTCCGTGAATACGTCCTTCGCCACAAAGTCGAGACCTTCCGCGCGCTGACCGCCGATCTCGCCAAGCCGGCGGAGACCTTCCCCGAGTTGTACCAGGACTGGGGCGACGAAGAAGCCTTTTCGCTGAAACTCGGGCGGGGCGAGTGCGCATCCTGAGTTCGGGCCCACGCATGCTATTGTGCGGTTGATGGCCCGAATTTCCCGAGTTCTTCTTTCCGTCACGGACAAAACCGGAATCGTCAATTTCGCTTCCGCCCTCGCAGCCATGGGCGCGGAGCTTATCTCCACCGGCGGCACCGCGCATACGCTTCGCCAGGCCGGACTCCCCGTCAAGGACGTCAGCGAGATCACCGGCTTCCCGGAGATGCTCGACGGCCGCGTCAAAACGATGCATCCCAAAATCGCCGGCGGCCTGCTGGCGATGCGCTCCAATCCGGAACACATGCGCGCCATCGAAGCTCACGGCATCGCCCCCATCGACATGGTGGTCGTGAACCTCTACCGGTTCGGCGACGTGGCGGCGCGCGCCGAAGCTCCGCTGGAGGAGTTGATCGAGAATATCGATATCGGCGGGCCGACCATGCTGCGCGCCGCGGCGAAGAACTACCAGGATGTCGCCGTGGTTGTCTCGCCGGAGGATTACCCCTCGGTCCTCGAAGAGCTGCGCACGCATGATGGCGCCCTGTCCCAGGAGACCATGTGGCGCCTGGCGAAGAAGGTATTCCGCACCACCGCCGACTACGACGCCGCCATCAGCGCGCGGCTGGAACGTGTCGGCGCCGAGGGCGCGGGCCCCCTGCCCGCTGGGCTCGACATCCACGCGCCAAAGCTGATGGGCCTCCGCTATGGCGAGAACCCGCACCAGTCGGCGGCGCTCTACGGGTGCGCGGGGAAAGGAATTGCCGGGGCCGAACAGATCCAGGGCAAGGAGCTCTCCTACAACAACCTGGTGGATCTCGATGCCGCCTGGCAACTGGTGAATGAATTCGCCGCCCCGGCAGTGGCAATCATCAAGCACACCAACCCCTGCGGATGCGCCGAACAATCCGCGCTCGCCGAGGCGTGGCGCAGAGCCCTGGAATGCGATCCCGTCTCCGCCTTCGGAGGCGTGATCGGCATCAACCGCACCATCGACGAAGAGACGGCTCGCGAGATGGCCAAGCTTTTCGTCGAGGCCGTTGCGGCGCCCGGCTATTCGCCGGAAGCGCTCGCCATTCTCGGCGCGAAGAAGAATCTGCGCCTGATGCGCGTGGCCGCCGGTTCCGATCCGCTCGTGATCAAATCGATTTCCGGCGGTTTTCTCGCGCAGACAGCCGACGACGCGAAACTCGATCGCTCCAAAGCCGTCGTACGGACGAAACGAGCGCCCACCGAAGAAGAATGGACGGCGATGGAATTCGGCTGGAAGGTCGCCAAACACGTAAAGTCCAATGCCATTGTGTATGCCAGGGCGGGACAGACCGTGGGCGTCGGTGCCGGACAAATGAGCCGCGTCGATTCGGTTAAGCTCGGTGCCATGAAGGCGGCGCTTCCCCTGGCCGGGACGATCGTGGCCTCGGATGCATACTTCCCGTTTCCGGACGGAGTCGAAGAAGCCGTGAAGAACGGGGCGACAGCGTTCATCCAACCCGGGGGCAGCATCCGCGACGAAGAAGTGATCGTTGCAGCCGACCGGCTGGGCGTTGCCATGGTCTTCACTGGCGTGCGCCATTTCCGGCACTGAGAGCGCGAAAAACGTCCACGAACCGCAGATGAACGCCGATAAACGCCGATAATTTTTTGGGCCTTATCCGCTTCATCTGCGTTGATCTGCGGCCATTCTCATCACACCATCAACCCCGTTGCCGCAAACAGAATTCCGGTGATGCCGGCGATGATCCCCAGCACCGGAAACATCTTGCGCCGTGCAATGAAGTAGAGCGAGCTTAGCACCAGGCCGATTTCCAGCAGCCCCTCGCCGATATCGAACCGCAGCGCCCGCTGCTCGTCGGTTTCCGCGGCATGGTCCTTGCTTTCGGCGTCTTCCTGGATCTGCTTGCTCTGTCCCTCGTACTTCTTCTTCTGTCCGGCGTAATCCTCCAACATTTTTGCGGCAGCCGGGCTGTCGCGTCCTAAAGTGCTCACCAGGTTCTCGCCCAGCTCGACACTGTGGTACTTCACCCGGGTCGACTGATAGTAAGCCCAGGCGTCGTTTGCGCTGGACTTGTGCATGATTGCGGCCGTATGCGTTCGGTGGCTGGCGATTGTGACCATGGCCAGCAGCACGGCGAGTATCGCCGCCAATATCCCCACCCGCTTCCCCATCGGGTCGCCGGCGTGTCCGCCTTCGTGATGAATTTCGAGTTCGGCCATGAGTAATTCCCGTATTATAAATCTCTGGTGATCGACGACGAGAAGTTCATGCTGGAGGCGCTGCGCCTGGCCCGCAAAGGGGCCGGCGCCGGCGAAGTGCCCGTCGGCGCGATTGTGGTGCGCGATGGCCAGATCGTCGGCCGCGGATGGAACTCGCCGATTGCACGCACCGACCCGACGGCGCACGCGGAGATTCTGGCCTTGCGGGAGGCGGGAGCTCGTCTGGGCAACTATCGCCTGGAAGATGCGACGCTCTACTGCACTCTCGAACCGTGTGTCATGTGTGCCGGCGCGCTGGTTGCGGCACGGATGCAGAGGCTGGTCTTCGGTGCGCGTGACCTGCGTTTTGGCGGCGTGCGCAGCAAGTTCCAGCTCGCCGATTCGGAACTTCTGAACCACAGAGTGGAGATAGTCGAGGGGGTCCTGGCCGCTGAGTGCGTGGAAGTACTGCGGGGATTTTTTCAGGAGAAGCGTTGACTTCGCAAGCCGGAGCCCCGGCTATCTCCTCAGGTAGCTGTCGTCGCCGCTCAGCCAATCCTGCCTGACCGGCGTGAAGGTATCCAACACGTCGGTATCCTCGAGCGCCTCGACCCCGTGCGGCACCATCGAGGGCAGCACCAGCGATTGTCCCGAGCGCACCACCTGCTCCACGCCCGCAACCGTGAACCTCAAGGCGCCGCTTTCGACATGGGCCACCTGCTCGTGTACGTGCTTGTGCTCCGGCACGACGCCGCCCTTCTTGATATGCAGGCGCGCAATCGTCATGGCGTCCGTGTGAATGCAACGGCGGGTGACGTGCGCGTTCATTTCTTCGGCGGGAACCTGACTCCAGTCGTAAAGCACCATGAAGCGATTCTAACAGTCCCGCGGGCCACCGGATTCCCGGCACGCCCCGTTACGGTATTATGAAAGCTTGTGAAAGGCATCGTCTTAGCAGGGGGAACCGGAAGCAGGCTGTTCCCGCTTACCAAAATCACCAACAAGCACCTGTTGCCGATCTTCGATCGGCCGATGATTTATTACCCGATTCAGACCCTTGTCGACGCGGGGATTCGGGAGATTCTGATTGTCACCGGCGGCCGCAATTCCGGCGACTTTCTGCGCCTCCTCGCCAACGGAAGGAATTTCGGGCTTCAGCACATCAACTATACCTACCAGGAGGGCGAAGGCGGCATCGCCGATGCCCTGGCGCTCGCCGAACACTTTGCAGACGGCCAGAAAATCTGCGTCGTCCTGGGTGACAACATCATCGAGGGCAACATTCTGGAAGCTGCCGAGAAGTTCCGCGCGCAGGAGGCCGGGGCCCACATTCTGCTTAAGGAAGTGCCCGACGCAGAGCGTTTTGGTGTGGCCGAGATCTCCGGCTCCCGCATCGTCGGTATCGAGGAAAAGCCCGCGAAACCCAAGTCCAGCTACGCGGTCACCGGCATTTACATGTACGACGCCACAGTGTTCGATAAGATCCGCACGCTGGTGCCGTCGGGGCGCGGCGAACTGGAAATTACGGACGTCAATAACGCCTACATCCGCGAAGGAACCATGACTTACTCCTACCTGGAGGGTTGGTGGACCGACGCCGGAACCTTCGATTCCCTGCTGCGCGCGGCCAACCTGGTGGCGCAGTCTGTTGCCAGGAAAAAGGGCGCACCGGAGAAGAATCTGACCGCCGTCGAAGGAGCGGTGCGCGTCTGATGGCAGGCGGCGTTCAGGCTGTAGGACGGCGCCTGGCCGAGGGAGAATTGGAACTCGCCCTGCCTGAAAATGCCAAGGGCATTGGCTCCGTGATTCTCGACCCGGCGTCCGGCTCTCTCATCTCCGGCGTGCGCGTGCAGCCCCTCGCCCTGTATCCCGATGACCGGGGTTACTTCCTCGAAGTGCAGCGCATCGGGCACGGCCTGGCGGCAGGCTTCCCGCCGGCAACTACACAGGTGTCGGCAGCCCTCAATTTCCCGGGCACGATCAAAGCATTCCACTATCACCTTCACCAGACCGATTGCTGGACACCCGTCAAAGGAATGATGCAGGTGGCGCTCGCCGACTTGCGCGTCGCATCCCCCACGTTTGGCGCGCGCAACACCCTGTACCTCGGCGCGATGCGCCCGTGGCAGGTGCTGATTCCTCCCGGGGTGGCGCACGGTTACAAGGTGATCGGATGCGAGGAGTGTCTGCTTGTCTACCTGACGGACCGCTTTTACGATCCCCAGGATGAAGGCCGCATCCCCTGGAACGACTCCGGAATCAACTACGACTGGGACACACAGAAAAAATAGCCCATGAAGATTCTTGTGACCGGCGGCGCGGGATTCATCGGGTCTGCGTTCGTGCGGATGGCCATCGGCGAAACCGATTTCCAGGTGATCAACCTGGATAAGCTGACCTACGCAGGCAATCTGGAGAACCTCACCTCAATCGAACATCACGACCGCTACCGTTTTGTGCATGGCGATATCTGCGACGCTGCGGTCGTCGAGGACGTGCTGGCCGGCGAACAACCTGACGCCATCGTACACTTTGCCGCTGAATCCCACGTGGACCGCAGCATCCTCTCGCCGGAGCCGGTGGTTCGCACCAATTTGAACGGCACGTTCACGCTGCTCGATGGCGCGAGGCGGCATTCCATCGCGCGCTTCGTCCACGTCTCCACCGACGAGGTCTACGGGAGCCTGGCCGCTCCGGCTGAAGCGGATGAGAATTATCCGCTGAATCCAAGCAGCCCGTATTCGGCGTCCAAGGCGGGCTCGGATCTGCTGGCGCGCTCGTATTTCGTGACCTTCAAGCTGCCGGTCGTGATCACGCGCGCGTCCAACAACTACGGACCATACCAGTTCCCGGAAAAGCTCATCCCCTTGATGATTGCCAACGCCCTGGACTCCGAGACCCTGCCCGTGTACGGCGACGGGCAGCAGGTGCGCGACTGGCTCTACGTGGATGACCACTGCCGCGGCATTCTGGCCGCCCTGCGGCATGGACGCGATGGCGAAATCTACAATATCGGCGGCAATCGCTCGCTGCCTAACCTGGAAGTCGTGCGCAAGGTGCTCTCGCTCACCGGCCGGCCCGAGAGTCTCATCCGGTATGTGAAGGACCGTCCTGGCCACGACCGCAGGTACGCGCTTTCGAGCGCGAAACTCATGCGCGAAACCGGATGGCATCCCGTCATGAATTTTGAGGAGGGCCTGGCGCGGACCATCGAGTGGTATCGCGAGAACTCATCCTGGGTGGCGCGCGTGCGCAGCGGCGAGTACCGGTCGTATTACGAACACAATTACGGCAACCGCCAAATCGTTTCGTAGAGCGGCGCTCCATGAGAGTGGTGATCGAAGCCGCGGCGCTCAGCCTCTCCAGCGGCGGGCTGGCGCGGTACACGAGCGAGCTGAGTCTCGCGTTGGCTCATACCTTTCCGGATGATGAGTACTACCTGGTCTCCGACCAGGCCTTCCAAATGCCTGCCGGCGCGCCGCCCAATCTCATGCGCGGCGGTGGCCCGCGCAACGCTGTGGAGCGGCGCTGGTGGCTGTGGGGGCTCTCCCGGGAGCTCAGCCGTCTGCATGCCGACCTGATCCACGGCCCCGATTTCGCGGTGCCCTATCTCGGCCGGCGTCCCAGCGTCCTCACCCTTCACGACCTCTCGCCCTGGATGGACGAGCGGTGGCATCATGACGCAACCCGTGTACGGCGCCGCACACCGATTCTGCTTGACCTCGACCTGGCCACCATGGTGATTACACCTAGCGAGACCGTGCGCAGGCAGGCGATGGAACGCTTCCGCCTGCCGCCGGAACGGGTTGTGACTGTACCCGAGGCCGCCGCTTCCTGGCTCCGCCCGGTTCCTGCGCCCCAGACATCCACACCTTACTTTCTCTTCGTCGGCACGCTGGAGCCGCGCAAGAATCTCGAGGTGCTGCTGGATGCGTGGCGCGCGGTGCGTCGCAGCTCGGCAGTCGACCTGGTCTTGGTCGGGCGGCGCCGGGCGGACGCTCCCGAGATCCGTGAAGAGCCCGGCATGTGCCTGATGGGGGAAGTCGCCGACGCCCGGCTCGCTGCGCTATACTCGGGCGCGTTGGCGCTTGTGTATCCCTCACTGTACGAGGGTTTCGGATTGCCTCTGCTGGAAGCGATGCAGTGCGGCGCTCCGGTGATTGCGTCGCGTGCCTTGCTTGAGACGGGAGGCGATGCCGCGCTCTACGCGGATGGCGCCGAAGAGCTGGCTCGCGCAATGTCCGAAGTGGCGGCGGACAGCGGCCTGGCGGCAGACATGCGTGCGCGGTCACTCACCCGCGCCGCGGAGTTCTCCTGGGAGCACACGGCACGCCTCACTCGCCAGGTCTACGAGGAGGCGCGGCAGCGTTTTGATCAATAAGCCGCAGGCACTATTCCTCGCGCCTGAAACGCCTTACCCCACCACCGGCGGAGGCGCCATCCGGACGGCGTCCCTTCTGGAACATGTGGCAGCCCGCTACCTCACCGACCTCATCGTCTTTCGTGAGCCCGGCGCCCCGGATCCGAGAGCGCAACTCCCTCAGGGCCTGGTTCGCCGCGCGACGGTTCTCGATCTCGCCGCCCACGGCCGCGGTTTTGCCGCCCGCGCGCTGCGCAACGCCGGGCGCTTGCTTCGTAATGTCCCGCCGCTGATGGACCGGTTCTCCGGCTTCGAAGACGCCGTCCTGCGCGCCACGGACGGCTTCGAGTACGATCTCGGCGTCATCGAGCACTTCTGGTGCGCGCCGTATCAGCAGCAGATCGACGCTGCCTGCGAACGGACCGTGCTCGACCTGCACAACGTCGAAAGCGTGCTTCACGGGCGCTGCGCGCGGGTCGAGCCCGGCGCCATCGGCGTGGCTCATCGCGCGTTTGAAGGCGCGGCTCGCAGGCTGGAGCAGCAATGGCTGCCGCGGTTTTCCAAAGTCCTCACGGCTTCGGATGCCGACGCCTCGGCCGTGCGTGCCATCGCACCCAAAGCCAACGTCTCGGTGTATCCCAACTCGGTGCGGCTTGTGCCGCTGCCGCCGCCCGGCCACCATGAGGCAATCGTTTTCTCGGGCAACATGGAATATCATCCTAACTTCGATGCAGTACGTTTCTTCCGATCGGAGATATGGCCCTTACTTCGTGAGAAACATCACTTATTGACCTGGCGCCTGGTTGGTAAGAATCCGCACGCTGTCGCGCGCCTTGTCTCGAGCGATTCCCGAATCGAGTTGGTTGGTCCAGTGCCAGACGCGGTCACCGAAATCGCCCGCTCCCGAATTGCCGTGGTGCCGTTGCGCACCGGCAGCGGGACGCGTCTGAAGATCCTGGAGGCCTGGACGGCGGGCCTGCCAGTGGTTTCGACGAGTCTCGGCGCTGAAGGCCTGCCCGCACGGGACATGGAAAACATCCTGCTCGCCGATACACCCGATGAGTTCGCCAGAGCCGTTACACGGCTCCTGACGTGCCCGGAGTTGTGCCGGAGTTTGGGCACTGCTGGCAGGCTGTTGGTGGAAAAGGAGTTTACATGGGAGTCGGCCAGAAATATGTTGGACTTTTGACTCGGCGCGAGGCATCATGGTCCGTTATACTGAAAGCTAATCATTAGATGCGCTTCGCCGTTGATGCCCACGCCATCGGCCGCCACCTCACGGGGAATGAGGTTTACGTTCGGAGCCTTCTGAACGCACTTGCCGGCCTGAACCACGGGTCAGAGTTCATTGCCTACGTGTCGGCGGACAGCGCTTCGCAGTACCTTCCCGCAAACATCCGCACCCGGCGTGTCGCCACCAATCCGTTTGTGCGCCTCGGCTTCGACCTGGCCATGCGGGTTCGTCAGGATCGCCCCGACCTGCTGCACGTGCAATATACGGCTCCGCTCGCGTGCCCGGTGCCCGTCGTGGTGAGCGTGCACGACGTAAGCTTTCTCGAGCATCCCGAATATTTCACCCGCGATCGGGCATGGCAGTTACAGTTCACCGTGCGCCGCACCGTGAATCGCGCGGCGAGGATTCTTACCGGCAGCGAGTTTTCGCGCGCTTCGATCCTGAAGGTCTACGGCGATCTGGCCGAGGACAAAGTAGTGGTGGTGCCCAACGCCGCCGCATCCGAGTTTCGTCCGATTTCGCGCGAGGCTGCCACAGCGGCGGTGCGCGAGCGCTTCTCCATCAACGCGCCGTTCGTGCTCTCCGTCGGCGACCTGCAGCCGCGCAAGAATCAGATCGGCCTCATCAAGGCGTTCGCGCGTCTGCTGCACGCCTACCCCCAGCTCAAGCAGAACCTCGTTTTCGCCGGCAAGGAAACCTGGTTTGCCGACCAGGTGCACAAGGCCGCGCGCGACAGCGGCATTGCGGGCCGCATTCAGTTCTCCGGCTTCGTCTCCGACGACGACCTGCTGCAGCTCTACAACGCCTGCGACTTGTTCGTGTTTCCGTCCTTCTACGAGGGTTTCGGGCTGCCCGCCCTGGAGGCCATGGCCTGCGGACGCGCCGTGGCCTGCTCGCATACTTCGGCCTTGCCGGAAGTGGTGGACGGCGCCGCCATCCTGTTCGATCCCTATGCCGCCGATGAGATCGTGCGCGCACTGGCCGATCTCCTTCTGGACCGCGAGCTGCGCACGCGCTTCGAGCGATTGGGCCTGCAGCGCGCTGCCCACTTCAGTTGGCACAAGACCGCAAGCCGCACCCTGGAAGTCTTCAGCGACGTGCTCGAACAACGCGCACGGCGCGCCGTGTACTCGGACCCCGTAGCCCATCGATGAATTTCCTCTCCCGTTTTCTCCTCGGATCCCTGCTTCTGGCCGCGCCTGTCCACGCGGCGGACCAACCCCTCACCGGATTCCCCTTCCAGAACGAAACGCTCCGCTACAACGTCAACTGGCCCAGCGGCCTCACGCTGGGCGAAGTGACGTTCACCGCCCAGAAAGCCGAGTCCGGCTGGAATTTCGAAGCGGCGCTGAACGTCGCCATCCCCGGCTTGCCCATCGCCGACAAGTACAAATCCGCCGTCACTCCGGACTACTGCTCGACCGAGCTCAACCGCGAATTGAGCCGCGGTAACAAGAGGAACACCGAGAAGACGACGTTCGACCAGCACGGCGGCCACGCCACGCGCCAGACGCTCTTCCCGCTGGGCGGCGGAAAGACCGAGCTCGATATCCCGCCCTGCGCGCGCGATGCGCTGGCCTACGAATATTTCGCTCGCAAGGAGCTCGGCCAGGGGCGCATGCCGCCGGCCGGCAAGGTTTACTTCGGCGGCGCCTACCAGGTGAGGATGGAGTACACCGGCGCACAGAACATCCCCGTCGCGGGAAAGCAAACCGTCACCGACCACATCAACGTCTCGGTGAGAGGCCCGGCCTCGAATTTCACATTTGAGGTTTTCTACGCGCGCGACCCGGCACGCACACCTTTGCTGGTCAAGATCCCGGTGGCGGTAGGGACCATCTCGCTGGAGCTGGTGCGCTAGAATGCGCGTGGCGTTCTTCTCGCCGCTGCCCCCTGCGCGCAGCGGCATCGCCGATTATTCCGAAGCCCTGGCCGAAGCGCTCCGCCCGCTGGTCGAGCTCGAGGTCTTCTCCGGCGGGCACATGGCCTTCGACCCCGAGCGCTTCGATGTGCCCGTCTACCACGTCGGCAATAACGGCTATCACGGCTTCGTCTATGAGACGGCCCTCCGCCATCCCGGCGTGGTGGTGATGCATGAAAGCAACTTGCATCACCTGATCGCCGATCTCACCATCAAGCGCGGCGATTGGGACGCCTACCTCCGCGAATGCGAATTCGAAGGCGGCGCCGCGGCGCGCGAATTTGCCGAAAAGGTGCGCCGTCTCGAAGTGGGCCCCGACTATGAAGGCGTGCGCATGACCCGCCGCCTCCTCGAAAGCGCCCGCGCCGTGATCGTGCACAGCCGTTTCATGCGCGACGAAATGCGCAGCGCCGGATTCCACGGCCCATGCGCGGTGATTCCTCACGGCGCCTGGATCCCTGAGGCCGACCGCAACCAGTACCGCTATAAGCTGGGCCTCGATGAGATCACACCGCTCATCGGCATCTTCGGCTTCCTCAAACCGTACAAACGCATCGCCGAATCGCTCCGCGCCTTCCGGCGGCTGGTGAGACTGGTCCCCCAGGCCAAAATGATCCTGGTGGGCGAGCCGCATCCCGAGTTTCCCATCGAAGCCATGATCCGTTCGATGGGCCTTTCGGCGAACGTGCGCGTGATCGGCTTCGCGCCCATCAAAGACTTCGTAGGATACCTGGGCGCCTGCGATATCGTGCTCAACCTGCGCTATCCCACGGTCGGCGAAAGCTCCGGGACGCTGCTGCGCTCCCTGGGCCTTGGCAAAGCGGTCCTGGTGAGCGAGATCGGCAGCTTCGCCGAATTCCCCGACGACGTTTGCCTCAAGGTGCCGGTCGGCGGCGGCGAAGAAGACGTCATCTTCGAGTACCTCAACCTGCTGGTCTCGCGCCCGGACCTCGCGCGTGCCCTGGGAGACCGCGCCAAAGACTATGTCGCGCGCGAGTGCAACTGGGCCGCCGTCGCCGCTCAATACGCCGGGTTCCTGGAATCGGTCGTCAGTGGAACAGAGTGGGGCAGGCCTCCCGGCCTGCCCGAGTCCGAAAAGGAACCTGCACCTGAACCGGCCGACCTGAAGCCCTGTCCCACCATCGACTACCTCCGCGGCTGGGCCGCCACTCCCGAAGCCGCGGGCTACCTCGACGCCCATCAGACCCGCCTGGCCAAGACTCTGCAGATCACTCCCCCCGGCGGCCCGGAGGATCGCATCCTCGAAATGGGCGCCTACCTTCAGATCACGCCGGCCCTGCGCTCCAGGCTCGGCTACGGCGAAGTCCGCGGGTGTTATTACGGCCCTCTCGGGCGCGTCGATCACCGCACGGTGACTTCCGCCGAAGGCGAGACCTTCGCCTGCGAGATCGACCACTTTAACGCCGAGAAGGACCGCTTCCCCTACGATGACGGCTATTACTCCACGGTCCTCTGCTGCGAGCTGATCGAGCACCTCTTCGAGGACCCGATGCACCTCATGTGCGAAGTCAATCGCATCCTCAAGCCGGGCGGCCATCTCGTGCTGACGACGCCCAACATCGCGTCCCTGCGGGCACTCTCCGGCATCTTGCAGAGCTACCATCCCGGTTTCTTCCACGCCTACATCAAGCCCGCCGGGGATTCCAGTGAGGTCGACGCGCGCCACAATCGCGAGTACGCCCCGCGCGAGATTCATAGGCTGCTGGAGAACTCGGGATTCGAGGTCACGTTGCTGGAGACCGGCGAGTTCCGCGACGAGCCGCACCCGGAATTCGGGTGGATCCGGCACCTCCTGGAGCGTTACCGGCTGGACACCAACCTGCGGGGCGACGGCATCTACGCGGTCGGCCGCAAAACCGGGAGCGTCAAAGAGCGCTATCCCGGCTGGCTCTACTCATGAGTGTCGCCGCCTATCTCGAACCCGCCGTCTCGCTGGATGCCGGCACGCGCACCGCACACGCCGACTTTTCGATCCGCAACGACTCCGCCGAAATCTGGCGCCCCGGCGAAGGTTTCGCCGTCGGCTATCACCTGTTCGACGCCGAGACCGGGACCCTGATCGTCGACGGCGCGCGCGTGCACCCGGCCCACGACCTGAACCCCGGCGACAGCGAGCGCGTGCACCTCGATTTCGAGCTCCCCGCCGAAGACGGCCGCTACCAGGTGCTCGTCTCCCCCATGCGCGAGAACGTCTGCTGGTATTACGAGCAGGGCTGGCCCTTCCTGCTGCTCGAAGGCAGCACGCGCGATGGCAGGAGCCGCGTCGATCGCGTGCGCGTCGTCACCCGGGCCGCGCTCTCCCGCGAGCGCGCGCTTCGTGCGCTGGGCCGGGCCTTCGTTCTGCCCGTGCGCACCATCTGGCGGAATCGCGGCCTGATCCGCGTCATGGTGCGCCGAGACGTCCTGGGCCGCTACCGCGGCAGTTTCGGCGGAGCATTCTGGACGGTGATCAATCCGCTGCTCCTCATGCTCACCTATTTTTTCGTGTTCGGCGTATTCCTGCGTTCGCGATTCGGCACGGACACCAGCACCTCCAGCTTCGCGCTCTACTTTCTGGCCGGCATGCTCCCGTGGCTCGCATTCAGCGAAGCAGCCGGCCGCGCGCCCAGTGTGATGCTGGAGCATCGCAATTTCGTCAAGAAGCTGGTCTTCGCGGTGGAAACGCTGCCGGTCAACCTGGTGGCCGCGGGTCTGGTCACCGAAATCTTCGCCGTGCTGCTCTACTGCGCTTTTCTCGTGGTTGCGCGCGGCACAGTCCCGCCCACGGTCTTCTGGCTTCCGGTCCTGCTCCTCCCGCAGCTCCTGTTTACGGCTGGCGTCGCCTGGTTCCTGGCAGGCCTCGGAGTCTTCGCGCGCGACCTGGGGCAGATCATGGGCTTCGTACTGACGGTCTGGTTCTTTACCACCCCGATCTGCTATCCCGAAACCCAGTGGCCGTCATCCGCCGCCGCCATCCTCACGAAAAATCCCATCTATGTTCTGGTACGGGGCTACCGCGCGATCTTCCTCGAAGCCCACAGCCCCGCGTTCGGCAGCCTCTGGAAGCTCTATCTGCTGAGCACGGCCGTCTTCATCCTGGGCCACGCCTGGTTTTACAAGCTCCGTAAGAGCTTCCCCGATATGCTGTAGCAGACGCCCCGCTACTGCACGAAATCGCACTCTACCTTCCGAACATAATGGCTGATTTGTGTGTCTCCTCACGCCGGAAGGGATAGAATAGCCCAATCATGCCTCAGACCGTCACGAACTGGTTCGGAAACATCACCTCCACTCCCGCAGTAGTTGTCGAAGCGGCTTCGGTCGATGACATCGTCAAGATCGTGAAAGACCCCGCCACGTACCCGTCGCCGGTTCGCGCCGTCGGATCGAACCACTCCACTTCCCCCTGCGGCACCGCCGACGGCGGCACCCTCATCAAGATGTCGAAGATGAGCTCCATCCTCGAAATCACCGGCGACACCGTCACCGCGCAGGGCGGGGCCATCTACATCGATATCGCCAAGGAGCTCGAGAAACATCGCCTCCAGTTCTACGTCAACACCGAAATCGGCAGCCTCTCCGCCGGCAGCGCGGCATGCTGCGGAACCAAGGATGCCTCCATGCCGGGCGAGTACGGCCAGGTCAACTCCTACATTAGCCACATGAAAATGGTGCTGCCCTCGGGCGATCTCCTGGAAGTCGGCGACGACAACCCTGAGCTCATGCAGAAGGTGCGCTCCAGCTACGGCACCTTCGGCATCGTCTACGAAGTGACCTTCCGCGTGCGCCCGATCCTGCCCCTGGCCGTGCGCCACGAGACCTACTCGCTCGAAGAATTCGCCGCGCGCCTGACCGAATTCAAGGAGCGCGGCGAATCCATGATGTACTACATCTTCCCCTTCGACAACCTGATCACTATCGAGTTCCGCCACTACAATCCCGCCGCCGAAGGCGACCCCGATCGCATCGCCTGGCCCCTGCGAAATTATATGTGGGCCAACGCGGGCCCGCTCTTCTGCTCGCAGGTGGAGCGCGACATTTCCGACAAGGACGTTCGTTACGGCGTGATCGACTCGTTCTGCGCCGTATGGCGGTTCAAACTGGAAAACCTGGTCTCGAACGACAACACCGTCGCCACCGACCAGATCATCCGCTACCCGCCCGTCGCCAACGACAGCCGCTACACCTTCAGCCTCTCCGCGTTCCCCGAAGCCGCCTACGCGTCTGTTCTCACCGCGTATTTTGCCTTCTGCAGGCAGTATTACCAGCAGAAGGGCTACCGCACAAACATGCTGAACGTCGGTTACTGGATCTCGCAGGACCGCAGCTCGTTGCTTTCCTATTCTTACGACAACCCGGTCATGACCATCGACCCGGTCTCTACCGGAAATCCCGGCTGGTCCGATTTCCTGATTGCGTACAACCAGTTCTGCTCGGCGCACGGCGGGATCCCGCTATTCAACCAGACCGACTCGATCACGCCCGCCCAAGTGCAGCAGGCCCTGGGCGATCGCCTCAAAACCTTCGCTGAGGTGCGCCGGAGCTACGACCCGGGCGGCCGCCTGCTGAATACCTATTTCCGCGACATGCTGAGCGGCCTATAGCAGCGGGGCCGCGTTAAACACACAAGGAGGAGAGAGATGCTCGCAACACCCTGGGAGCGGCGCAAGAGCGCTTACGATTTCATCATCATCGGTTCGGGCTATGGAGGCGCCATATCGGCCGCACGCCTGGCCTCCGCCGATCTCAACCCCCGACTTTCCATCTGCATTCTGGAGCGCGGCAGGGAGTGGGAGCCCGGCACCTTCCCCGAATCGCCCACCGATGTCTTGGGCGCCACCCGCAGCGACCTCAATCCGCTCGGCCTCTACGAGCTCCTCAACTATCCCGACATCTCAGTCATCAAAGGGTCGGGACTCGGCGGCACGTCGCTGATCAACGCCAACGTCGCCATCCGGCCCGACCGCGAAGTGTTCGAGCAGTTCAATTGGCCGTCGTCCATCACCTTCGACGAGCTCGCGCCGTACTATCAGCGCGCCCACGACGCCCTGGCCGCCAATCCTCACCCGAACGCCATGCAACTGGCCAAGGTGCAGGCGCTCGATCGCCGCGCCCAGCAACTCGGCATCCACGCCCAGCCGCTCGATATCGTCGTCAACTTTACAGTCGACGGGCCGAATACATATGGCGTCGAGCAGAAGCCCTGCATCAATTGTGGAAACTGCGTGACGGGATGCAACGTCCGGGCGAAGAATACGCTCTACATGAACTACCTGCCCATGGCTGCCAATGCCGGCGCCACCATCTTCACCCAGACCAAGGTCGAGTGGCTCGAGAAGCGCCCCGATGGCTGGCGCATCCACGGAAAGCACGTCGATGACAGCGGAGGCCACTCCTTCACGCTGGATGCCCATGAGATCATCCTGTCCGCCGGCTCTCTCAATTCCACCGAGATCCTCCTCCGCTCGGAGATGCACGGGCTGAGCGTGTCTCCAGCCCTGGGCACCAAATTCAGCGGCAACGGAGATTTCTTCGGTCTGGCATACAACGGCACCATGGCGACCAACGTCCTCGGCTACGCGGTCGCCGATAAGCCCGGTCCCGGCGATTCCCCCGAACCCGGACCGAACATCGTGGGCATTGTGCGGTACACCGCCGGCCTGCCCGAAACGGAGCGTATCTCCGTCGAGGATTTCTCGTTTCCCTTCGCCTCCGTGCAGGCGAGCAAGGCCGTCTTCGGATTGCTCCGCGGCCAGGACACCGTCACCGGCAACGAGCAGGCGCAAAAGGACCGGCTGGGACGTGACCTCGATCCGCTCGATCCTCTCCACGACCCCAACGGCGCCCTGAACCACACCATGCTCTACCTCGTCATGGGCCATGACAACGCTCGCGGAACCATTCTCTTCGAAGCGCCGTGGACCGAGCCTGATGGGCGCATTCGCATCTCTTGGGATCAGGGCGGCCAGCAGCAGATCTTCACCCGCATGAACGAGGAGCTGCGGCGACACGCGCGCGCTTTGGAAGCCAGCTTCATCTCCAATCCCACCTGGAGCTTCTTCAAACTTCGGCACCTGATTACCGCGCATCCTCTCGGCGGCTGTCCCATGGGCGACGACTACCTCCAGGGCGCCGTCGATCCCTTCGGCCGTGTCTTCGCCGGCGACGGCAGCGTCCACGACGGCCTCTACGTCACCGACGGCTCGGTGGTCCCGAGTGCCCTGGGCGTGAATCCCTTCCTCACCATCTCCGCGCTCACCGAGCGCTTTGTGGCACGGAAGATCCAGCAGCTCTCCGGCAATCCATATCCCCAGCCCGCCGGCCTGGTCAGCATGTCGGCGATCGACCCGCTCGACGTGATCACCTACAACGAAGGCCAGCTCGAAGCCCTCTTCCGCCGCTGTCCGACCATGGGCATCGATACCCTTGTCAACCAGGGCGGCCCCCCCGTCATCGACACGGCCAGTAAGACCATTCGCAATGACACGTGCTGGAAGGGTTACTTCCCCGCGGGCCACGTGCTGAATGCCATGTCCACCGCCATCTTCATCGGGTTCAAGAAGGAGTTCCACAAGCAGGGCGACAAGTACATCGGAGTCACCAGCGACAGCGAGGGCCGCATCAACGCGCGCAACAGCCTGGAAGAGATCGAAGCCGGCCACGATACCGGCACCCTCGAGCCCGGCAAGTACGTCCTCCTGCGCTACCTCGATCCGCCGTGGCAGGAGTTCTACGACATATTCAAGATCATCAACGAAGATCTCCTGATCGGCCGCGTGTATCTGGGCTCTTATCCCAATGGAGCGCGCCAGTTCACCTTCCCCATGTCCCGGCGGTATGGCTTCAACAACATGAAGGTCGACGACCATGCTGCGTTGTTCGCCGCGGGCGAATCGCCAACCGCGGCGGGACTCGACGGCGTGTGGCGCATGGACGTGATCTCCAATGCCAACCAGGCCGGCGGCATCGCCTATCTGCAATTCCAGAATCTGCCGGACCGTTTTGTCGCGCGCTACGAACTGATGGGCCTGATGGAAGGACTGGTCACACCGTCATTCCTCAAGGACCATTTCCAGTTGAACGATTTCACTCCGTTCCACGACGAGATCCGCACGGTCACCCCCGACTTCATGGTGGGCAAATACATTACCACGCTGCCCGAGGTGATCAGGCCGGTGGTGAGCAACTCGTCCTTCGGCCTTTTCCACACCGAGGCCGGCGGCCAGTTCGGCTTCTACTACATCCTGACCCGAATGAGCGAAGCTGCGCTGCCCACGAATTCCCTGCTCCGCCCCTTCCTCGACGCGCAACTGCCGGACGGCATCGGCCTGACCTTCGACGAGGAAATGGTCGGATGGTTCTTCCCCGGCGCAAGCACGCCCGAGCCTGGCCGCGCGGGAGACCTCACCATCGCCAATCGCATCCCTGCCTCCGGAACGCCGGATGGCGCCGTCGCCTGCCAGTTCAACGTGGGGATGACCATTCGCGACATAAACGAGTTCGTCGATGGCTACGAGCACGAAGCGCAGCTCAAAGGTACGATCACGTTCGGCAAGCTGGGCGATCAGGCGCCGGCCACATTCCCGGTTGACGACTCGAAAAGCACGTTCAACTATCTCCGCGTGAATCCCGCGACCGGCGAGGCCGAAATGCGCTACCACCTCGAATTCGCGGATACCTCGGGCAGCCGCTACACCCTCGAAGGCGTGAAGTACATGCAGAAGGACGCAGGCGTTCAGCCCATCGCCGACTTGCTGGGCGACTACACCACGCTTTATACCCACGTCTTTCAGGGGCAGACGGAAATCGGGATCGGCTACCTGAAATTCCGCACGTTCGAGGATCTTGCCGCGGTCTCGAATCTCGCCGGATTCCTGGCGTCGTTCCAGGTTACCGGCACGGGCGACCCCGTCCTGCAATTGCAGGCGCGCATGCGGTTCATCGCTTTCACCGCCCAATTTGTGGAGCGCCAGTACGACCCCTTCGGCTTGCCCTCCATGGGCACCCCGTAGCCGCTCACTCGATCGTGTAAGGCGGCTCGAAATTGGGCACCCCCGCGTGCCGCCCCGCCATCCATCGCAGCACGTACACCTGCTTCGGATCGGTCAGCGAATGCGTCAGAGCGTTGGTGACCACTTCCAGTAGCGCGTGCGCTCCCAGGTCCTTGTAATAATCGATGTCCGGTTCCACCATCACGCACTCGAGCCCATCGATGGTCTTCGTGTCATGCTCGTGGAATGTCAGCTGCACATTGGCCTCGCCAAACTGAATCTGCTTCCAGCTTCTTGTAGCCCCGGTGTGGAACAGCGCGGTTCCCACCTCTGCGGAAAACTGCCCTTGCGCCGCCGCCTGCGCCACCTGGTCGACCATCGCCGGATCGCACCAGCCGAAGAAGCGGTCCTGCGCCATGGCGTGCGCGGGATCATCCCAGATCAACTCCCGAATGTAGTCGAGGGGAGTCTTCACCGGCAGGTGGATCTGCGACATCGCCGTAACCAGGTTGAAGTAAGACGCCAGAACCGGCGCCCGATTTTCCATCAGTTGCCCGTACCGGTCCGCCGCGGCATTATCGTCGGCGGTCCCGGCGGCGAGCAGGCCGGCGTAAGCCGGATAATTCTGCTTCAACAGGCTCCAGCTCGCATTGTGAAAGTTGAATCCCCCGTCCTTCTTCAGCAGCATAATGTCGACGATCGCGGGGTTGGCCGGATTGGTCTTCACCGGAAAGAATCCAGCCTGGTCATAGCCCTTGCCGGACGCGATCACGGCGTAGTCGTCGCCGGCATTGCCGAAGAACGGCAGACCCGTAATGTCAATGCTGGGCTCGTCGACAAAGCCGTTGTTGCGCAGGTTGACGTTCTGCTGGTTGCCGTTGCGGACCGTCAGCAAAATGTTGCCTCCGGGCGCAAGCGGCATTCGGGAGCCCGAAAACAGATTGACCTTCAGCGTACACGACTTCGGTTCCAGTGCCGGACTTGCCATAGCCATCCTCCTCGCCGATCATACACCAAGTGGGGCGGACGATCGCCTTTAGCCGTCCGCCCATCCCCACCGTTCTCCCAGCCGGCGCGCCCCCCTGCCTGTGCCCCCGAAACTCTATGGACAGAGGATATACAATCCTTTCATGACACGCGTTTTGCCGTTCCTTCTCGCCGCTCCGCTCCTCGGCCAGCCGCTCGATCTCGCCATCAATAACGGCCGCGTGCTCGACCCTGCCACCAACCTCGATGCCGTCCGCCACATCGGCGTCCGTGCCGGCAAGATTGCCGAAATCTCCACTGCGCCCCTCACGGCCCGCCGTATCATCGACGCCGCCGGCCTCACCGTCACTCC